>JAQBQH010000343.1 GCA_028287105.1 Myxococcales bacterium
CTTCGCGGCGACTGCGACGGATTCCGACGCCGGGAGGTCGCCTCACTGCGTCCGCGACCCAGCCCGGCGATCATCGCAGCCCGAATCATGGGCTCTTCATAGCAGACTTCGGACGCGAATCGATCCACGCCAGGACGCGCGTCTCCAGCACGTCGAGCGGCAGCGCGCCGCCGCCCAGCACGACGTCGTGGAAGCCGCGCACTACGAAGCGCGAGCCGAGGCGCTCCTCCGCCAGGGTGCGCAGCTCGCGAATCTTGAGCTGGCCGATCTTGTATGCCAGCGCCTGCCCCGGCCAGACGATGTAGCGATCGACCTCGACCTCGATGTCGTGCGGGGTCTTGGCCGCGTTCTTACGGAAGAAGTCGATCGACTGCTGGCGCGTCCAGCCCTTGGAATGGATGCCCGTGTCGACGACGAGGCGGACGGCGCGCCACATCTCGTAGGTGAGCTGGCCGAACTTCGCATACGGATCCTGCAACATCCCCAGCTCGCCTCCGAGCGACTCGGCGTACAGACCCCAGCCCTCGATGAAGGCGGTATAGCCGCCGAAGCGCCGGAAGCGCGGCAGCGCGCCGAGCTCCTGGGCGATGGCGAGCTGTAGATGGTGGCCGGGCACCGCCTCGTGCAGCGTCAACGCCTCCATCTCCCACTTGGGCCGCGACTTCAGATCGTAGGTATTGGCGTAGAAGTAGCCGGGACGGCCGACCTCGCCCGAGCCGCTCGAGTAGTAGGCCGTGGTCTGCGTCTTCTCGTCGTGCGCCGGCACCGGCCGCACGCCGTAGGTCAGCCGCGGCAGCGTGCCGAAGAGGCGCGGCAGCTCGGGATCGATGCGCTTGGCGATGTCGCGGTAGGCGGTGACGAGCGCCGTCTTGTCGGTGAAGAAGAACTTCGGGTCGGTGCGCAGCTGCGTGAAGAACTCCTCCATCGAGCCCTTCCAGCCGGTGGCGCGCATCGCCTGCTCCATCTGGCCGTGAATGCGCGCGACCTCGTCGAGGCCGATCTGGTGGATGCGCTCGGGCAAGAGGTCGGTCGTCGTCGAGCGGCGCGCGAGGTAGGCGTACCATTCGGCGCCGTCGGGAAGGGCGGCGAGGCCGAGCGACGTGCGCGCGCGCGGCACGTACTCGCCGACGACGAAGGTGCGGAACGCGCGCAGCGACGGCATCACCTTGTCGGCGATGGCCTTCGTCGCCGCCGCCTGCAGGCGCGCGCGCTCGGCCGCGGAGATGCTCTCGGGCAGCTGCGCAAAGGCGATCTGGTAGATCGGGCTCTTGGTCGGATCGTCGGTGATCTGGTTGCCGATCAGCTCGCCGAGCCGTTCCAGCGTGACTTGGGGCGGGGTGATGCCGCGCTCCAGCCCCTTGCGCAACAGCGCCACGTGCTGCTCGACCAACTTCGGTAGGGCATCCATGCGCGCGAGGAAGTGGTCGAAGTCGACGGCGTTGCGGCGCGGCATGTATTGCGCGATCTCGGCCAGCTCGCTGTGCACGCCGCCCATCTGATTGAGCGTCAACAGCTCGTCGGGGAAGCGCGCGCCCTCGACGCCGAGCCGGGCGTCGCGGAGATAGAGATCGTAGTTGAGCTGATCTTCGGTGCCGAGGCGGGCACGCGCGATCTTCTCGAGGCGGTGCAGCCGCTCGCGTAGGTGCGCCTTGCGCTGCTCGATGGCGGCGAACGACAGGTCCGGCAGCTTGTCGTCGTAGCGCGGGTCGCCCACGGCGGTCGCCCAGGTCGGCCACTGGCGCATCTCCCAATCCCACTCCTCGTCGAGGAGCGCCCGGAGACGCTGGCTCTCGCTGCTGGCGGCGGCCGGCGCGGCCTGGGCGCTCGTCGCGAACGCGAGGCCGAGGGAGGCGACCACGAGGACGACGCGGACGAGCAGCTTCGAGGGCATCCCGAGGCCATACCACGATCTCAACGCGGCATCAGCCGCGCCAGCGCGTCGCGGATGCGCGGCGGCATCTCGGCCGGCCGCCGCGTGGCGCGATCGACGAAGACGTGCACGAACTCGCCCTGCGCCGCGGCCTCGACGTTGCCGACGGCGAAGATGGCGATCTCGTAGCGCACGCTCGAGCGGCCGAGGTGCACCACGCGCAGCCCGCCCTCGAGCGCGTCGGGAAAGGCCAGCGGCCGCAGGTAGGCGCAGCGCGATTCGACGCAGAGCCCGATGCAGTCGCCGCCGCCGATGTCGAGGCCGCCCTCGTCGACGAGCCAGCGGTTGATGACGGTGTCGAAGTACGAGTAGTAGACGACGTTGTTGTCGTGCCCGTAGACGTCGTTGTCCATCCAGCGCGTGGCGATGGGCAGATGGTGCGGATAGCTATCGCGAAGCTGCGGCGTCGGGGAGGGCATGGTCACCAATACGATAGCGCGCCGGCGAAGAGCGCGCGCATCGCATCGGCGTCGACGGCGACGGGGGCGTTGTCGACGAGGCGCCGCTGCGCCAGCGCTCCGTCGCCGAGGCGCGCCAGATCTTCGGGGCGGTAGCCGACGGCGCCGATGCCGTTGGGCGCGCCGGTCTTCCGCATCATCGCGATGAGCGCCGCGGCGACCAGCGCGCCGGCGTCCTCGGGACCGGCGCCGCGCGTCTCGGCGCCCAGCGCGTCGGCGACCTCGAGGTGGCGTTCGGGGCAGCTCGGCGCCAGCGCGCGAAAGACGCTGGGCGCGTTGACCACCACCGACAGCCCGTGCGGCACCATCGCTTCGCCGGCGGGATAGCCGGGACAATGGTAGCCGCGATCGTGCGCCATGCCGGCGACGGCGTAGGACATCGCGTGCGGCAAATGGACGCCGGCGTTGCCGAACGCGATGCCGGCCAGGGTCGCGGCCCACGCGAGCGCGTGGCGCGCTTCGACGTCGTGGGCGTCGGTGACCGCGCGTACCAGATGGCGCGCGCCCAGTCGCAGCGCCTCGAGGCTGCCGAGGTCGCTCCACGGATTTCGCCCCTGGCTCATCGGGCGCGGCGCCGGCGCGGTCGGTCGCGTGCGGGCCGTGTAGGGCCGCGCGGTGTACGACTCGATGGCGTGGCACAAAACGTCGAAGCCGGCGGCCGCCACCACCGACGCCGGCAGCGTCTCGGTGCAGGTCGGATCGACCAGCGCGTGCGACGGTCGCAGCCGGCGCGAGGCGATGCCGGTCTTGGCGCGTCGCGCGACGCTGTCGAAGATGGCGATGCCGGTGCATTCGCTGCCGGTGCCGGCCGTGGTCGGACAGGCGACGTGCGGCGGCAGCGGCCCGGGGACCGCCCTGCCCTCGCCGATCGGCGCGTTGACGTAGGCGTACAGGTCGGCCGGATGCGTGGCGTAGAGCGCGGCCGCCTTGCAGGTGTCGATGACCGAGCCGCCGCCGACCGAGAGGTAGCCGTCGAAGCCACCGTCGCGGGCAAAGGCGGCGGCGTCGGCGAACGAGCCGTCGGTCGGCTCGACGCGCACCTGATCGTAGACGACCGCGTCGAGCCCGGCCGTGCGCAAGGAAGCGCGCGCGATGGCCACGTGCGGCAGCGCAGCGAGCCGCACGTCGGTGAACAGCGCCACCCGGCGGGCGCCGAGCGCTGCCAGCTGCGGCCCGCACTCGGCGAGCACGCCGGGGCCGAAGGTGACTGCGTTGCCGTCGATGGCGAACGCCTCCTCGCAACCGGCGATGAACGTGTACTCGGCAAAGCAGCTCATGGGTGCCTCGACGATTGCGCCATCAGGCGCGATGTTGCCACACGGCGGCGTGTGCGGCACGCCGCCCCGGCTCGGCGACGCCTGCGGCACGATGGCGCCGTGCGGATTCGGCACCGTGTGCGACGACAGCAGCCAGCTGTGCGTCCTGTGGCGCGGCGACAACGGCGTCTGCCACAGCGAGCGCGATTGCGCGCCGGACTTCATCTGCACCACGCCCGGCGGCGGCGACGGGGTCTGCCTGCCCTGGCTGGAAGCGGGCGCGGCGTGCGACCCGAGCACCTATCGCTGCCGCATGCCGTCGGTGTGCAGCAGCGGCACCTGCAAGGTCACCAGCGATTGCTCCTGAGCCGCAACGATTGCTCCTGAGCCGCGGCGCGCCGGCTTCGGCGACACTTCTGTGTCAGAATGCTCGCAACATGCCGCTCGTCGACGTCTTGATCCTCCTGGGCGCGGCGGCGTTGGTCGTCGGCGTCGCCGGCTGGGTCGGCGGCAAAGCGGACAAGAGCCGGCCCGACAAAGACGCCATCGACCGCGGCATCGCCAACGCCGAGCGCATCAAGCGCGAGCGCGAGCAGCGATGCACGCAGTGCGACAAGCCGATCGACCCGGCCGTCGACGCCTATGCCCAGGAAAGCTGGTGGTGCCGCGACTGCTGGTCGAAATTGCACGAATAACGAATGACCCACGAATGTTGTTTGAATAGAAGGGATCCCCGAACATGAGAATCGCAACGCTGGCCGTATTGGTGGTCGGTTTCGTCTTTATGGTCGTCGCGCTGGTCTCGTTCGCCAAGCTGAAGGTCATCGACCCCGGCTACGTGGGCGTCTCGGTGCAACGCTGCAACAACGCCGGCGGCAGCGGCGTCAACCCGGCGCCGATTCCCGCTGGTTATTATTGGCGGGCTCTCTTTTGCGAAACGGTCATCGAATATCCGATTTCGCTGCAGACGATCGTGCTGACCCAGCGCTCCACCGAGGGATCGACCAACGACGACAGCATCACCGTCAACTCGTCCGAGGGCATGCCGATCAACGTCGACACCTCGTTGAGCTTCACGCTCGACGGCGCCAAGGTGCCGCTCATCTATACCAAGTATCGAAACGACCTCGAGCACATCAAGCACACGTTCATCCGCCAGACCATTCGCGAGGCGCTGCAGGCGACCTACGCGCGCTATTCCGCCGAGCAGCTCTACTCCGACAAGCGGGAGCTGTCGCGCGCCGAGGCGCAGAAGTACCTGTTGGAGAAGCTCTCGCCCGACGGCTTCGTCATCACCCAGTTCACCATCAACGAGACGCGCGTCCCCGAGCAGGTCAAGAGCGCCATCAACGCCAAGGTGGCGATGATCCAGGACGCGCAAAAGACCGAGCAGGAGACGCGCAAGATCCGGGCGCTGGCCGATCAGAAGGTGGCGGCCGCCGAGGGTGACGCCAAGGCCAAGCGCGCCATGGCCGACGCCGAGGCCTACTACAACAAGACGGTGGCGGGCTCGGCCACGCCCCAGCTCATCCAGTACAAGTCGCTCGAGGTGCAGCTCGACGCCATTCGCAAGTGGAACGGGACGATGCCGCAGATGACCGGCGGCGCGGTGCCCTTCATCAACCTCGCCGGCGCCAAGTAGGCGCCGCGCCGCCGCCGGGCAGCGGTCGCTACTTGCCTACCGGCGATCCGTTGTCGGAGCCATTGCCGGTGCCGTCGACGCGACGATTATTCTTGGCGACGTCGTCGGTCGTCTTCTTGTTCTTCGCCGACTCGCTGAGGCCGTTCGACGCGTCGGACGCCATGATGTCGGAGCGGCGATTCTGCTTCCAGCATCCGGCATCGTGCGCTTTGCACATCGGATCTCTGGTGCCGAACGCGACGGTCTCGACCTGTTTCGCCGGCACGTTCGCCGCCACCAGATAGTCGGCAACGGCCTTGGCACGCTGCCCTGCGAGCACCTCGTTGTGCGCGACCGTCCCGCGCTCGTCGGTATTTCCCGCCACGGTGACCCGGACGTCACGGTTGGCGCGCAAGCAGATGGCTAGATCGTTCAGCTCGGCGCGATTCTTGGCGTCGACGGCGGCCGAGTCGGTCGTGAAGTGGACGGGCATCTCCGAGCAGGCGCTCACGGGCAGGACGTCGTGACAGCTCGAGTCGACACAGAGTTGCTGATTGCCGCAATCCGCGTCCGCGGCGCATTGGCCGTTCGAGGCCCGCTGGACCGCCACCATCTTGGGATTCGGTGCCGTGGCACAACCCGCCACCGTCATGACAATCGCAATTGGCAACAAACGCATCAGTTGAACCTCCGGTTGTTCGTCGAGTGAAGTGGGTAGCCCGGTGAGGCTGGTAGTCGGGTGAGGCTGGTATCGAGTGGAGGTTGTAGGTCTCAGAACGCTCGGCGCCATTTCGGCGCACCGCCGGCTTGTATACCGGCGATCGCTGCTTATGTTGACCGCCTCATGGAAGTGAGCGAGCAGATCGCGGTCCTCCCCGATACGGATCCGGCCGACCGACAGACCGCGCTGACGGTGCGCAGCTTCGGCATGACCGATCAGGGACGCGTGCGCGAGTCGAACGAGGACCAGTTCGTCAACGCCCAGCTCAGCCGCGCGATTCAGCTGCAGCAGTCGAGCTTGCCGCAACCCAAGACGCTGCTGGGCGACCAGCACGGCCATCTCTTCCTGGTGGCCGACGGCATGGGCGGGCACGCCGGTGGCGAGCACGCCAGCGCCCTGGCGCTGCTCACGATCGAAGACTTCGTCCTGAACACGCTCAAATGGTTCTTCGGCCTGCATGGCGAAGACATCCTCGGGGAGTTCCAGCAGGCGTTGCGCAATGCCGACGCCCGGATGTTCGAGGAGTCGTCGCGCCGGCCCGAGCTGAAGGGGATGGCCACGACGGTGACGATGGGCTATTCGACGCACGCGGCACTCTACGTGGTGCACGTCGGCGACAGTCGCTGTTACCTCCTACGCGGCGGCAAGCTGCAGCAGATCACGCGCGACCACACGCTCGCCGCCGAGATGGTCCGCGGAAACGCCTTGTCGCCCGACGAGGCCGAGCACAGCCCCTTCAAGAACGTGGTGACGAACTCCGTCGGCGGCAGCACGCCAGGGCTCAAGCCCGAGGTGCACAAGGTTCCGCTCGAGCCGGGGGACGTGGCGCTGTTCTGCTCCGACGGCTTGACCGGCCCCGTCACCGACGAAGACATCGCCGCCGTCCTGCAATCGGCGTCCGACCCGGAGGCGGCGTGCCGCGAGCTGGTCGCGCGCGCCAACGCAGCCGGCGGCCGGGACAACATCACGGTGATCGTCGCCTGCTTCGACGCCGCCGCGACCTGACCAGCGGCCCGTCAGCGGATAGACTCGTCCGCTGGAGGCCGGCATGCCGTTCGTGGCTCGACTCAAGGACATCCTCACCTTCCCACTGTTGCACCTGTCGAGCGGCCCGCTGACGCTGGCGGCCATCCTCGTCTGCTTCGTAGTCCTGGTGTGCGCGCGCCTCGCCGCCGGGCTCGCGTCGCGCCAGGTCACCGCCGTCCTCGAGCGCCGCGAGGTGGCCGACGGCGCGCGCTTCGCCATCGCCAAGATCGTCCGCTACACCGTGACCCTGCTCGGCGTGCTGGTGGCGCTCACCTCGCTCGGCATCCGCCTCGACGCCCTCCTCGCCGCTTCGACGGTCCTCCTGGTGGGCATCGGCTTCGGTCTCCAGAACATCGCGCAGAACTTCATCTCCGGGCTCATCCTCTTGTTCGAGCGACCGGTCGGACGCGGCGACTTCGTACAGCTCGGCAGCGCCGCCGGCACCGTCGTCGACATCGGTATGCGCGCCACGCGCGTCGTCACCCGCGACGAGGTCACCATCATCGTCCCCAACAGCGAGCTCATCACGGCGCAGGTGATCAACCACTCGGTGCCGACCCCCAACCTGCGCATCTCGGTCAAGGTCGGCGTCGCCTACGGCAGCGACACCGCGCGCGTCCGCGAGGAGCTCATGCGCATCGCCGCCGCCGACGGCGCGCTGCTCCCCACGCCGCTGCCCGAGGTGCGCTTCGAGGACTTCGGCGACTCCACGCTCGACTTCGCCCTGCTCGTCTGGATCTCCGACCCGCGCGAGGATCGGCGCACGGCGTCGCGACTGCGCTTCGCCATCGACACCGCCTTTCGCGCCGCGAAGATCGAGATCCCCTATCCGCAGCGCGACCTCCATCTGCGCTCCGGCTTCGACGCCGTCGTACAGCCGCTGCGCGCCCTTGCCGGCAAGGAGCAGCCGTAGGACGGTATATGCTGGCCACCTCGTCATGACCCGCGCCGTCGAGAGCGCCGACTCCGCCACGCGACCGGGCCTCGCCGCGCTCAGCCTCGGCGCGCTCGGCGTCGTATTCGGCGACATCGGCACCAGCCCGCTCTACGCGCTCAAGGAGTGCGTCGCGGAGGAGCACGGCGTTCCGCCGACGCCCGACAACGTCTACGGCCTGCTCTCGCTCATCTTCTGGGCGCTGACGATGGTGGTGAGCATCAAGTACGTCCTCTTCGTCATGCGCGCCGACAACGATGGCGAAGGCGGCATCCTCGCGCTCCTGGCGCTCGTCCCCGAGCGGCTGCGGCGCGGTGGCCGCTGGGGCCTGGGCGCGCTCGCCGCGGTCGTCCTCTTCGGGGCGGCCCTGCTCTACGGCGATGGCATCATCACCCCCGCCATCTCGGTGCTCTCCGCCGTCGAGGGGCTGGAGGTCGCCGCCCCCGGTCTCCACCGCTACGTGGTGCCCATCACCTGCGGCGTCCTCTTGGCGCTGTTCGCCATCCAGCGCCACGGCACGGCCGGCCTCGGTCGCATCTTCGGTCCCATCATGCTCGTCTGGTTCGGCACCATCGCCGTCCTCGGCGTGCGCTTCATCGTGCGCCACCCGGCGGTGCTGCGCGCGCTGTTGCCGACCTACGCCGTCGGCTTCGTCGTACACCACGGCACCGAGTCGTTCGTGGTGCTCGGCGCGGTGGTGCTCGCCATCACCGGCGGCGAGGCGCTCTACGCCGACATGGGCCACTTCGGCCGCGGTCCGATTCGCACCGCCTGGTTCGCGCTGGTGCTGCCGGCGCTGGTGCTCAACTACTTCGGCCAGGGCGCGCTGTTGGTGCACGAGCCGTCGGCGCGCGGCAATCCGTTCTTCGCCATGGTCCCGGCCGGCGCGTTCACCTACGCGCTGGTCGCGCTGTCGGCGACGGCGACGGTCATCGCGTCGCAGGCGCTCATCTCGGGCGCGTTTTCACTGACGCGCCAGGCGATTCAGCTCGGCTACCTGCCGCGGCTCGAGATCCGGCACACCTCGAGCGAGACCGAAGGCCAGATCTACATCGGCGCCATCAATTGGATGCTGGCCATCGCCTGCCTGGCGCTGGTGCTGGCCTTCGAGCGGTCGACCCGCCTGGCCGCCGCCTACGGCATCGCGGTGACCGGCACGATGGCCATCACGAGCGGCGTCTACTTCGTCGTCTTGCGTGAAGACTGGAAGTGGCCGCTGTGGAGAGCGCTGCCGCTGCTCATCGTCTTCTTGAGCGTCGACCTCTCGTTCTTCGGCGCCAACCTGCTCAAGTTCCTCGACGGCGGCTACGTGCCGATCGTCGTCGCGACGCTGATCTTCGTCATCATGGTCGTGTGGCGGCGCGGTCGTACGACGCTGATGCGACGCCTCGTCACCCACGCGCCCGACCCGGCGCAGTTCATCGCCGACCTCGAGCGTGACCGCATCCCGCGCGTCCCCGGCACTGGAATCTTTTTGACTGCGCAGGCCAAGGGCATTCCGGTGACGCTCTCGCATTACCTCGCGCACGTGCACGCGCTGCCCCAGCGCATCGTGCTCTTGCGCGTGGCGTTCGAGCATGTGCCGCGCGTGCCGGTCGAACATAGTGTCGAGGTCGAGGAGCTGTCCGCCGGCCTGTACCGCGCGACCGTGAGCGCCGGCTTCATGGAGCACCCGTGCCTGCCCGATCGCCTGCGCGAAGCCAGGCAGAGCAAGCCGCTCGCGCTCGACCAGCCCGACACCACCTACTTCGTGGGTCGCGAGACCTTCCTGGCGACGGACAGCGGTGAGATGGGCCGCATCACCGAATCGCTGTACAGCTTCCTCTACAAAGCGGCCAGCAGCACCACGATCTACTTCGGCCTGCCGCCCGATCGGGTCATGGAGATCGGCATGCACATCGATCTGTAGTGCCGATGGCTCGGCGGTCGTCGTTCGCTCAGGACGTCGCCCACGGAATGGCTTTGAGACGCTCGACGGGGATCGAGCGGCCGTCCGCGCCCTTTCCATAGGAGCCGTCGGCGATGCGATGGAGCGCTTGATCGATCAGCGCCAGCTCCTGGCGATGCTTGTCGCGAATGGCCTCTTCCGGTCGTCGCAAGACATCGTCGGTGGCGGAATCGACGATGTCTCCCGGTTCTCTTCCTTCGCTGGCGTCGCGGACGTCGGCAGCCGGCGTGTCGAGCTCCTTGGCGAGCTCCGCGCGGCGCTTCTCGAGCCTGACTCTCAGCTCATTCAGCGTCTTGGGGTCGAGCTGTTCCGACATGAAGGGCCTCCGCTTGGTGTGCGATTAACGTAGGTCGAACGCAGTCCGGCGCCAGCGCGATGGAGCCGCTCTAGGGAACGACCGCGGCGCACGACGGGCCGCAGGCGAAGGTCGCCGAAGCGCAGCTCTTGTCGTCGATGCAGCTGTTGCAGGCGTCGACATTCGACATGTAATTCTTGTTCGAGTTGGCGTTGTCGCGACAATTCGACTCGCACTTGCCGACGTCGTAGTTGGAGTCGAAGCAGGTCTTGTAGCGGTTGCAGATGCCGTTGCAATCGACCGCGTTCTGCACCGCGCCGCAGCCGAGAAATGATCCAAACGCCAGCACGCCGGCAACCATCAGGGTCTTCATCATCAGGGAATGTCTCCAGGCCGTCGGATCGACGCCTATCAAGCCAGGTTGAGATTGAGCTTCGTGTTTCTGCTATGCGTGGAAGATACGCACGTACGGCGGGATGTGTAGCGAAGACGCGCTATCGGGGCGGCAAAGTCAGCGGCCGTAGACCGTCCGGGCGTAGGCTACGGCTGCACACCAATCGCGCCGACGCTGGTCGCCAGGTCGCCACCGACGAGGAACAGGCCGAGGTCGGTGATGGTGCCGTCGGCGTTGAACTGCACCTGGCGGACACCGTCGATCTCGGTGATGAGCACGCGGCCGCGCAGCGGGCCGCGATCGAGCAGGATGGCGACCCCGGGCAGCTGTGGCTTCTGACCCTTGTAGGTGATCGGTCCCGTCGCGGTGAATGGCGTGGTGGCGCTGGTCGGCGCGTACTTCAGGCCGATGATCGCGTCGCTGGTATCGCTGAGCACGACGATTCCGGCGTTCTCGAACGGCGACACCACCACCTCGGTGTTGCCCGGCAGATTGGTCAGGAGCTGCAGCGGCGTCAGCTTGTTCCCCTCGATGCGGACCACGGCGACGTCGCCGGTCGTGGCGGAAAAATTGGCGTGGTCGGCGAACAGCGCGAGCTTGCCGTCGGGAGTGAGCGTCGCCGACGAGGTGATGGCGTCGCTGTTGCCGAACGCGGACGCCTGGCCGAGCACCTTGGGCGCCGTCGGTGACCACGATAATAGATACGTGTCGTCGGCGCCCGTCGAATCGAGGATGCCGCCGGCGAAGACCACGGCGCGCGTCGGGTCGCCGGGGAAGAATACGAGCTGATACGGCAGCTGCGCCGGAGCGATGTTGCCCTCCTCGCCGAGCGCGCCGTCGCAGCCGATGCGTAGGGAGATGATGCCGCCGCCATTGTCGCGCGTGTCGGAGTCGATGACGTAGAGCCGCTCGCCCGACGGATCCATGACCAGCCGCTGAGCGTAGAAGCTCCCGCGGAAGGCGGCCTGCAGCACGGTCGGCGTACCCGACGCGTCGAGACGGAACTCGCCGATGGAGCCGTCGTCTTGCGGCTGAAAGCCGAGCTCACCGTCGGGCGTGAAGACGATTCGGCCGTCGTAGAGGTTGCCCATGTCGAAGGTCTTGCCGGTCTTCGACAAGGTGCCGGCCTGCGACAGCGCGAGCACCTCGAGGCGCGTGTCCTTACTGCCGTCGGCGGCGAACGGATGCGTGACGACGACATGGCGAACGCGGTTGGCCGGCGCCGGCGCGCGACGGCAGGTCGTGATCGCCAGGTCGTTCGGCGGTGTCAAATCGGGCGGCGACGTCGCGAGATCGGCCGGCGACAGCGCCAGGTCGGGCCCCGTCGTCGCGAGATCATCGGCGGCGCCCGCGAGGTCGGGCGACGACGTTGCGAGATCGTCGCTCGCCGCCAGGTCCGGAACGCCGTTGCCCCCTACTCCACCGCCGCCCTGCGACTGCCCGTGGCAGCCAGCGAGCGTCAACGCCGCAGCGCCGCAAACGACACGAAGCCATGTCATCACGCGTCCCTCCTGGCGGCGACGCTAGCACGCGACGCATGCGCACCGACTCGCTCCGATACACACTTTCTCGTCGCTGAGTGGATCATTTGGTAGACACCTCGGTCGCGCGGCGGCGCTATACTGCGCGAGTGAGCGACGCCCATCTCGACGTGACGATCGACCAGAAGCGCAAGCTGGTGGTGGCGACGCGCGGCGGCTTCGAGGTCGCGCGGGCCGCCGACATCACGGCCATGATCGCGTACGCGCGCGAGGCGGTCGGCGAGCTGCAGCGGAGCGCGTACGGCATGCTCGTCGATCTGCGCAAGGCGCCGCTCTCGGTCGAGAGCCGCTTCGCCGGGCCGCTGACGGCGCTGCGGCAAGAGCTGACGCGCGAGTTTCGGCGCGCCGCGTTTCTCGTCGAGACCAAGATGGGCCTCTTGCAGGTGCAGCGCTTCGTGCGCGAGGAGCGCTTGAACGCGCAGGTGTTCGACGACTACGCCCGCGCGCTGGCCCACCTCGCCAGTTGACGCTGGCCTACCTCGCCGGTTGACGTCGGACGCGGCGAATGAAGCCGCCCGTGTTAGGTTTGCCCCCATGGGCCTCGAGCTAGAAACCCCCGTATGCGACGTGTGCGGCCACTCGGGCCAGCGCAGCCTCTTCGCCGTCAAGGACCGTCGCTACCGCGGACCCGGCGAGTTCCACCTCGTCGAGTGCGACCGCTGCACGCTGAAGTACATCTCGCCGCGGCCGATCGCCTCCACCATCCACGCCTGGTACCCGGACGAGTACACCGCCTATCAGAAGCCGAAGCGCTCGCCACTCGACGACGCCAAGAGCTTCTTCGACGACCTGTGGAACTCGTACCTGAGCCGCTTCCTCTCCGACTCCTATCCCATCTACTACTTCCGGGAGCACGCCGCGGACTTCGCGCGTCCCGACCGCGCGCCGCGGATCCTCGACGTCGGTTGCGGCAGCGGCTACAAGTTGGCCTATCTGCAACGTCACGCCGGCTGGGAGACCCACGGCGTCGACTTCAACGCCCAGGCGGTGGACAACGCGCGCGCCCGCGGCGCCGACGTGCATCTGACGACCGGGGATCGACTTCCCTTCCCGGACGATTACTTCGATGCCGCGATGTCGTGGCACTCGCTCGAGCACCACTACTCGCCCCGCGCCACGATGAACGAGGTGCTGCGCGTCCTTCGCCCCGGCGGATACGGCATCTTCGCCGTCCCGTCGGGCGACAGCCTCGGACTGCGCATCTTCCGCTCGTACTGGGGGCCGCTGGAAGCGCCGCGCCACCTCTACCATTTCTCGAAGGAGACCCTGACCCGGCTCCTCTCCGACGCCGGCCTCCGCGTCGAGAAGGTGTTCCACGACTTCTCGTTCTACGGCCTGTTCCTCGACGAGGAGATCTTCGACAGCCTCGAGTACCTCGCGCACGCCTGGGGAATGCCGCTGCGAATTCCGCGCATCGCCGGAATGTCGAGCGCCGCGCGAATTCCGTTCCTGTTCGCCAACGAAACGCTCGGCCGCCTGTGGGGCGGCTCGAATCTGATCTTTCATTTCAGGAAGCCGCTGCTCTCGTAGCGGTGCAGATCCGATAGGATCACGGCGTGCGTCGCGCTCTCCTCCTCCTCGCCCTGGCCCTCGTCGTCGCGGCGTGTCACCCGGCGCCGCGACCCACCGTCCCGGTCGCCACGCCGGCGCCGCCGCTCAGACATCGGCTGGCGCTGCGCGTCTTCGACCGTAAGCCGTCCGGCGAGCTCACCCCGCTGGCGCGTCTCGACGTCGGCTCGACCACGCCGCTGCCGTCGCCGCCGGAGGCGCGCATCCTGGTCGAGCCCGTCGACGAGCTGACCGCCGCCACCGCCGGCACGCTCCTCGACGAGCTTTCGGCGTGGAGCATCCCGGGCGTCGTGCTGCGCAGCGTCCGCGCGCTCGACGACGCGGCCTGGGCGCGGCTCGCCAAGCTGCCTTCGCTCGTTCGACTCGATCTGACGGGGAGCGATCTCGACGACGCTCGCGCTGCGCCGCTCGCCGGGCTGACGGCGCTGCACGAGCTGTACCTCGCAGATACGCGCATCTCCGATGCGACGGCGACGCGAATCGCGAACCTGCGGCAGCTCGTCACCCTGGATTTGGCGGGGACCGGGATGACCGATGGCGCCGCCGCGCAGCTGGCGCACTGCGTACAGCTGCGGGAGCTGTCGCTCGCGCGCACGCGCGTTGGCAATCTCGGCCTGGAGGCGCTGGCGGGGCTGAACCGGCTGGAGATGATCGATCTGTCGGACAGCGCCATCGATGACTACGGACCCGGTGAGCTCGTGCAGTCGACGCACTTGCGCGCGCTGTTCCTGAGCGGCACGCGCGCCGGCGACAAGAGCCTCGAGGACCTGGCGCCGATCCTGCCTCACCTCGAGGTCTTGCACCTGGGGCGCACCTCCGTCGGAGAGGCGGGTCTGCGAAACCTCGCCCGCGCGCTCGCGCTGAAGGAGCTGGTGCTGTTCGCGACCGGCACACGCGACGCCTCGCTGTCGGTGATTGGCGGCCTGACCCAGCTCACCGTCCTCGATCTCGGGCAGACTCGAATCACCGACGCGGGCTTGGAGAAGCTGCGTCCGCTCACCGCGCTCATCGCGCTCGAGCTGAGTGAAACCGCGCTTACCGATCGCGCCATGCCCGCCGTTGCCGCGCATGCGCAGCTCAATGTCCTCGGGCTCAACGAGACCGCCGTGAGCGACAAGGGCCTCGCGTATCTGTCGTCGCTGACCGAATTGATTGCGCTCGGTCTCGGCAAGACCAGAGCGACCGATGCCGGGCTCGGCGCGCTGGCTGCGATGCCGAATCTGCAGCGGCTGTATCTCAACAGCGACGCGGTCTCGGACGCCGGCATCGCGGCGCTCGGCGCGTTGACGCAGCTGCGCGTGCTCGATCTGGAAAACACGCGCGTGAGCGACGCCAGCGCCGGCTTCATCGCCAGGCAGCCGCTCGTCGAGCTCAATGTGGCCCGCACGGCGATTGGCACGGCGACGGTGCGCGCGCTCGCGAACAAGGGCAGCTTACGCATCCTGCACCTCGAGCAGACGCAGGTCGAAGGCGACGCGCTCGCCGCGTTGCAGACGCTGCCGCTCGTCGAGCTTGGCCTCTCGTACTCGTCGCTGCGCCTGACCAGCCTCGAGGCGCTGGCAACGATCACGACGCTCGAGGTGCTGGCCGTCGGCGGGCTGCCCGTCGACGATGCCGGCCTGGCGCCGCTCGGCAAGCTGGTGCGGCTCCGCCAGCTCGATCTGAGCGAGACCAAGATCGCCGGTGTCGGCCTGAGCGCGCTTGGCCCCTTGCGCGCGCTGCGCAGCCTCGATCTGGGCCGCACGGTCGTCGCTGGTCGCGCGCTGTCGGCGCTGGCGCCGCTCGGTCTGACGGAGCTGCGCTTGACGGGCACACGCGTCGACGACGCCGGCCTGGCGGCGCTGCAACGCATCTCGTCTCTGACGACGCTGGCGCTCGAGGGCACTTCGGTCGGGGATGCTGGTGTGGCCGCCCTGGTGGGCCTGCCGCGGCTGTGCGACCTCGGTCTTTCTGCGACGCGAGTCGATGACAAGGCGCTCGACTCGCTCGCGCAACTCCCGCTCCGGCACGTCGATCTGCGGCACACGCGAATCACGCGCGCGAGCGCGCTGCGCCTGCAGCAACGCCTGGGCTGCAAGCTCGAATGGGGCGGCCGTCCGGTCAAGGCCGGCTCGTTCTGGATGCCGTAGCTCTACGGCGCGACGGTGACGGCGACCGCGACCGGATAGCGGCTGCGTCCGTCGACGAAGGTGAGCGTGTAGCTGCCGGCGGCGCCAAAGGGCGGGAGCGTGAGCGGCGCCAGCGCGCCGGCGGCGTCGCTCTTACCGGTCGCGATCGGCGTGCCCGTTGCCGCGCCACCGGCGTAGACCCGCACCTCGGCGCCGGCGGCGAAGTTGATCCCCGTGGCGACGATCTCGCCGCCTGCCGTCGGTGCGGCGGGCGCCAGCGTCACGGCAGGGCCGTAGGCTTCGACGTCGCGCAGCGCCGTCACGCCGGCGCTGGCGCCGCCGATCGCGTACACGATCCCATCGCTGGCGACGGCAGCCGCGAGCCCCGTGCGCGGCGCCTGTAGCGGCGCAACCGCGTTCCAACGGCCGCTCGCCGGCGTGTACGCCCACACGCTCGCCACCGGCGCGCCCGCGACGGCGCCACCGACGACGTAGATGCGCCCGTCCGATCCGGCGGCCGCCGCCAGCCCTTCGGTCGCGGCCGGCAGCGGCGTCGCATCCGACCACTGCGCGGTCACCCTGGAATAGGCCTGCACCGTGTCGACGGCGCGCGCGCCGTCGTGGCCGCCGACGGCATAGATGCGATCGTCGGCGCCGACCGCGCCCGCGAGCGCGCGCCGCGGCTGCAGCTTGGCCAGCGACTGCCAACCGGTGGCCGGCTGCAGGCTGTACGCGTTGGCGGTCACGGCCGTCGGCGGATCGAGGCCACCGAACACGAAGAGCGCGCCGCCCGCGGCTGCGAAGCCGGCGTCGTCGATCTGGAAGCCGATGTCGTTCTGCTTCACGGCCCAGGCGGCCTGCGTGAAGTCGTACGCTTCGAGCTGCTTCTCGTTCCCGAAGCCGCCGGCGACATAGAGCCGACCGTCGAGCAGCGCGCCGGCGCCGGCGCTGCGTGCCAGCACGGTCGGCGCGAAGCCGGACCACTTGCCGGCCTGCACGTCGTAGACCTCGACGCTGTTGCTGAGCGCGTTCATGCGATCGCCGCCGCCGATGGCGAAGAGCCGGCCGTCGGGAGTCGCGATCACCGTCGGCTTGCGGCGCTCGAAGATCATGACCGGCCGCGGGCGCCAGAACGGCGGCCCGGTGGCGAGCGCGCAGCGGGCGTCGGGGCAGCTGGCGGTTTGGCAATCGCCGTCGGCGACGCAGCCCTGCCCCACGTCGCAGGGCGGACAGTGGCCGCCGCAGTCGGTGGCGGTCTCGTCGCCGTCCTGGGTCGCGTTGGCGCAGCTGTCGGACGGCGATGCGCCCTGGCGGCAGCGGCCGTTGCCGGCGCAGTAGTAGCCGGACGGGCACTCGTCCGGCGGCGTGCCGCAGGCGTAGACGTCGTCGGCCGGGTTGCCGCTGAAGCAGCCGGCGCCGGCCAGCGCCAGCGCGACGACGAGCGCGGCGAGCGTGATGCCGGAGCGCAGGCTCAAAAGCGCGCCTCGAGCGCCAGCGACGGCACGTGCACGGCCGATGCGCGCACGGCCGATGCGCGCACGGCCGATGCGCGCACGGCCGAT
>JAQBQH010000402.1 GCA_028287105.1 Myxococcales bacterium
CTTCGCCGTCGCGTTCGTGGGCGTGCTGATGAAGTCCAAGGCGTGGCTGCCGTTCGGAACCTTCATCGGCGCCGCCGTCTATCTCGGGGTGGTCCTGGCGGAGCGGATCTGGTCGCCGCGCGACCGCGGGACCATGGCGCCTGCCGACTCCTAGCGACGGGAGCTTGACAGTAACTCATATCTGAGCGACTAACGCGCTCATGAAGCGCACCGCCCTCCTCCTGCCCGCCCTCCTCGCCCTCGCCTGCAGCACCGCACCCGCCGACGACCAGGCCCGCCCCGCGCGCGAGCCGCTCATCGGCAAGGCCGACGCCGACGCCACCTCCACCGACGTCGCCGACCGCGAGTGCCGCGTCGTCGTGCGCCGCGCCGAGCGCCTCGACGACGCCCGCGGCACCGGCGTCAACGTCACCGTCGACGTCGCCGAGCCGCTCCTGGCCGACCCCGGCGCCACCCCCGGCGTCCTCTTCCGCAACGACGGCGGCGCCTGGCAAGAGCTCACCGCGCTCGCCGCCAGCGTCGAGCCGCCGTCCGGATTCCGCCGCTTCACCGCCCGCTTCGCCGTTGGCAAGCAGGCGGACTTCGTCGGCTTCGCGCGCACCACCACCGCGGTGCGCCTCTTCGATCACAATCGCCTGCCCGGCGACTACGACGCCTTCCACGTCGGCGCCGGCAGTTGGAGCGTCCCCGAGGCGCCGAGCGTGTGCCCCGGCCTCGCCCCCATCGCCGACCTCGAGTTCAAGGGCACCTTCGTGACCGCGCAGCACGGCGCCATCGTCGCCGGCGGCAAGCTCTCGGTCGACTACGACCTCAACCGCCTCACCACCTGCCGCGACACGCACAACGGCGCCCGCTTCTGGTCGCTCGACGCCTGGGCGCAGTTCTCCCCGGGCGGGCAGGTCGTCTCCGGCAGCGTCGTCGCCTCCAACGGCACGGCCACCTTTCCGGCGACCTTCACCACCGACGTGCCGGCCGACGCCACCTCCGTGCAGCTGTGGTTCCGCAACGCCACGCCGCCCTCGTGCGAAGGCTGGGACTCGAACTACGGCCACAACTACGTCTTCGCCGTCGCGGCCGCGACGCCGGTGCGCCCCGGTTGGGCCGGCGATCTCGGCGGCAGCTTCGCGCGCGACTGCGCCCACCGCGACGGCCTGGCCGAGCCGATCGTCATCGACGAGTACGTGCGCGAGCGCGCCTGCTCGTTCATCGACGGCGACGTCTGGGTCTCCGGCATCACCGACGGCAGCTCGCCGACCCCGGCCTTCATCGCCGCCGACGTCGAGTGGTCCAGGGACGGCGCCCCCGCCCTGCACACCTGGCTCGAGGACGTCGGCCGCGTCGGCAACAACGAGCGCTTCCGCTGGACCCTGCCCTACGAGCTACGCAACGTCGCCGATTGGAACGAGGTCAAGTTCGCGCTGCGCTTCTCGACCGACGGCCGCCACTGGGTCTATCCCGAGGGCGGCGCGCGCCGCACCATCACGCGCGCATTTCAGATGCCGTAGCTTCAGGTCGCCGTCGCCGGCGGCTTGGTGAGGTCGAGCGCGAAGTAGCTGTCGCAGCCGAAGTGGCCGGTGTTGCCCATCGGCGCGCAGAGCTTTTCGAAGCCGAAGCGCGCGTACAGCTTGCGCGCGGCGTCCATGCGCACGAGCGTCTCGAGGTAGCAGGTGCGGAAGCCGAGCTCTCGCGCGGCGACGAGACAGCGCTCGAGCAGCGCGGCGCCGACACCGCGGCCACGCGCCTCGGCGAGGAAGTACATCTTGCGGAGCTCGCAGGTCTCGGCGTCGCCGTTCTCGAGCGGCGCGATGCCGCCACCGCCGACGAGTCGCTCGCCGTCGGCGACGACCCAGTAGGCGGCGCGCGGGCCGCGGTAGGCGGCGCACATGTGATCGACCTCGGGATCGTGAATGGCGAAGCCGGGCCCGCTGGCGCCGAACTCGGGCATCACGGTGCGAATGATCTGGGCGACGGCGGGCTCGTCCTCGGGGCGGATGGGCCGGATGCTCAGGCGGGGGTCCACGGCGAAAGCCTAGCAGATTGTGGCCCCGGTCATTGTCGACCGCGCGCCGAGGTGTATGATGGGTTCGTGTTGGGTCCGCTCTTCGCCGCGCTCGCGTGCGTCACGTCGCCTCCGGCGGCGCAGTCGCTGCCGCTCGACGCCGGCCCGGTCTCGGTGGCCGTGGACTCGATGTCGACGATGCCGGCGATGTCGCCAGGCTTCGACGCCGGCGACGCCGACGCGATGACGCCGATGGCGGTCGAGTGCGAAGCGACCGCGTCGACGCCGGCGCCGATGCTCGCGGCCTCCGACTGCTCCAGCGCCTGGGTCGCCGACATGATCGGCACCTGCGATCTGCCGCGCGCCTCGCACAGCCGCGCCGCCACGCTGCGTCGCGCCCGCGGACCACTGGCCGGCTTCGGCGTGGCCGGCGGCCGCATCGGCGAAGGCGCCGAGCTCATCGTCCCCGATTCGCAATCTTCCCCCGCGCTGCTCGCCGCGCGCCTGCAGCTCCTGCCGGCGCCGCTCTCGTCCCTGCTCGCCCTCGCCGCGCTCGCCGATCCGCCGGCCGCGCCGTCGCGACGTCTCGATCGACCTCCTCGCGCCTAGCCAAGCTCAGCCCATTTCGAGTGAAGCAAACAGACGCGTTACGCGCGCGGCGGGCACACGTCCGTCGTGCGCAAGGAAGGTCATCATGTCCAAAGCCTCAGCCATCATCGCCACGACGCTGGCCCTGGTCGTCGGCTGCTTTCTGGGTCGCAAGCTCGCCAGCTCCACACCGACGGTAGCGGTTCATCACGGCGCACCACCGGCCGCCGACGTCGAACGCTACAAGATCCCCATCGACGGCGCACCCGCGCGCGGCGGCGACGCCGGCGCCAAGGTCACCATCGTCGAGTTCTCCGATTTCGAGTGCCCGTTCTGCAGCCGCATCGAGCCGACGCTGACCGAGCTGCTGGCGCGCTACGGCAAGGAGCTGCGCGTGGTGTGGAAGGACTTCCCGCTGGCGCAGCATCGCAGCGCGCAGGCCGCCGCCGTCGCGGCGCGCGCCGCCGCCGCGCGGGGCAAGTTCTGGCCCATGCACGACAAGCTCTTCGCCAATCAGCGCGACGTCACCACCGGCGGGCGCGACACCATCGTGCGGCTCGCGCGCGACAACGGCGTCGACGTCGACAAGCTCCTCGACGACGCGGCCCTCAAGGCGCTGGTGCAGAAGGATCTCGAGGACGCGCGCCGCTTCGCCGTCAACGCGACGCCGTCGCTGTACGTCAACGGCCGGCCGGTGCGCGGGCGGCTCACCGCCGACGCGCTGGCACCGATGATCGAGGAGGAGCTGGCCAACGCCGATCGCGCGCTCGCCGCCGGCGCCGCGCCGCGCGATCTCTACGCCGCGCTCACCGC
>JAQBQH010000058.1 GCA_028287105.1 Myxococcales bacterium
AGCCAGCCGGTGACGTCGTCGATGGCGGCGGCGCCGATGGTCAGCGCCGCGGTGCGCGTGTGCGCGAGGCCGAGCTCCATGAAGATGCGCCCGAGGATCGGGATGGCGGTGATCGACATCGCGACCGCGAAGAAGAGGCGGAAGCCGACGAGCTGTGGCGTGCCGTCGGTGAGCTGAGCATGGAACCAGGGCGCGGTGGCGAATCCGAGGGCGAACGGCGCCAAGAGCCCAGCCAGGCTGATGACGACGATGCTGCGCTTGGAAGCGCTGAGCGTGGTGCGGAACTCGAACTCCAGGCCGATCTGGAACATCAAGAGCACCAGACCCATCTGCGACAGCCCGACGAAGATGGTCGACGTCGACGGATGAAATAGCCGGTGCATGAACTCGGGGAACAGGGCGCCGAGCGCGCTCGGACCGAGGATGAGGCCGGCCAGGATCTCGCCCGAGACGTCGGTCTGGCCGAGTCGCCGCACGATCGCCACCACGACCCGAGTGGCGACGAGGATGACGAAGAGCTGATAGAGCAGCCTGAGGACGATCTGTTCGGCGCCGGCGCCAACCGCCGATCCGACTGCCTGGGCCGCGTCGAGCATCGGCGGATGATCGGGGTCCGCGGACGACGGTGTCAATCATCAATTGGCCGGCTCGAGCGCGATCGCACCGTCGGCGCGCCGCGGCTTGAGCGCGCGCTCGGCGGCACGCTGCGCCTCGGCGTCGAGCGCGGCCGCCTCGGCGGTCAGGTTGATCTCCTCGAGCAGCCCGCGCTTCCGCGTGTAGTCGACGTGCGCGTCGTACTGCCCCTGGTCGGTGAACGCGGTGTAGCGCTCGATGAACTCGCGGCGCTCCGCCTCCTTGCGCTCCTGGATTCTGCGCAGGTCCGCGGGCCCGCGGATGATGTACGGCGTCAGCACGATGAGCAGGTCCTGCTTGCCGCGCGACTTGGTGCGCGTCTGGAACAGGCGGCCGAGCAGCGGGATGTCGCCGAGGAACGGAACCTTCTCGATCGCCTGCGTGTCGGTCTCCTTGGTCAGTCCGCCGAGGACGACCGACTCACCGTCGCGCACCACCACCGCCGTCTGCACGGTGCGCTTGTTGGTGGCCGGCCCGCCGCCGGTGTTGAGCGTGGCGTCGGCGGCGAGGTCGCTGATCTCGCCGTTGATCTCGAGCCGGATCGAGGTCGAATCGTTCAGATGCGGCGTCAGCTCCAGCTTGAGCGCGACGTCGCGCGGCGTGAACGTGTTGAACAGGGTCGGGGTGGCGGTGCCGAGCGACTGGCCCGACTGCGTCGGGAACTGAATGGTCTGACCGACGGAGAGCGACGCCTTGACGTTGTCCATGGTCAAGAGGTGCGGGCGCGAGATGATGTTGGCGTCCTTGGAGCGCTCGAGCGCGTGCAAGACGACGGCGAAGCTGGGCACGTCCTGCCCGAAGATCTGGAACGCCTGACCGACGATGCCGGCGGTCAGGCCCGCGCCCGTGGCGGCGGCGGCGATGCTCTTGGCGTCGACACTGGCGAGCGCGGTCGACGCGTTGGCGGCGAAGGCGGCGTTGCCCGCGACGTTGCCGGTCTGGTGCCACGAGACGCCGAGGTCGCGCGTCTTGTCGACCGAGAGATCGAGGATGACCGCTTCGACGTAGACCTGGCGGCGCGGCACGTCGAGCTTCTCCACCAGGTCGCGCACCATGGCGAAGTCGCTCGCGTTGGCGAAGACGACCAGCGCGTTGGCCGTCTTGTCGGCACCGATGCGCACGTCACCGGAGAGCGGCAGCGCGCCGCCCGCCGCCACCGCCGAGGCCGACGCGCCGCCGCCCGCGCCGCCGGTGGGGCGCGCCACGGCGCTGCGACTGCCGAGCCCCACGCTCTGCAGCGTCGTCGCCATGTCCTCGGCGTTGGTGTTCGCCAGATTGAGCACGTGCCCCTGCGACGCCGAGCCATCGTCGGCAGGCGGATCGAGCCGCAATGCGACTGCCTGCACCCGCGCGAAGCCGGCGTCGCTGCCGATGACGGCGAGGAGGTGCGCCTGATCGAGCGGCACCAGCGCGCGCACGTCGGCGTCGAGCGCGGCGCCGGTCGGCTTGGCGCCCTTGTCGGTCGGCGCCGCCGAACGATGCGACGCCGCGCCGAGGATCTTCTCGAGCGCGCCCGCCAGCTCGGTCGGGGTCTGGCCGTGCGTCGCGAGCGTGAACACGCGCGCCCCGCTCTCGCCCACGTCGAGCGCGCGCGCCAGCTCCTCCATGCGCCTGACGTTGCCGGCGCGATCGGTGATCACCAGCGCCGACGCGCCAAAGACGCTGACGTCGCCGTCCTTGGACTTCATCTTGCCGAGGACCTCGGCCAATTCCTGCGGCGCGGCGTGCTTGGGATGGAGCAGCCGGACGACGAAGTGATCGTCGTTGGCGAGCGCGCCGTCGAGCTGCGGCGAGGCCACCTCCCTGGCGCGGCCCGAGTCGACCACCTTGATGGCGCCGCCCGAGGCATCGACGGTGAAGCCCATCGCCTCGAGCGCGCCGTAGAAGAGCCGATAGACGTCGGCGGCGGTGACGAGGTCCGGCACCTCGAGGACGACCTTGCCGCCGCGCGCCGCCACCGCCGTGGCGACCACGATTGGCCGACACGAGATCTTGCCGAGCGACGCCGCCAGCTCGGCGACGCCGACCTCGCCGCGCACGCTCCACTTGAACTTCTTGTCGGCCGGATACTTCTTGCAGCCGACGAACTCGTCGGCCCCGGGCGGTGCGGCCAGCTCGGCGGCGCCGGAGCGTCCGCCCGACACGGCGGCCATCAGCGCACACATGAAGAGTGTTGCAGCAAGACTTCGCATGGCCGGCTACACAGCAACCGGCGTGCCGCGCGTAAACCGTCGCAAACAGGCGAGCCAACCCTTTTTAGCGACAGCTTGTCCAACGAGCGTGACCGTCGCACTGCCAGGCTGACACCCCATGCCGTCAGGTGTAGATTCACCCGGGGTGACGCAGCTGGCGCCAGACTTCGCCGGGAACGAGCGGTTCCAGGTGCTGGCGCGCATCGGCGCCGGCGGGATGGGCGTGGTCTACGACGTCTACGACCGCGAGCAAAAGACGCGCAGGGCGCTCAAGGCGCTGCGCACGCTCGGCGGCGACGCGCTCATGCGCTTCAAGAACGAATTTCGAGCGCTCTCCGACCTCCATCACGCCAACCTGGTCTCGCTCGGCGAGCTCATCGAAGACGGCGGCCAGTGGTTCTTCACGATGGAGCTCATCGACGGTAACGATTTGCTGAGCTACGTGCGCCCCGACGGCAAGCTCGACGCCGCGCGACTGCGGGACACGTTGTCGCAGCTCGGCCGCGGGCTCGCCGCGCTCCACACCGCGGGCAAGGTGCACCGTGACATCAAGCCGTCGAACGTGCGCGTGACTCCCGACGGGCGCGTGGTGCTGCTCGATCTCGGCCTCGTCACCGACGTGGCCAGGGAGGGCGCGGCGCGCACGTCGAGCCAGCAGGTGGTCGGGACCGCGCCCTACATGGCGCCCGAGCAGGCGCAGTCGAAGCCGGTGTCGGCGGCGGCCGACTGGTATGCCGTCGGCGTCGTGCTCTACGAGGCGCTCACGGGCGACGTGCCGTTCAGCGGCGCGCCGCTCGAGGTGCTGATGCGCAAGCAGTCGGAGTCGCCGCGCCCGCCGCGACAGCTCTGCTGCGACGCGCCGCCCGATCTCGAGACGCTCTGCCTCGGGCTCTTGACGATCGATCCGACGCAGCGCGCCGGCGGCAACGAGCTCTCGCTCGCCTGCGGTGCGTCGGCGATGGCGCCGATGGCGGTGAGCACGTCGGGTCCGGTGGCGGTGGCGGCGCCGTTCGTCGGGCGCGCCAACGAGCTCTCGGCGCTCCAGAACGCCTTCGCCGCGACGCGCGAGCATCGTACCGTCGCGGTGCTGGTGCAGGGCGAGTCGGGCGTGGGCAAGACCGCGCTGGTGCGGCGATTCGCCGACGCCGTGGCGGCGCGCGGCGCGGTGGTGCTAGCCGGCCGCTGCTACGAGCGCGAGAACGTCCCCTACAAAGCGCTCGACGGCGTCATCGACGCGCTGACCCGCTACATGCTGCGCATCGATCGCGCCGACGCGGCGGCGCTCCTGCCCGTGCAGACGGCGCTCCTGGCGATGGCGTTCCCGGTGCTCTTGCGCGTCGACGCCGTGGCGCGGGCGCCGCGTCCGACGAGCGAGGTGCGCGATCCGCTGCACCTGAGGACCCGCGTCTTCGCGGCGGTGCGGGAGCTCCTCGGTCGTCTCGCCGAGCGGCGGCCGCTGGTGGTGGTCATCGACGACCTGCAGTGGGCGGACGCCGATTCGCTGGCGCTCCTGGCCGAGATCATGCGCGCGCCCGAGGCGCCGTCGTTGCTGCTCGTCGCCACCACGCGCTCCGACGGCGCGGACGGTCCAGCGCCGGCGTGCGACCTCGGTCAGGACGTGCGCACGCTGCCGCTGTCGGGCCTCCTTCACGGCGAGGCGCGCGAGCTGGTCGAGATCCTCGCGGCCGGTGCGCCGCTGCCGGTCGGTGTCGAGGCGATCGCTGCCGAAGCGGCCGGCCATCCGCTGTTCATCGACGAGATGGTGCGCCACGCGTTGACGCTCGAGGCGCGGCCCGCGCTGCTCGAGGCGCGGCCCGCGCTGCGGCTCGACGAGGCGCTGTGGGCGCGCCTGCAGCGGCTGCCCGCCGAGGAGCGGCGCATCGTGGCGCTGGTGGCGACGGCGGGAGCGCCCTTGTGGCTGGAGACGGCGGCGCGCGCGGCCGACGAAGATGACTTTCAGCGGTTCAGCGCGCGGATCGCCGCGCTGCGCGCCCAGCGGCTGGTGCGCACGAGCGGGGCCAAGCGACGCGACGTCGTCGAGCCCTATCACGACCGCGTGCGCCAGGCGATGACGGCGCACCTCACCGACGACGACCGCATCGCGCTGCACGCCTGCCTGGCGCGTGCGCTCGAGTGGTCGGGGCAGTTCGATCCCGAGGCGGCCTCGGCGCACTGGCAAGGGGCAGGTCAGGCGGACAAGGCGGCGCGCTACGCGGCCATCGCAGCGGCGCGGGCGGCGCAGGCGCTCGCCTTCGATCGCGCGGCCGAGCTCTATCGTCGCTCGCTCGCGCTGCGCCTGCCCGACGGTGCCGAGGGACGATCGCTGCAGATCAAGCTGGCCGAGACGCTCGCCAACGCCGGCCGTGGCTCCGAGGCGGCGGCGGCATTTCTCCAGGCCAAGCAGGGCGCCTCCGACGGCGAAGCGTTCGAGCTGCAGCTGCGCGCCGCCGATCAGTATCTGCGTTGCGGCCACATCGACGAGGGGCTGGAGGCGATCCGTAGCGTCCTCGAGAAGATCGACATGTCGCCGCCGGCGGCGACGCCGACGCGCGCGATCGCATCGCTCCTGCTCAGGCGGGCGCGGCTGCGTCTGCGCGGTCTGGCGTTCACCGAGCGCGAGGCCTCGCGGATCGACCCGCGCACGATGGCGCGCATCGACGCGTCGTGGTCGGTGGCGGTGGCGCTCGGGACGGTCGACACCATCAAGGGCGCCGACTTTCAGACGCGCAATTTGATCCTCGCACTCGACGCGGGCGAGCCGTACCGCATCGCGCGTGCGCTGACGATGGAGTCGTCGTACGTCGCCACCACGGGCGGGCCCGGACGCGTGCGCGCGGCGCGCCTCCTCGAGGTCGGCAGCCAGCTGGCCGAGCGCATTGGCCATCCGCACGCGATCGGCTACGCGCGCCTGGCGGCCGGTTTCTACGCGTTCCTCCTCGGCAGGTGGCAGGACGCGCGGCCGCGCTTCGCCGAGGCCGAGCAGATCTTTCGCGAACGCTGCTCGGGCTGCGCGTGGGAGCTCGACTCGGTCGACCTGTTCTCGCTGTGGACCCGCTACTACCTCGGCGACATGGCCGAGCTGGCGCGGCTGCTTCCGTCGCGCGTGCACGACGCGACGGTGCGCGGCGATCGCTATGGCGTCACCAACCTGCGCACGCGCGTCGCGCACGTCGTCGCGCTGGCGGCCGATGACCCCGAGGCGGCGGAGCGCGAGGCGCGCGAGGCCGTCGAGGGCTGGTCGCATCAAGGCTTCCACGCGCAGCACTACTATCAACTGTTCGCGCAGGCCGAGGCCGACCTCTATCGCGGCGACGGCCCGACCGCGGCGGCGTTGGTGGGAGAGCGTTGGCCGCAGCTCAATCGGTCGCTGCTGCTCGAGGTGCAGTTCATTCGTCTCGAGGCGCTGCATCTGCGCGCGCGCACGCAGCTGGCGGCGGCGCGCACGGCCGCGGGCTTCGACGGCAATCGCGTGGCGGCGGCGCTGGCCGATGCGCGGCGGATCGAGCGGCGGCGCATGCCGTGGGCCACTCCGCTGGCGACGCTGATTCGCGCGGGCGCGGCGGCCGTCGGCGGCGACAGGGCCGGCGCAGCGACGATGCTCGACGGCGCGGCCAAGCAGCTCGATGCGGCCGGCATGTCGCTCTATGCGACGGTGGCGCGCTGGCGGCTCGGCCACATCGTCGACGGCGACAATGGCTACGCGCTGGTGACGGCGGCGAACGAGTGGATGCAGGCGCAGAACGTACGCGAGCCGCGACGGCTGGCGGCGGTGCTGGCGCCCGGGTTCGCCGACTAGCTTCGCGCTCGTGTTATCGTTCGCGGATGGGGGACGCAGGCGCGATCGTCGGCGTCGGGATACTGGTGCTTGCGTGGGTGGGGGTGTCGCTGGTCATGCCGATCGTGGCGTGGACGGCTGCTCGGCGGGCGCGGCGTGACGTCGAGCTGCTTCGCCTCGAGGTGACCGAGCTGCGGCGCGAGGCGGCGGGTGTGCCGGCGCCACCGCGCGGCTTCGCGCCACGGGCTGCGGCGCCAATCGTCGTCGAGCCGCCGCCCGCAAGCGCAGTCGAGCCGCCACCCGCAAGCGCAGTCGAGCCGCACGCGATCGTCGTCGAGGACGCGACGGCAACCACGTCGACGACCACCGCCCCGTCGATGCCCGCCGCCGCGCCCACGCCCGCCGCCGCCCCGTCCTCCACCCTCGAGGAGAAGATTGCGCTCGTCTGGTTCACGCGCATCGGCGCCGCCATCCTCCTGCTCGGAGTCGCCTGGTTCTTCAAGTACGCCGTCGACAGCAACTGGATCGGTCCGCTCGGCCGCGTCGCCCTCGGCGCCCTCGCCGGCGCCGGCATCCTCGTCGCCGCCGAGGCGCTGCGCCCGCGCACCCGCGCCACCTACATCCAGGTCCTCGCCGGCGTCGGCCTGGCCGCGCTCTTCCTCACCGCCTACGCCGCGCACGCCTTCTATCATCTGATCCCGTCACCGGCCGCCTTCGCCGCCGTCGCCGTCGTCACGCTGCTCGGCGGGGCGCTCGCCATCCATCACCGCGGCGAAGCGATCCTGGTGCTCTCGCTCATCGCCGGCCTCGCCTCGCCGGTCCTGCTCTCGACGGGAGAAGATCGCCCCGCCGCCCTCTTCGGCTACCTCTTCGTGCTCACGGCGTTCGTCTTCTGGGCCGCCCTGCGCATGTCGTTCCGCTGGGCCGCGTGGCTGGCCATCGTCGGCCCGCCCGTCCTCTTCGCCGGCTGGTACGGCCGCTTCTTCGACGTCTCGCCGCCGCCCGCCGAAGCCTATGCCGACGTCCCGCCCGAAGCGCTCACCGGCGGCGCCTACTTCGTGCTCGCGCATCGCGCCGCGCCGCTCCTCGCCGTCGCCGCCTTCTTCGCCGAATGGGTCGCGGTCTACACCGTCGCCCGCCGCCGCGCGCTCACGCGCCTGTGGCCGCTCGCCATCCTGTGCGCCGCCGCCCTCGCCGCGCACGCCGGCTTTGCCGCGCTCCTCTACGATCGCACCGTCGTCCTCGGCGCCGTCCTCACCGCGCTGGCCTTCGCCTCGTCGCTGCTCTTCGGTCGCGAGAATCGCCGCGAGCTCCTGCTCCTGCCGCTCGGCGCGTCGTTCATCGTCCTCGTCGTCACGCTGCACGGCTCGGCGCGCGGCGACGTCGTCGGCGTCATGGCGCTGCTCGCCCTGTGGGGCGCGGTCTACGCGCGCGCATTTTTGCAAGACCAGCTCGCCGCCGGCAGCGCCCCCTCGCCCGGGCGTCTGTGGGCCACCGGCGCGGTCGGCCTCGCCGTCGCCGTCGCCGCCGGCGTGCTGCTCCTCGAGCACCACCGGGGCACCTTCGGCGTCGCGCTCGCCGCGCTCTCCCTCGCCTTCGCGCTCCTGGCCGTGGTCTCGGGGCGACCGCTCGTCGCTGCGCTCGCCGTCGGTCTCTCGCTCCCCGGTCTGGGCCTCGTCGCCGCCGTGGGCAGCCATCACGAGCATCGCCTCATCGGCATCTTCGCCGCCTGGGCCGCCATCTACCTCGCCAGCGTCGCCTGGGACGTCCTTCGCAAAGGCGCAGCGCTCACCCCGGCGCGCATCATCATCTTCTCCGCCGCCGGGCTAGGCTTCGCGCTCCTGGCTGAGAGCGAGACGCAGGACTCCGAGTGGCTCCTCCGCGCCGGGCTCCTCGCCGCCGTCGGTGCCGTCGATCTCGCGTTCGGTGCCACGCTGGTCGCGCGCGCCCGCGGCGGCGCCACGGTGCTGCTCGGCCAGGCGCTCGCGCTCTTCGCCGGCGCCGTCGCCTTCTGCTTCTCGGGCGCGACCCTGACGCTGGTCTGGGCCGCCATGGCCGCGGTCGTCGCCGTCCTCGCCGCCACCGAAGAGGACCGCGCCTGGCTCGCCGGCGCCGCTCTGCTCTTCGGCGTCGCCTTGTGCCACCTCGCCGCCGTCGATCTGGAGGCCGCCGACCGCGCGCGCGAGCTCTTCTTCTGGACCCGCGGCCACGAAGGGCAGCTCCGCCTCGCCCTCTTCTTCAATCCCCGCACCTACGCGCTCGTCGGCACCGCCGTCGCGCTGCTCGTCGCCGCGCGCGCCGCTGCCCGCCGCCGCCCGCGACCGCTCTTCGAGTGGGCCGCCGCCGCATTCCTCGTCGTCGCGCACGCGCTCCTCGTCACCGTGTGCGTCTTCGAAGTGCAGAGCGCCCTGTTGACGACGCCGACGCTGCCGCGGGGCCTCGACGAAGCCGAGTTCTCCGCGTTCACTGCCGAGTTCGCCGGCGCCCTCGCCGCCGCCGGCCAGACCCTACGCATGACCACGACCCTCGTGTTCGCCGTCTACGCCTCCCTGCTCGTCGCTGTCGGCTTCTTCGCCCGCGACCGCGTGCACCGCTACCTCGGGCTCGCCCTCTTTGCGCTCACGCTCGGCAAGCTGGCGCTCTACGACATCTGGACCCTGCCGCGCGTGTTCCAGATGCTGGTGCTGCTCGCCGTCGGTGCGCTGCTCCTCGGCGCCTCGTTCCTCTACGCGCGCTTCGGCAAGCGCCTGGTCGCGCTCATCCGCGACGGCAACGTCGAAAAAGTAGCCGTCGTCGTCTTCGCGCTGCTCGTCGGCTCGCGTGCCGATGCGTTCGACGCCTCGAAGCTCGAGTTCCAGCGTCCCGTCGAGGGCATCAACGCACCCGGCCTCTATCGCATCGAGGTGGATCCCGAGCTCTACCGCCATTCGAAGAGCGACAATCTGTCCGACATCCGCATCGCCACCGTCGAGGGCGCCGAGATCCCGTGGCTCGTACGCCGCATGCGCGCGCCCGAGCAGCCCGTGGAGCATCCCGTCACCCTCGTCGACCCGGTGCAGCTCCCCGACGGCGCCGTCCGCGCGGTGCTCGATCTCGGCGCGCCCGGCCTCAAGCACTCCGAGGTCCGGCTCGACGTCGCCGGCGAAGGCGACTGGTTCCGCAAGACGCGCGTCGAAGTCTCCACCGACGAAGCCACCTGGGCGCTGCTGACCGAGGGCGCCTACGTCTTCCGCGTCACCACCGCCGGCACCTCGGCCCAAAGCACCACGCTGAGCTACCCGGTCTCCGACGCGCGCTACCTTCGCGTCACGCTCTTGCCCGCCGCCGGTGCGCCCGTGCGCATCACCGGCGCCAGCGTCGCGTGGGTTCCGCCCGAGTCGCACGTGCCGTTGCGGCTGCTACCCATGCTGAAGCCGCTGCCGCAGCCGCTTCCCGGCGACGCGAAGGCGACGATCTGGACCATCGATCTGGGCGCCGCCGGCGTGCCCATCCACGAGGTCGCCGTCGACATCGGCGACGCTGCGTTCGAGCGGCGCGCGCTGCTCGCGGCCGCCAATCATCAGACCTACTGGGCTCCCGTCGGTGCCACGCTGCTCTTCCGCGTCCCCGCCTCGGGCAAGCAGGCGCAGGAGAACGTGCGCCTCCCCGCCGGCGAGACGCGCAAGCGCTACCTCCGCCTCACCGTCTACAACGGCGACGATTCTCCGCCCGACGTGCGCGGCCTCAGCCCGGCCTACGCGGCCGAGGAGATCGTCTTCCGCGCGCCCGCCAACGCCTCCTACATGCTCTACGTAGGCGGCGACCTCCCGGCCCCGACGTACGATCTGGCCGCCGTCATGGCGCGCTCCGGCGAGGAGCCCAACCGCACGGCGACGATGGGAACGATCTCGCCCAACCCCACCTTCGGCCACCTCACCACGCCGGCGGCGCCGCAGCCCTGGTCCGAGCGGTTCAAGCTGCCCATCGGGATCGCGCTGACGGCGCTCCTGGCGCTACTTGCGCTCTGGACTCTTCGGCTGCTCCGTCGCGCGCGCTAGCCGCCAGATCGCGCCGTCGAGCGAGACGATGTACAGCTCGCCGTCGGCGTCCTCGCCGAACGTCGAGATCTGCGAGAGCTTCGACTCGGGATCGAGGACGCGGCGCCAGTCCCAGTGATCGACCACCTTGCCGCCGCCGCCGCCGGCCCCTCCGCCGCCCTGCCAGCGAAAGCTGCGCACGAGCGACGTGCAGAAGTCGGCGTAGAAGTAGGCGCCGTCGAGCATCGGCAGCGCCTTGCCGCGATAGACGTACCCGCCGGTGATCGAGCAGCCCGCCTTGTGGTTGTACTCGACGACCGGCAAGGTCAGCCCCGTGCGCTCGCACGCGTCGCCGCTGCGGCAGTGCAGCCCCTCCATGATCTTCCAGCCGAGGTTGCGCCCGGCGAACGTGCCGGCGGGGATGACGTCGACCTCCTCCCAGCGATCCTGCCCGACGTCGGCGATGTAGAGGTCGCCGGTCTTGCGATCGAACGCGTAACGCCAGGGGTTGCGCAGCCCCCGCATGAGCAGCTCGGGCTGGGGCGTGCCCGGGGCATCGACGTCGAAGCGCAACATCTTGCCGAGGCGCTCCTTCCAATCCTGACTGTGGCCCCACGGATCGTTGGCCCACCCGCCGTCTCCGGTTCCGACGTAGAGCTTGCCGTCGGGGCCGAAGAGCAGCTCGCCGCCGTTGTGATTGTTGAAAATACGATGCTTGAGAAACAGGAGCTCGCGCTCGCGCCGCTGCGCGTCGAATTCGACGACGTGGATGTCGCCGTGCCTGGCGTCGGTGTAGTGGACGTAGAACTTGCCGTTCTTGGCCCACGCGGGATGGAACGCGAGCCCGAGCAGCCCCTGCTCGTTGCCGGTCGAGATGCGACCGTGCAGGTCCAAAAAGGGCGCCGGCAGGAGCTTGCCGTCTTGCAGGACGCGGATGGTCCCGGCGTGCTGCTCGACGATGAAGAGCCGCCGTGTGGCGTCGCCCGGCGCGAACACGAGCGCGACCGGACGCCTGAGCCCGTCGACGACCGGCACCAGCTTGACCGCGCGCGCCACCTCGGCGGGCGGAACCGGCGGCGGCGGCTCGACCGGCAGCGATTCGGCGCGCGCTGCTACGCCGCATCCGATGGCGGCCGCCACTCCCGCTGCCGCGAAGAGCGCCCTCATTTGCGCAGGTAGCGTACGAGCAGGTTGGTCATCTCGTCGACGAGCGCGGCGTGGGCGGGCGCCGCGTCCTGATGCGTCGTCGCCGCGTGCGTGAGCGCCTCGATGGTCTGCACGACGATGAACGCCGCCGTGTCGAGGTCGGTCGGGCCCAGCTCGCTGCGACGCCGCTCGAAGTAGGCTCGTCCGAGCTTCTGCATGCGGTCCTCGACCTCGTGCACGCGATGCAGCCGTCCCACACGCGGCACCTGCTCGTTGAGCACGCGATGCAGCTCCGGCTCGATGGCGTGCGCCTGCATCATGAGGGTCACCATGCGCCGGAGCGCCACCTCGAGCGGCGCGTCGGCCACGGCGGCCATCTCCGCCTCGAGCGCGGCCGACATCCCCTCGATGTGACGCTCGACGAGCGCGGCCACCAGCGCCTCCTTCGAGGGAAAGTATTGATACAGGGAGCCGATGCTGACGCCGGCCGCCTCGGCGATCCGGTTGGTGCTGGCGCGATCGAAGCCCTCCTTGACGAGGACGCGAGCGGTGGCGGCGAGGATGACGTCGACCGTGTCCTTCGAGCGCTGCTGCTTCGGCATCTTTCGCGGCACGGTCCGCGTACGTGGAGGCATCGGCCTGCTCCTTGCGATTGCGCGTTTTCAACGCGAGCGAAACGTGAGCCACAACTCGCATTATACGATCACGCGGTCGCATTCTCAAATCCCCTCGCTCAGACGGGCTCGCCGCACAATTGACATCCATGTCAGTTCTCGTTATAAGAACTGACATGTCAGTTCCGAGGCCCAAATCCAGACAGCCGCGTCGACAGCGCACCTACCTGCGCGCCGACGTGCGGCGGGCCCAGATCCTCGACGTCGCCAAGCGCGTCTTCGTGCGCCGCGGTTACCACGTCGCCAATGTCGCCGACATCTGCAAGGAAGCGCGCATCGGCCGCGGCACGCTCTATCAATACTTCGACAACAAGCAGGCCGTCATGCTGGCGCTGATGGAGGAGCTGGCCACCCGCGTCGCCAGCGTCCTCGACGCGCGCCCGCCCATCGGCCCGTTGCCGGGCGCGTCCAAGGCGCCCGTCGAGATGATCGTCGGCTTCTGCCGCAAGCGGCTGCGCGAAGTGCTCGACGCCGTCTTCGTAGACGAGGCGACGCTGCGGCTCATCCTGCGTGACGCCCGCGGTCTCGACGGCACGGTCGACGAGGTGATCGCGACCATCGATCGCCTGATGCTGCGCGCCATGGAGCGCGACATCAAGATCGCGCAGGAGCTGCGCCTGCTCCGCAAGGGCAACCCACGCCTGATCGCGCGCTACCTGCTCGGCGGCGTCGAGAAGATGGTGTTGACCGCGCTCGCCAACGACGAGCCGGTGGACCTCGACAGCATCGTCGAAGTGGCAGTCGAGTTGGAGCTGTTCGGCATCCTCACCGAAGAGGTAAGGCGATGAAGACCAAGAATTGGCCTCCGTACCAGCTGGTCGAGGAGCAGTTGATCGACCGCGCCCAGTCGCGGCTGGACAAGCTCGAGCGCCTCTATCACGTCGGCCAGAACAACATCTGGGATGGGCGCGAGGTGCTCGATGGCCTCATCGCCAAGCACGGCCCGCCACGGCTGCCGAACGACAAGAAGGAGTCGGCGCTCAAGATCCTGTCGGTGCTGTTGTGGGGCGAGCTGGCGGCGTGGGCGATCTCGGCCGACCTCGCCGAGCGCATCGACGACGTCGAGGCCAAGATGGCGGCGACGTCGCAGGCGCACGACGAGGCGCGCCACTTCTACGTGCTGCGCGACTACCTGCGTGCGCTCGGCGAGCCGGTGCCGCGCCTGGGCGGCCTCGGCCGGCGACTGCTGCTCTCGATCCTCGATACGCCGTCGCTGGTGCACAAGCTCATCGGCATGCAGCTCTTGACCGAGTCGAACGCGCTGGCCATCTTCCGCGGCCTCGCCGAGTCGGGCCTCGAGCCGGTGCTGACCGAGCTGCTGCCCTACTATGAAAAAGACGAGGCGCGCCACGTCGGCCTCGGCGTGATGTACCTGCCGCGGCTCTTGTCGAAGCTCAACGCGCGCGAGACGGCTGGCGTCATCGGGTTTCAGGTGCGGTCGATCGCCATCCTCATGAGCGCCGGAATGACGATGCATCAGCACTTCCGCACCGTCGGCATCGACCCGCGCAAAATGGCCGAATACACCATCAAGCTGCAGAACGAGGTCACGCGCGACATGCTCGCCGAGGCGCCGATTGGCAACGGCAAGCGACGCCGCGATGCGGTCCGTGGCCTGTTGAACCCTGCGCAAGGGTATGGCCCGAAGATCCTCGATTTCATCCATCCGCCCAAGGGCATCGCCGCGATGCCGGCCTGGCACCGCACCGCGCTGTCGACCTGGAAGCGCGTGGCCACGATCGCCGACCGCGCGCTCGCCTAGATCAGCGGAGGCGCAGCTCGTCGGCGCGCGCCCGCCAATGCGCGGCCGCGTCCTCGTCGCGCGAGAGCTCGCGCCCGTCGCTGTACAGCACTGCCAGCCGCTCGGCGGCAGCCGCGCTACCCGCCTCCGCCGCGCGTAGTAACCAAGGAAGCGCCAACGCCGCCCGCCCCGGCTGCGCCATCGTGCGGTCGGCGACTCGCATGCACGCACCGGGATGGCCGGCGTCGGCGGCGGCCCGCTCCCAACGCGCCGCCGATTGCTCGTCCCGCGCGCCACCGACGCCGGCGCCATACATCGCGGCCAGCTCGACCTGCGCCTCGACGACGCCGTTCTGCGCCGCCGTCTGAAACAGCATGCGCGCCTGCGCCGCATCGCGCGTCACGCCGAGCCCGCGCAGATACGCCGCTCCGAGCAGCCACAACGCGCTCCACTCCTCGGCCGCAGCCGCGCGCCGCAGCCACGGAATTCCCGCAGCCGCGTGCTCCGCGCGCCCGATCAGCGTTCCACCGAGCAGCACCGCCGCCGTCGCCAAACCCGCCTCCGCAGCGCGCACGACCCAGGCGAGGCCGCCCTCCGGATCGGCGGCGCCCCCACTGCCCGCCGCCATCATGATCCCCAGCTCGAGCGCCGCATAGGGCGACCCATCCGCCGCCGCCCGCTCGAGCAGCGCACGTGACTCCCGCAGCGCGTCGTCGCCCCCCGCCGCCGCGAGCCTGGTCGCGATGACAAACAGCCGCGCCGCCCGAGCGTCGCGATCGCTCATCGCCAGCGCCTCGCCGACCTCCGCCCCCCGCTCCCCCACCGTCGCCACGCGCGCATCATACGCTCGTCCCGCTTGCCCGACCGCGGACCTCACGCCATGCTCGCGAATCTCCATGCCCGTCGACGTCGTCAACGAAGTCCTGATCGATCGCCCGCGCGACGAGGTCGCCCGCTTCGCCAGCGATCCATCGAACGCGCCGCAGTGGTACGTCAACATCAAGCAGGTCGAGTGGAAGAGCGCACCGCCGCTCGCCGTCGGCTCCCTCGTCGCATTCGTCGCGCAGTTCCTCGGCCGCCGCCTCGCGTACACCTACGAGATCATCACGCTCGTCCCCGGCGAAGAGCTGGTCATGCGCACCGCCGAAGGTCCCTTCCCCATGGAGACCACCTACACCTGGCAGTCCGCCGGCGAGACCCGCACCCGCATGACCCTCCGCAACCGCGGTGAGCCCACCGGCTTCTCGAAGCTCGTCGCCCCCCTCATGGCCGCCGCCATGTCCCGCGCCAACCGCAAAGACCTGGCCCGCCTGAAATCCCTCCTCGAATCCCCCGCGCCCACTCGCTGACTCGCTCTCGCGACCCGATGGCCGCCCGACTACGCGCACGAGGCGGTCGACTGGCTGCCGACCGCGCTAGCCAAGCCCAATCGCCCGTCGACAGTCGTCTTCTGTCGGTGCCGGCCTCGTCGGCGGGGGAAACCGGTCCCGCTTCGCAATCGCTGTCGCCGCGGCGTAGTCGCGCTTGATAAATTTTTCGACGCCTTCGAGGATACGGTTTCGGTTTTCAGTCGACAAATTCGTGAGCGCCCGCAGAAACGTGACGACTTCGTCGCGACGAAACAGCGCAACTGACGTCGCCGCGTCTTCGATCCATGCAAACGCTTCGTCACCCCACTGCTGCGCCCTGGTCGCCGCGAACTGCGGGTCGAAGCACGCAACGATGCCAGCTGATCCACCTGCGGTCGGCCCCTCGGCGGACATTTTCATGAGCACCGCAGCGATGCGATCGCGATCGCTCCACGGCGCGCAGTTTGCCAAGACGTGCGCCATCGTCTCGCGGAGAGGCACAGTTTCGACGGGTTCGTCACCGAATAGCGCCGTCTGCTGCTCGGCGACGTCGATGAGTCGCGGCGTCGTCAGCGACATACCATCACGCCAATCACGTATGAATTCGAGCGCGCGTGCTCGAAGCGCCGGCTCTTCATCCACGAGCAACCGGCTGACGACTGGCCAGACCCGGTCGCGAACATAGTCATTCGGCCACTGATAAACAAAATCCCAGGGTGTTACAGATCCAGGATCTGGCGGGCCGAAGCGGCGATCGCGCAACTCACGCTCGAGGACTGCAGCTTCAGTCGGTGGCGCGCCATTTTCCACATCGCGAACCTACCACTCCGCGCAGGCGGCACCTAGCCGACGAAGACTTCGAGGCCTGGCGCGAATTCGACGAGCCTGAGCTCATCGACCAGTCGGTCGAGTCGCTCGATGTCGTAGCTGGCCGCGCCAAACTCCTGCTGCATCCAATTTCGCAAAGCGGAGAGCTCGTCAATAAGCTGATTTCGATTGTCGACGTCAACACGGCAACCCGTTTCCATCGACGCTACGAGAGGCAGATCCAACGAACGAGCGCCGCGCAGCCATCGCGTGCGAAAGACTTGCTGCGTGGCCACCGGTATCAATCGTCTGTGAGCCTCATCGTCCTCTTTCGTGATCAGGAGGGCCACCGACATTCTACAGACCAATCGCCTTGCGACAATCGGCGGCCGTTCCGACTACGTCAGCGAACCATGTGGTTCCGAATTCGTCGGACTTCGCGAAATCATCGTCTTTCACAACCCGATTGCCGCCCGGCACTCCGCTGCCGACGGCGCCGCTCCAACAGGCGCGGCCAATCCCTGACCGCGCGCCAGCGCTGTCGCCGTCCCGTCATCGCGTTTGATGTAGCCTTCCACGGCCTGCAGGATGCGTTCGCGCAACGCTCGATCCAGGCCCTTCGTCGCCTGTAGAAATGGCAGCACCTCGTCGCGGCGGAATAGCGCCAGCGACCGTGTCGCCTCTTCGATCCAATCGGCCGCCGCATCGCCCCAACGCACGGCCTGCCCAGCGACGAACGACGGTTCGTAGCGCCCGAGCACACTCGCCGCGCCTCCGCCGATCGGCTCGCTCGCCGCGAGCTTGCGCAGCAGCGCCGCTACACGCGCGCCATTGGCGCTATCGACCCGGTTGCTCAACGCATGCGCCAGCGTGTGTCGCAACGCCACACCCTCGACCTCCTGATCCGCAAACTGCTCGGGGTGTCGCTCCGCCGCTTCGAGCAACCGCGCTACCGTCAGGGCCGCACCCTCGCTCCAGTCCCGCACGAACTCGACAGCCCGCGCGCGTACCACGTCATCCGCGTCCGTCAACAGCCGGCTGACGATCGGCCACACCCGCCCGCGCACCACCGCATCCGGCCAGCGCCGCACGAAATCCCACGGCGTCGCATCATCCGGCTCCGGCGGCCCAAACCGACGCTCCCGCAACGCCCTCTCGAGCGCCCGATCGTCCCCCGGCACTTCCACGTCTGCCGCCATCTCGCGACGATATCATGAAGCCCTGGCGGCCCCGAGACTACGCGGCGGCGGCGAATACACCTCGTCGAGGTATTCGACCTGGAATGGCTGACGTAGCCGTGTTCGATATCCGATGATACATTTCGCAGTATCGAACGTCCGATGATGATTCCGCCGGGGCTGAAGTATCTGGAAGAATATGTTGGAGTGGATGAGGAAGCGCGCCTGATTTCCGCTGTCGACGAGCAGCCGTGGCTCAACGACTTGAAACGGCGGGTCCAGCACTACGGATACCGGTACGACTACAAAGCACGCGCGGTACGCCGCGATATGTATCTCGGAACACTACCAGCCTGGGTGACGGGGTTTGTCGATCGCATTGTTCAGTCGCGCTTGATGGAACGACCCGATCAGTTGATCGTAAACGAATATCTACCTGGACAGGGCATCACCGGACACATCGATTGCGTGCCCTGCTTCGGTCCAGTCGTAATCTCGTTGAGTCTCGGTTCAACTTGTTTGATAGAGCTTTCCCGCGGCGATGAAAAACAGCCGATTCTTCTCCGCCCGCGGAGTCTCTTGGTGCTTGCCGGCGAATCGCGGAGTCTGTGGCGTCACCGGATCCCTTCACGGCGCAGCGACAAGTGGGACGGTGGCTCCTACCCGCGCAGTAGGCGTGTCTCGCTCACGTTCCGCACGGTACGGCTCTCATTCGATTAGCCGTCCGCCTCTCTGCACTAGACGTTCCATCCACTCAATAAAAGAACTGCAATACCAATGGGACTGCCGATCGCGCACGCGGTAGACGCCCCAGGGGCGCGCGCCAGTAGAATCAAGCCCGAATCCGAGTGAAATCGTATCTTCCGTGTAGCCATCAATTCGCTCTTTGGGAAGAACTACGTCTCCGAACAGTAGACAGCCGCATTCAATTGGCTCGCCTGGACCGTCCAGGATTGGCAGCGAGACGTCGTCTGAAAAGCCATACAGACCGACCGACAGCATGTCGCGCTCGCGGGTCATCATCCCGCCCCCGTAGACGCGAAGGAACTCGAGCCAATCGGTCGCCCGTTTCACGAAGGGATATCGGGTGACGAGTCGAACGACCTCTTCCGCGAATGGTTCGGGCTCGTTACTCCCAACCGCGTCGCGCGCCGACTTCCAATCGCCCATGCGGGCGATTTGTGAGACGAGGGCGTCGATCTTCGCTCGCAGCTCCACTGGCGACCTCCGAGTCGCTACTTGGTGAACACAACCGTAAGGCCCTTGCTCGTATCCTTGGCTGACTCGTCCTTATGCGTCTCTTTATGTTTGTACGGTGGGAAGTTTGCCGCATCAAACTCTTTAGCGACGAGGTCGCCTTCGGTGACGTCGGTTTGGCATTGCAGCCCTGCCGCGGCAGCGGCGTCCTTCAGTTTCCAGCGTGCAAGCCAGTACTCCTTGGACGATAGGAAGACCTGGCCGCCAGGCTTGAGTGCCGCGGACGCGCTCTTGAGAAATTTCGCGATCATCAGGCGGTTCGTTTCGACGATCTCCGGGCGAGGCACGACCACCATCGGATAATTGAAGATGATGTATTGAAAGTGGTTGGGCGCTCCGCCCATGCTTGCATCGATGTTTTGGGCGTCCACACCTGCGACAATCTGGGCGCCATCCGCCTTGGCGGAAGCGATGTTCTCTTGCGCTCCTTTGTATTCCTTCGCCTTACCGTTGTGCTCGTGCGTGCCAGCCTTCTTCTCATAGGAAGTCGCGACGACACTCTTGCTCTTTAGCTGAGCCGCCAAGGAGCGAGCGAAACTGAAGTCGGCTTCCCCCAACAGCAGGATCTTCTCGCCGGGGTCCGGCGTCAGATCTTTCATCGTCAATTTTCCAACGACGGTGAACGGATTGATTTGTCCTTCAATCTGAACTTCGTCGCCGCTCTTGCGAACGGTGACCTTCGAAACTCCAGTCTGCTTGGCGACGGCTTCTCCAACATCCTTCAGCGTGGTAGCGCTCTGGAGGGCAGCGGCTTGCATTGGCGGCAGCTTGAGGGCACCGGTCGTTGGATCTAGCTGAGCGTCCTTGTGCTCAGCCAGCAGGTTCTTGGTCGCCGTCTTCGCGTCTGCTCCATTGTCATAAAGGACGTCGCCGTCCTTCGCCGCTTCCGCGGCCGCTTGCAGGGCGGTGGAAGGCTCATCGATTGAAATTGGCGCGGCGAGCAGCGTCTTCGGAATAGGCGGGTCGGCGTTCGTATCGCCATCCGTAACCGGCTTCTTGGCATCTGGTGCGGGAACGGCAGCCGTAGCCGCGGCGGAAGGCTTCGCGTCGTTGCTCGGTTTAGCTCCCGTGTCTGCACTCGGAGTGGTACCGTCGGACTTCGGTGAGGGTATCCCTCCACCGGAAGGGGATGCGCCAGTTGGCGGCGAGCCGCCGACGCTCTTCGCCGCCGCGTCGTCCTTCGACTGACCGGCTTGCGTTTTTTGCGCGTCGGCGAGCTGGCCCTTCTCGTGTTCTTTTATTGTCGTCTGGTCCTTGGGGTCGGCGCCGGGCTTGGACGGATCGGCCTTTTTTTCCGCGTTCGCGGCGTCCGCTTTGTTGGTCGCGTCGAGCACCGCTTGATACTTGGCGTCGATCTGAACGCATTCCCACTTGGCGTGGTCGATGTCGTCCCAATCGATCTTCATGAGCGCTTCGCGCAGCTTGCCGCCCGTGACGCCCCAGTTGTGATCACGGTTGTCGCGCTGAACCCAGAGCGGCGACTGCATCCCGTCGAAGCATGTCGGCTTGCGCAGGCCGCCGTCCTTGATCTTCGCCACGACGCCGGCCCGCTTGAGCGTCATGCGGATGTGTCCCTGCGGATACCAGTTCGCATACAACGCGAGAAGGTCGCAGTACTCGGAGAAGACCGCATCGGACTTGATCGCCGGCTCTGGAAAGACCCAGGCTGGATACTTCACGAGCGCCGGCCCATCCGCGTACTTCGGGATGTTGGACTTCGCGTCGGCCTTGATCTGCTGCATCGCCCACGCTTTGAGGAACTTGTCGTCGGGGACCGGTTTGCCGGCGTTGGCCGCCAACCAATCGACCTTCGCGACGTCGGTTTTGACGGCGCCCTCGGCGGCGCCGCTGCCGATCACGCGCGCCAGGCCCTTGTCGTCGGGAACGACCGCCGCGAGATCGTCGACGCCGAGCTTCTTGCCCTTGAACAAGAACCCGCCACGCGCCGTGGTCGTGAAGTTGCTCGTGAGGTCTTCGCCTTTTTCGTGGAAGGAGGCGAGGGACTTGTCTTTGAAGGATTGGACGAGGGTGTCCTTGGTGCCTTCCTCGAGGCCCTCTTCGGACGCGAGCTGATCGACCTTCGTCTTTTGCAGCGCGCTCAGCGCGCCGACCAGCGCCTCCCAGTCCGGGAAGAACTGTTTGCGGAGATCGGCGTCAGGCTTGGCGCCGAGGTCGAGGCGCTCCTGGTCGGTCATCGACGCGAGCTTGGTCGGCTTGGTCGTGCAGGCCGTCAGCGCGGTCTTGATCTTGTCGTCGGCAGCCTTGAGCAGCGCCGGATCGATCGTCGGCTTGTCCGTCGCCTCGGCGGGCTTGGGCGGCTCGCCTGGCTTTGGCGCGTCCTTGGCGGGATCGCCGGCCTTGGCTGGATCCTTGGTCGCGTCTTTCGCCGGATCCGCCGCGGGCGCTGGTGGCGCCGAGCTCGCGGCCTTCGCCGGATCCGCCTTCGCATCGGCCGGCTTCGCGTCGGCACCCGCGGGCTTGGCGTCGGCAGGCTTGGCGTCGGCAGGCTTCGCGTCCGCGGGCTTCGCGTCGCCAGGCTTCGCATCCGCGCCAGCAGGCTTCGCGTCCGCCTTCGCCTCGCCGGCCTTCGCCTCGACGGGCTTCTCGCCCGGCTTCGACGGATCCGCCGCCGCCTTGCCGCCGTCCGCCGCCGCGCCCGACTTCGTCTCGTCCTTCTTTTCGTCCTTCTTCTCTTCCGTCGCGCCAAGCAGCGCCGGATCGAACTTCTCCGGCGCAAGCACCTTGTCGCACCAAGAGCCGTCCCAGCACGGATTCCAATCGGCTCCGTCGACGGGCGCCGACAACGCCGTCTCCGGCGCCGTCTCCTCCTTCGTGATGCCCGGCGGATTGAGCGCACCGACCGTGAACGGCGGCAGCTTGCTCGACCCGACCGAGTGCCGCAGGCTCTCCGTCACCTGCCGCACCGCCTCTGGGCTCAACCGCGGCGCATCCTTGCGCGCCTCCGCGATCGCCTTCGAGTAGTGGCTCGCCTGCATCTGTCCGTCGGCGAGCATCTTCGACATCGCGTCGCGGATCTTCTTCTGCCACTGCGCGTACACCTGCGCCGGCGGCACATCGGGATTCGCTTTGACCAGCGCCTGCAGCTCGGTCGGCCGCTTCGCCAACAGCGCGGCCTTGTTCGCCGCCTGATCCGCCGTGATGTCGATGCCAAGCCCAGCGGCCGTCTTCTGCACCGGGTACAGCGCCGCCGCCGCCGCGAGCTTCGGCTGCACCTTCTCGATGCCGACCATCTCCGGCACCGGCGGCTTCGCTCCCGCCGCCGCGTCTCCGCCCGGCGGTGTGCCCGCGGTCTCCTTGGCCTGCTGCTGCGCGCCGTTCTTGCCGTCGCCCGCGCCCTTGTCCTTGCCCGCCTCGCCCTTCGCTCCCGCCTCGCCCTTGGCATCCTTGTCCGCGGGTTTCGCATCGGGCGCCTTGGCATCCTTGCCATCCTTGGCATCGCTGCCGGCCGGCGCCTTTGCGTCCTTCCCCTCGCCCGCCTTGCCGTCGGCAGCCTTGCCGTCGCCGCCCTTGGCCTCCGCCGCCTTCGGGTCCTTGGCCTGAATCTTCGCGATGACGTCGTTCACTTGCGCGATACCCGCCACCGCCTGATTGAACGACGCCACCATCTGCGTCCAGAACGCCGACGCCGGCACCACCTTGCCGCCATCGACCTCGACGACGCGCGCCTGCACCGCCGCCGCCGGCCCGAGCTTGTCGAGCGCCACACGCAACGCCTTGACCACCTCGGCCGCGTTCGCCAGCGGCGCCAGCTTGCCGTTGACGAAGGTCGGCTTCTCGGTGTCGGTCATCTTCTCGACTTCGGCGATGAGGTACTGCCCCGGCTTGTGCCCCGCGTTGGACGCCTTGAACTTGTCGAACGTCTCGAACGCCTTGATCGCCTCCTCGCTCAGCGAATAACCGGCATCGTAGTTGGCCGACGCCTTGAACTCGCCGCTCCCGAAATAGCTGTGCCCCGCGTGCAGCTTCGTCGCCCAATCCTTCGGGTCCGGCAGCACGTCGTCCGCCTTGGACTGGTCGAACACCTTCTTGTAGTCGTCGAGCAGCTGCCCCCAGATCTTCGTCTCGAAGTTGAAGTAGGCGCCGCCGATCATCTTCTGACCGAACGTCCCGAAGCTGTCCCCCTTCATCTTCAACTTCGTCCAGTTCGAGAACGCCGTGCGGCACGTGTCGAGCGTCGGCACGGGGAAGTCCGCCAGCGCCGGCATCTTGCGCTCGCCCGCCTTCTTGCCGCCGCTCTTCTCGTTCTTGTCGTGCTGCTTCTTGGCGACCTCGTTGAGCTTCGCCTCGGCCGCGCCCGCCTTGACCTTCTTGTCGTCGGTCTGCTTGTGGTAGCCCTCTTCTTTCGCTTTCGCTTCCGCGGCCTGCTTGGCCTCGTCGCCCTTGCCCTTCTCGACGACGGCCTTGACCGTCGGATCGATCTCCGCGTCGCCACTCTTGGCGTCGCTCTTCTTCCCGTCTTTTCCCGTCGCTGCGCCCTTGGCGTCCTTGGCCGCCGCCGCGCCTTGCGCAGCCGCCGGACCGCCCGCCGCCGCGCCGCCCGCGCCACCTTTGCCCTTGGAGCCCGACAGCTCCGTCTTCTTCCCTTCGAGCGTCTTCCACTGCGAGATGATCCCGGCCGCGCCCGCTTCGACCTGCGGCCCTGGCGGCGCACCACCACCACCGCCACCACCACCCGGCGCCCCGCCCTTGTTGCCCGACGGCGCCGCGCCGCCCCCACCCTTCGCCGTCGCTGACGACACGCCCGGCGCTCCGTCGGGGACGCTCGACGGCGCCGCCGGCGCCGGCGACGGCGCGTTCGCGACACCCTTCTCGCCTTCGTTACGCGGAATCGGCTTCGACGCCGGCGGCACCGCATTCGGCGGCGGCAGATCGGGCATCGTCACCGACGGCAGCACCTGCATCGGTGCCGGCTGCGGCACCGGCGGCGGCACGGGGATCGGCGCGGGCTTGGCGAGCGGCGGCGGAATCGCCGGAGCCGGAGGCGGCGCAGCAGGCGGCGCCTTCTCTTCGGGCTTCGCCTTCTCCTTGGCGCCTTCCTTCTCGACGTCCTTCTCGGCCTTGTCGGTCTTCTCGACGGCGACCTTGGCCTCCTTCTCGTGCGCGTGAACCTTCTCCTGATACTGCTTCTTGGTCTCGTCGACCTTCTTCTCGTGCTCCTTCTCGGCCTTGCCGAA
>JAQBQH010000066.1 GCA_028287105.1 Myxococcales bacterium
CGCAGGGCGTCTTCGCCGTCTCCAAGCTGGGCGGTGTCGCCGTCAAGCTCTCCAACGACGCACCGGGCGCGCTCCTCGCCGACGGCGCCAACGTCTACTGGGTCGACGCCGGCCTCGTCAAAGCGCAATCGCGCTTCGGCGGCCTGGCGCGCGTCCTCTATGACACGCGCTCGTACGGCGTCGTCGAGGCCGACGACACGAGCAACCTCTACGTGCAGGTCGATCAGCAGCTCGTGCGCGTGTCGAAGTCGGGCCTCGGCGCGTCGGTCGTCTGGAGCGGCGACTTCGCGCCCAACGCCGCCACCACCGACGCCAGCGCCGTCTACTTCGACGGCGGCTACCCGACCGGCGCGATCTACCGGCTCCCGAAGCGCTAAAAAAAAGCCGGGAGCCCATACTGCGGCTCCCGGCTGGTCCAAACGTTTAGTCTTAGTCGAAGCGAGATCGGAAGGCCGAGCTTACTTGGCGGACTCGGTGGTCGTCTTGGTCTCGACCTTCGAGCCGTCCGGGTTCACGACCTTCTTGGTCTTCGTCGTCTGCTTCTTACCGGTGAGCGTGGTGCTCGTATCGCTCTTCTCGGTCACTTCAGCACCACCGACCTCGTGACGGGTCTTGACGTCGCGGTTCGCATCCGCGTCACGCTTGACGTCGCCATCACGCTTCACTTCGTCGCGCTTCGCCGCTTCATCACGCTTCGGCGCCACGACTTCGGTCTTGGTCTCGGTGCTCGACCCATCAGCGTTCTTGGTCTTCTCGACCTTGGTGGTCTTCTTCTGACCGCCGAGCGTCGTAGAGGTGTCCGTCTTGACGCTCTTCTCCGTCTTGTCGTCGGCATGAGCCAACCCGGCGAAGGCGATGAAACCGAACACGCTGAGGATCGTTGCGAGCTTACGCATATGTTGTACCTCTCGATTGTTTGACGGTTAGCAGTGCAGATGCCATGCCGTAATTGCCGTCGAGAAACCGGCATGATGTTCCGCGCTTGCGGATCGGAAATATGGTTCCGCAGGCAGATGTGGGGCGATATGGTCTCTGCAGACGTTGCGCATGCGGCGACCCGCCTCAGCGACGACAATCGTGTGCACCAGGGGCTGTCGGACAGCCCCTCGGTTGGCACGCCGCTGGCGCGGGCCGCTCAGCGCAGGATCGTGGCCGCGCCGGCGCCTTCGCCGCCGTGACCGGGGCGATCATCCGCCTCGTCGACGACGGCCAGGCGCGCGCCGATCGAGAGCGCGGTGAGATCGAGCGGCGCCAACGTGCGCAGCCGCCGACCGGGCGCGCCCGATTCGGGGCCGCGCAGCTGCAGATCGATCGCGGAGCTCGGCCCCACGACGCGCACCGCGTGAATCGTCGCCAGCCCGTCGGTCTCCACCAGCTCGTTGTGCGCGATGAGCCGCTTCTCCACCAGCTCGACGGCGTCTCCGTGCGCAAGGAAGCGCAGCTCCTCGAGCGCACCTTCGATCGACTTGCCGATCATGCGATGCGGATGCGCGTGAATCGGCGTCGAAGAGCCGGGCTGGCGACAGAGCGCGACCAGCGCCCAGCCGCTGGCGCCCTGCCAATAGGTGACCCAGCGACAGCCTTCGCCGTGCGGATTGGGGCTCTCGCGCGCATAGATGAGCTCGCCGATCGACGGATGAAGCTGGCGCAGGAGCTGTCGTCGCGTCGCATCGTCGACGGGCGCTTCGGCCTCCATCGCGTCGAGCAGCTTGGTCGCTTCTCCGAGCGACAGCGGCGCGCCCGAGGCGTAGCGCCGGCGAATCGCCGCCAGCGCGCGCTCGGCCGCGGCGAACCAGCGAAACGCGGCGAAGCTGGCAGCGAGCGCGCAGAGCCCGACCAGCGCCGCCGCCGAGCGCGCGCCGCGCGACGCGGCGGTCACCATGGACAGCGTCAAACCGGCCATCCACAGCGACGTGGCGCCACCCGCGACGAGCGCGCGCGCGCCGGGACCGAGCAGGCTGGCGAGCGGCAGGTGCAGCCCGATGGCCGCGGCGACGGTGACGAGCAGGAGATCGACCAGCGACTTGTCGACGGCGAGCAGCCCCGACCAGGCCGCTCCGCCGAGGAAGCGATCGCCGAGCGCGCGCACCAGCGCCAGCGCCACGTAGCCGAGGAGATAGCGCGGCACCTGCTCGACCGCGCTCTTCTTGAGCGCCTCGCGATCGCCGGTGCGGCGCGCGAACGCCAGGAGGAACAGCACCGGCGCCAGACACAACACGCGCGCCGACTTCGAGGCCGCGGCCATGACGCCGCCGACCGCGCCCATCTGCTGCCCGACGGCGATGGCGCTCGAGAGATCGTTGACCGCCAGCCCGCTCCACAGCCCCGCGTGCGCCGGATCGAGCCCGACCCACTGCGCGACGGGACGGAACACGAAGAGCGCCACGACGCTGAACGCGAACACCGTGCCGATGGCGACGCCCTGCTCCTCACGATGCGCGTTGGCCACCGGCGCGATGGCATTGACCGCCGACGCGCCGCAGATCATCGTGCCGCCCGCGACCAGATCCGCCATCGGACGGCGCAGCCCCACCATCGCCGACACCGAGTGCGCGATGAAGAACGCGCTCGGCAACGAGCAGAGGATGACGCCCGCGATCAGCGCCAGGTCCGCCGCGTGGACCAGCTCCGTCTGCACCTTGAGCCCCATGAGCACGATGCCGAGGCGCAGCACCCATTTGCCGACGAAGCGCAGCCCGTGCGCGTAGCGATCGGGCTCGCGGTCGGGCCCCGGCAGCGCCAGCTTCAGCGGCCCGCGCAGCGGCGTGTTCAAGATGAGCGCGCCGGCGATGAGCGCCAGCAGGATGTCCGACAGGAACGGCGTCGGCGGCAGCAGCTTCGCGCCGCCCCACGCCGCCGCGCCGACGACGAGCGCCAACGTCAATCCCGGCGCGTCGACGCGCGTCGGCAGCCACTGCGGGCGTCGCATGCTCACGGCGGCGCTATTTCTCGACGAAGCCGTACTCGTGCTGGGCGTCTCGCGTGGTGAGCACGTGCTTGCCGTCCTTCTCGGAGACGACGAACTCGAAACCGTCGGTGCCCGGCTCGACCGTGATGAGCGAGTAGGTGCCGTCGTCGTTCTTGCGCGACGCGACCGCGCTCTTCCATTCGCCGAAGTCGAGGACGGTGTCCTTGCCGCGCTTCGAGACCGCGATCTCGCCGAGGCTGGCGTTGGTGTAGTGCGCGGCCAGCTTGTTCGTCGCCGCGTCCTCGGCCGGCGTCACCAGCCGCTTGCGCTCGGTCTTCATCGACTCCTTGTGCCGCGCGATGGCGGTCATCACGTCCTCCTCCGCCTCCTGCTCCCCGTCGTAGAGCACCTCGAGCAGGCGGCGCACGAACGGCCCGCGCAACATGACGCCCGGGTCCGCATTGGTCAGGATGACGCCGCCGACGCCCGCCTCCGGGATCCAGAACATGTCGCTGTGATAGCCGACGAGGTCTCCGCCGTGGTGGACGATGGGCACCCCCCAGCGCTTGTTGACCATGAGACCCATGCCGTAGGTGTGGTCCTCGCCGACGAGCACCTGCGGCTCGCGACGCTGCATCAGCGCCGCCTCCGAGATCAGCGTCTTGCCGTCGGGCAGCTTGCCGTTGGCCAGCTCCATCTGCACATAACGCGTCAGATCGTTCACGCTCGACCAGGCGCCGCCCGCCGGACGCACCGGCACGATCGAGTAGTTCACGTTCATCTTCGCGATGGTGATGTTGCCGTCGATGTCCTCGCCGTGCGGCGACGCGTGGTTGGCCTTGAGCGCGCGCGCGAAGTCGAACGTGGTCGACTTCATCCCGAGGGGCGTGAAGATCTCCTTCTTCATCGCCTCGTCGAAGGCGGCGCCCAGCTCCTTCTTCGGATTGAGCACGTAGCCGCCGATGAACCCGGCCGCCGACGCCATGAGGTTGCTGTACTGGAAGACCTCGCCGAACTTCGACGTCGGCGTAAAGCCGCCCAAGAGCGACAGCGCGCTCTGCGGGGTCGCGCTCTTGAACTCGAACAGCCACTCGAGATCCTGCCGCGGCATACCGGTGCAGGCGCACACGAGGTGCTTCATGAGCACGCGCTTGGTGACGTCGGCGTCGCCGAGCTTGAACGGCGGATAGACCTGCGTGACCGGCGTGTCCCACGTGAACTTGCCGCGATCGACCTCCTTGGACAGGAGGAGCGTGGTGAGCGCCTTGGAGTTCGAGGCGATGATGAAGAGCGAGTCGGCGTCGACCGGCTCCTTCTTGCCGAGCTCCCGCACGCCGAAGCCGCCGGCGAAGACGACCTTGCCATTTTCGACGAGGCTGATGCCGACGCCCGGCACGCCCGCTTCCTTCTGCGCCTTGGCGATGAAGTCGGTCAAGAGCTTGATGCGCGCCGCGTCGAGCGGGTGCGCCTTCTTGCCGGCGAACGACTCTCGCGTGTAGCCGGCGGGCCGAATGCTCGACATGACGAGGCCGATCTGTCCGCCGCGCCGCTCTTCGGCGGCGTCGCTGCCGTCGAGGAGGAGCACGCACCACGCGTCGCCGCGCCGGCGCGCCGCGGCCAGCACCGAGCGATGCTCGTTCGGCGACGTCTCGTAGATGAAGACGCGCGCGCCCTGCCAGCCGTAGCGGGCCGGGCGATCCTGCTCGATGCGCACCGGCCGCTTGAAGCTCGGATCGAGCGCGGGCCAGGCCTGCTTCACCGCCGCCGCCGCGTCGGCCGCGGTCGGCACGTCGACGATGGCTACCTTGATGTCCTTCTCGGGCCCCTCGAGGACGCGACGCGCACCGTCGCTGCGCAGGGTCCAGTTGGCCGGAACCGTGAACGTCGTGCCGGCGGCGGTGGCGCGCGGCGTATCGCTGGCCACGGTCTCCGGCTTCATCACGGTGGCGGCGGGCGGGCTCTGCGCCTCGACCGCAGCCGCGGTTGGCGCCGTCTTCGCGGCGGGCGGCGGCGTGGTGCCGCAGGCCAGGAGCAGCGCGGACAGGATCCAGGGGAGGCGCGGAGTCGTCATGCGGGGCATCATGCAATAAAAAGGACCTTCTGGGTCGCCGCGCCCGGACGATTTAACCTTCGAGCGAGCGCTCGTGTCCTCCCCGACATGCGCACTCGAGCCCTCTTCGTCCTCGTCGCCCTCCTAGGCGGCTGCGCCAACCGCTCCGGCGGCGGCACGGGCAACGTCGTCGACGCGGTGGTCGCGCCCATGTTGCAGAAGGACGGCGTCAAGCCGACCGTCGCCGGCGACACCGAGCTGTGCCGCCGCTACGCGATCGATCTCTCCGGCGTGGCGCCCTCCTGGGACGAGTATGTCGCGCACTGTCGCGGCAAGAGCCCATCGGAGATCGTCGACTACTTCATGGCCCAACCCGACTACGTGCGCGTCAACCAGCGGCTGTGGGCCGACGCGTTCCAATACGACAACCGCACCGTCTGGTACCAATACCTGCAAGATCTCGACGCCCAGGTCGGCGCGCTCTACCGGGGCGAGCTCGGCTATCCCGACTTCGCCGCCATCGCCATGACCCATCCCGCGTTCGTCGGCGAGTTCGTGGGCGAGAACGTCGTCGCCTACGGCTACCAGGCGCTGCTCGGCCGCGACGCGCTCCCCGAGGAGCGCTCCGACATGCTCTCGCTCTACCGCATGTGGCGCTCCCGGCCCGCCTACGACGCCAGCATCGGCGCCTTCCGCTACAACGCCTGCGCCAGCGACGCCGACTGCAGCGCCGGACGCACCTGCCAGCCGCTGCCGTCGGGCGCGAGCAAGGTCTGCACCGACACGAGCAACTATCGCGAGCTCTATCTCGAGCCGCGCGCCTGCGCCGGCGCATTCGGCGCCATCAACTGCACCTCCGCCGCGCATGACGCCTCGGCCATCCTCGCCGGCAGCGCGCCCATCGCGCTCGGCGATCTCACGGCCGATCAGTGGAACGTGGTGCGTACCCCGGGCCGCGTCATCACCCAGCAGCGCTACTTCTACGAGGCCGCGGCCGATCGCACACTGGCGAAGTATCTCGGCTGGTGGCACCTCGGCGTCGAGCTCCCCGGCTACGAGATCCCCGCAGTGCGCCAGGCGCTGGCGACCTTGCTGGCGCAGAAGGGCGACCTGCGCGCCATGGAGCGCGAGCTTTTGACCTCGGTGCTCTACACCATGCCCGCCGACAACAGCGGCGCCGATACGGTCCTTTGGCACCACGGCCCGACCAAGCAGATGATCGCCGAGAGCTGGATCGACTCGGTCGGCAAGTTCACCGGTGTCGCGCTCGGCGCCTGCGACTGGCGCTATCCGCTGCAGTCGCTGCGCTGGCTGCCCGCGTCGCTCTTTCCGCCCGCGGGCGCGCTGCCGAGCTTCGCCTATCAAGCGACGGCGCGCACGATGGGCGGCTGCCCCGATCAGAAGACCCAGTCGCGCTACACCGACGTCGGCGTCCTCTACGCGATGGAGCAGCGCAGCCTCCTCGCCGCCGCCTGCAGCGACAAGAGCGCCTCCAAGGTAGCGGCCGCCGCGTCGGCGACGGCGCTGGTCCAGAGCGCCTATCGCGAGGCGCTCACCTGGGATCCCCCGGCCGACGAGCTGAAGGCGGTGGCCGCCACGCTGCCCGCGGGCGACAAGCCCACGGCACAACAGCTCTGTCAGGCCATCCTGCGCTCGAGCCGCTTCCTCTTCTACTAGGAGACCCGATGTCCATCAGTCGTCGACAATTTCTCGGGGTGAGCGGCGTCGGTTTCGGGGCGCTGGCGGCGCACATCTACGTTCCGAAGCGCGTCTTCGCCGACGTGCCGCAGAGCGGCCGCGTCAAGCGCGTGCTCATCCTGCACGCGGGCGGCGGCATGCGCTCGAGCTGCCTCTTCAACGCCCACGTGGCACCGCAGTGGAATCCATACGGTGCCGTATCGTCGTCCGATCTCGACGCCGACGGCGCGCCGCTCCTCGCCGCCGCCGAATGGGGCGTCGGCGGCGTCCTCGTCGGCGACAAGAAGCCGATCGCGCTGGCCCAATGGGGCGGCGCCAAGCTGCCGCTGGTGTCGCAGATCGCCGACAAGATCAGCGTCGTCGGCGCGGTCGATCACGATCCGACCGCGTCGCAAGGCGACGGCAACCACTACTCGGCGACGGTGCGCATGTGCGGCGGCGCGCCCGATGCCCCGGCGGGGCTGCTCACGATGATCTCCCGCCAGCTCGACGGGCAGTCGCCCCTACCGCCCACCATCGTCGGCGGCTCCGGTCCGCTCGGCGCGTCGGTGTACGGCATCGGCAGCGGCGACTTCTCGCAATACCGCGCGCTCTTCTTGAACGGGCCGAGCGACTTCCGCTATCCCCGCGACGGCTCCGCCGGCGGCGATCCCGATTGGGTCAAGGGCCTCGAGTCGCGGCTCGACGACGGCATCGTTCGCGCCCGGCCGAACGCGCTCCTCGGGCGCATCCAGAGCTTCCTCGGCATCAAGCAGGCCGGGCTGAGCTACGGCGCCGTACTCGCCCATCCCGCGCTGCGGCTCGCGTACGCGCCGGCCGAGGCGCTCGGCGTCACCACCGACGGCAAGCCGCTCACCTCGCAGATGCTCATGGAGCCGTTCGGCGTGGCGCCGGCGATGGGCGCGCCGCCCGCGGGCTACGTCGTCGACACGATGTGGGGCGGGCCGACCGCGCTCGGTGTGCGCCTGCTTCAGCTCGGCGCGCCCGTCGTCGCCGTCGGCGTGGGCGGATGGGACTTTCACAGCGACGAGGACAAAGGGCTGCCGCCGCTCGCCGCCTCGCTCGGCCGCGCGCTCTCGGCGCTCTACTTCACCCTCTCGCGCATCGCCGACGCGGACGGCAAGAGCTACTGGGATACGACGCTCATCGCCGTCACCTCCGAGTTCGGCCGCGACAACACCTCGGCCACCGCCGACGACGGGCTCTCCATCGGCTACAACCGCGGCAACGGCAGCGATCATCACGGCACCTCGCCGAGCCGCTACCAGGCCCTCCCCTTCACCGGCGGCGCGATCGTCGGCGGACGGCTGTTCGCGCCCACCGACGAAGCGTGCAATCCGCAGGACCACGCCGTCGCCTCGCCGTCGCTCTTGGCGACGATGATGGGCTCGATCGGTGTCGACCCGTCGACCTACCTGCAGGCGCCGATGATGATGGAGCTCTTCAAATGAGAGCCGCGCTCTTCTGCGTCGCGGCGTTCGCGGCCGGCTGCTCGACGACGCCCGCGTCGACGACGATGACCGTCGCCGAGCAGTATCCGACCTATCGCGCGCTGCACGAGGCTGTAGTGACGCCGACCTGCGGCCCGCGCGGCGGCGTCTGCCACAACTCCAAGCAGTTCCCCGATCTGCACACCCCCGAGAACATGCTCGCGGTCATCGGCGCACGCTGCAATCAGCTCACCGAGAGCGCCGCGCAGGTGAGCGACCAGTGCGAGCCGCCCGGCGACCTGCTCATCCTCGACGGCGGCGCCGACGCCGGTACGAAGACGCGCATCGGCTTCGTCACCGTCGACCCGGCGAGCCCGCCGCAATGGGTGACGCTGACGACGCACGACCCCATCGCCCACGACGGCAGCGCGGTGGCGTTCAGCATCGTCCGGGACGGCGATCCCAAGAGCCCGCTGACCCTCAAGTACCCCGCGCAGCTCGCGACCCACGCCGGCCAATCGGTGGTGACGATCTCGAACCTTCCGCTGCTCGGCCCCGGGATGCGCTCGTTCCTCACGACCCCGTACATGCCGGGCTACGACGGCGAGCTGCAGCTCGGCGATCCGAACCAGAATGGCAAGTTCGGGTACGACATGGGCGAGGCGCTCATCAAGCCCGGCGCGCCGGCGCAGAGCTTCCTCGTGCAGCGCATCCTCGGCACCGTGCCGCCGCGCATGCCGCTGGCCAACGGCGACCTCACGGCCGATCAGACCTACGCGCTGCAGTGCTGGATCCTGCAGCTCGACCCCGACGCCGCCAACGCCGACGGCCCCATCGACTACAGCCGCTGCCCGCCGCAGTTCTGAGAAGCAATCAGCGTGAGAACTGATGCTCGACGCGGTAGTCGGCCAGCCAGTTCAGCACCTGCGCCAGCAGCTTCTGCGACACGAGCGTCCCACCGACGCGGGTGCGCATGTCGCGCGCCAGGCTGAACAGCTCCAGACGAAACCGCTCGCTCACCGGGACCGCGCGCAGACCCTGACGCGCGAACAGCCCCTCGAGCAGCGCGTCGTCCTGACGCTTGCCCAGATCGTCGAGGCGGTTGCGCAGCTTCGCCGTCGCCGCGCGCACGTACGACTGCGCGTCGATCGGCAGCGCATCGAACGCGCGGCTGGCGACGAAGAGGCAGCCGTTGCGATAGCTCAAGCGAACGTCCTCGAGATAGCGCGCCTGCGCCGACCACTGGAAGGCCAGCGCCGCCGACGGCACGGCAATGAAGCCGTCGACCCGCTTCTCGTCGTACGCGCGTGTCGCCAGCTCGAGCGAGGTCGCCGTCACGTGGAGACCGAGCGCCGGCGCCTGTGCGCGCAGCGCGTCGTCGAGCTCCCAGATCCACAGCGCCGTCTTGCGCAGCTCGGCCATGTCGCGCACCGGCTCCCGGGTGAACAGCACCTCGGGGCCGAGCGCCGCTTCGCCGAGGTGGATGAAGCCCTCCTTCAGGAACTCCGCGTCGAGCGTCGGCCGCAGCCGCGTCAGGATGTAGGCGGCCTCGTCGCGGTTCTGGAACAGCCCGAACACTCGGGTCACGCGCAACGATGGGCTCAGGCGCATGCAGCTCTCGGAGCTCATCGCGCCGTCGAGCTGATCGCGCCGGATGCGGTCGAGCACCGTGACGTCGTCGCCGGCGATGCCCGAGTAGTAGATCTTGATGTGAACCGCCCCGTGCGTGCCGGCCTCGACGTCGCGCGCGAAGGCGCCGAACTCACGCGCCCAGGCGGTGCCGGCGGGCGCGATGGTGGCGACGCGCAGCGTGATCGGATCGGCGGCGGCCGGCGGCGCGACGGCAAGCGCGACGGCAAGGGCGATCGTGGTCGTGGGTACGAGGCTGCCCGAAAGGCGCATCCGGACCCCGAGCGTATCACGTAAGCGGCGGGAAGGACTACGGACGACGGACGCGTAAACTATTTTGCCTGCGCGGCGGCAAGCTCATCCTCTTGCAGTCGCCGCGCCGCAGCCACAACCCGCTGCCGGCGCCGTGACGCGGTCAGCCTGCGGTCTGCAGCCCCGCGGCGATGCCATTGATGGTGACGAAGAGGATGCGACGGATGCGCTCCCGTTCATCGCCGGTAGCGACGCGCAGGCGCTGGAGCAGCGTCACCTGCGTGTGGCTTACGAGATCGACGTAGGGATTGCGACGCCGCACCGTCGCGGCGATGGTCGGCCACGCCTCCATGATCGCGTGCTCGCCGGTGACCTGGAGGACGGCGGCGACGGTGCGCCGGTGCTCGGCCACGATGTCGTCGAAGATCGAGCGCAAGGGCGGCTCCGCCAGCTTGGCGTACTCGGCGGCGACGTCCATGTCGGAGCGGATGAGCGCGATCTGCGCGTTGTCGACGAGCGCCTGGAAGAACGGCCAGTCGCGATAGAGCGCGTGCACCCGCTCCATGCCCTCGTCGGCGATGAGCGCTTCTAGCGCCGTGCCCAGGCCAAACCAGCCCGGCAGGCCGTGACGGCTCTGCGCCCACGAGAAGACCCACGGGATGGCGCGCAGGTCGTCGAGCGTCAGCGCCGCCTTGCGCGACGACGGGCGTGAGGCGATCGGCAGCTCGGCGATCTCCTCGAGCGGCGTGGCCTCGAGCGCGTAGCGCGCCAGCCGCTCGCCGTCACCGACGAGACGATCGTACGCGGCCCGCGACGCGTCGGCGGCGCGGCGCAAGGTCTCGCCGGCGGCCGGGCGCACCTTGGGCGCATCGACGAGCGAGGCGACCATGACTGCGTGCACCATTTGCTCGAGATCGCGCCGCGCGATCTCGAGGTGCCCGTAGCGCGCGGTGATGGTCTCGCCCTGCTCGGTGACCCGCAGCCGCCCACGCAGCGCGCGCGGCGGTTGCGCGCGGATGGCGCGGCCGGCCGGACCGCCACCGCGACCGATGGCGCCGCCGCGGCCGTGAAAGATCGTGAGCGTGACGCCGTGATCGTCGGCGACGCGCGCCAGCGCCGATTGCGCCTGCGCCAGCGCCACCTGGCTGGCGACATAGCCGGCCTGCTTCGACGAATCGGAGTAGCCGACCATGACCTCGAGCTGGCCGGCCATGACCGCGCGCAGCGGCGAGAGCGCCAGGATCTCGCGCGCCATCGGCTCGGCGCGCTCGAGATCTTCGAGCTGCTCGAGCAGCGGCACCGGCCTGAGCTCGTCGATGGCGAGCCGTGCTGCGCGCGCCAGGAAGAGCACCTCGAGCAGATCGCTCGCCGACCGCGTGAAGCTGATGACGTAACGCTCGCACGCCTCGGGGCCGGAGTCGCGGCGCGCGCGACCGACGACGTTGAGCGTCTCCAGGATCTCGCGCGTCGCCGGCGACAGGTGCGCGCGATCGCGCGGCGAGGCCAGCTCGGCGCGCTCGAGGAGGCTGGCCAGGAGCGACTGGCGCGCCGCTTCCGGCATCGCGCCGTAGCCCTCGACGCCGCCGGCGGCCAGGAGCTCGCCGACCGCGGCCTCGTGCACCGCGGAGTGCTGCCGTAGATCCATGCTGGCGAGGTGGAAGCCGAACACCTCGGCGCGGCGGCGCGCATCGCGCAGGCGCCCGCGCCTCAGCGGCTCGAGCCCCGGAGCCGCCAGGCTGGCGTCGAGCAGGTGCAGATCGTCGAGGTAGCTCTGGGCGTCGGGATAGGCGCCCTCGGCGCGATCGGCCGCGCGCGCCAGGCGGGCCCGCACGTACCACAGCTTCTCGCGCCACGGCTCGCCGCCATAGCGCGACGCGCGCGCCGCCACCTCGGGCAGGCGCGCGCGGTCGGCGGCGATCGAATCGGCCAGCGCCGGCGGTAGCGGCAGGCGGCGCGCCGAGACCGAGATGGCGCGGCCGAGCACCTCGGCGTCGCGCACCAGGCGATCGATGGCGACGCGGCGCTGCCGCTCCAGCGCCAGGCGCGTCACCTCGGCGGTGACGTTGGGATTGCCGTCGCGATCGCCGCCGATCCAGGTGCCGTAGCGCAAGAAGGTTCCTACCTCGAAGCGCTCGTCGGGATAGGCGCGCTCGAGGGCCTCCTCGAGCTCCCGATAGAGCGCCGGCGTGACCTCGAGGAGCGTGCGCTGGAATGCCTGCAGCCCGGCGCGGACTTCGTCGGCCGGCGAGGGTCGCACCGTGCGCGCCTGATCGCTGCAGTAGAGGCCGACGACCGCCTCGCGCAGCTCCTCGGTGCGGTGGCGCCGCTCGTGCGCGCCCGAGCGCGGATCGTCGAGCGCGTCGAGCGCGGCCGAAACGTCGCCCAGGTGATCGAGGACGGTGCGGCGGCGCGCTTCGGTGGGATGCGCGGTCAGGACCGGCATGATGAACAGGCGCACAAGGAGCGCGCGCACCTCGTCGGCCGGGACCTGGGCCGCGCCGAGATCGGTGACCAGCGCCGCGACGGAGCCGTCGGGCGGCGTGCCGCCGTGGTCGCGCCGCCGGAGCACGCGCATGCGATGCTGCTCCTCGGCGCAGTTGACGAGGTGGAAGAGGTTGGTGGTGCTACGCGCGGTCAGATCGAGCGCCTTGAGATCGAGCGCGCCGATCCGCTGCGCCAACGCCTCGCGGCCGCCGGCGAGCGTGCCGGCGCGCAGGGCGAGCGCCATGCCGCGCAGCTCCTCGACGAGGACGAGGGCGCCCTCGCCTTCGCGGGCGTCGACGGTGTGATCGAGGATGGCGCCGAGGCGCTGCACGTCGGCGACCAGCTCATCGGCGGAATCGGTGGTCTCGGTGCGCATCGGGTTCACGCGTGGACTGTGCCACCAAATCGGTCGAGTTGGCCCGCCACTTGCGAGGCTAGAGGATCAAACCGAGGAGGTGTCCGTGGAGACGATGACGACGACGAATCATCAGAAGGGCCGCGTGGCCGTTCCGCTGCTGCTCTGGGTGGCGGGCGTTCCGTTCACGCTCGTCTTGCTACTCTGGCTGTTCTTCTTCCGCGGGCACTAGGAGACACTCGCTACGCGCGCGCGCGCCGCACGACACCGTCGGTGGCGGTGCAGGTGCGGCGAGTCGATCCGCCACCGTCGCGGATCAGGACAGCCCGCGTGCGCGCAAACAATTGAAATCCGTGAGTGCCAGGCTGGTCCGCGGCTTGCTCGGTGGCGACCTTTCGCGTTCATCCGAGGTCACACGACATGCGCCGACTGCTCACGTTCTCCGCTCTCGCTCCTGCACTCTTCCTCTCGCTCTCGCTCTCATCGCTCATCGGCTGTTCCGCTACCGTCGACGCCGACGGGCCCGCCGAAGCCACCGCGCTCCTCGACGACGGCGCCAAGGCCGACGCGCTCGGCGCCAACCTCTCCACCCAGGCCGGCCAGCTCAAGGTCACGGTCGATCCCGCGCTCACGGTCACGCCGATCGGCCAGGGCTTCCGCTACACCGTCTCGGGCTCGACCAATCGCGATCTCGACGGCATCCAGTCCTTCGTCCCCGACGACGCCTTCGGGGAAGCGCTGCTCACCGGCAAGCGCACCTTCACCGTCTCGCTCAACGACGACCACGAGATCAACAGCGTCTTGTCCGGCATGCGCCTCCTGGTCTCGTTCACGGTCCACGGCTCGACGACCTCGTACACCGCCGGCCTGCTCTTCGCGCCGCGCTTCGCCCCGCGCTCGGGCCCGTCGCAGATCGGCGTCGACACCACCGTCGGCGCGATCTGGTACGCCGGCCAGCTCGCCTATCGCGGCAAGCTGCGCTTCACCGTCACGCCGAGCGTCGTCAACGGCTGGACCGACCAGGACCTCGGACCGCGCATCTCGCAGTCGAGCGCGCGCATCTACCAGGACGACTGGAGCTTCGAAGGCCTCAAGAGCGGCCTCGTCGCCGGACCGGTCCACTTCAGCATCGTCGACGGAGCCGGCAAGGCCTACTTCCGCGACGCCGACGTGCGGCTCGTGGTCAAGGAACTGGCGCTGACGACGCTCGATCCCTACGAGCGCTGGCCGCAGCCGACCTGCGCGGCCACCGTGCAGCGCTGCCTCGACAAGCTCCCCTACGGCTCCGCAGACACGGCCTCGTGCGGCCGCTACGATCAGGTGCGCGTCTGCCGCGTGACCCAGATCCTGCCCGCCTTTCTCCCGGCGGACGGTGGCAGCGAGATCCCCGCAGTCGTCGACGGCGCCAACCAATCCCTCACGCCGCCGCGTCACGTGACGGCCGCGGTCTATCGCTACGACTGGTCCGCGGTCACGCCGCCGGCGATCCGCCAGATCCTCGACGGCTACGTCGCCTTCGATCGCCTCGACAGCGTGACCGTCGCCGGCGCGGCGCCGCGCAGCGAGCTGGACGCGGCGCTCGCCGCCTGGCATCTCGACGGGCTGACCGCCGCCCTCGAGCACCTCGTGTTCATCGATCGCTTCGAGGTAGGCAAGATCACGAGCGGCTCGACGACCTGGTACGTCCTGCACGTCCCAGAGGCGGGCATCATCCTCGTCGTCACGCTGCAGACGACCTAGTACGACCTCGCCACATCCTTCCGCGACGCGTCACTCCGACGCGGGCGCCTCTTCGACCGGCGCCGCCGGCAATCGCCGCGACTTCCGCTGCTTCTTGTGCGCCGCTCCATGCGGCACACCGGGCGCGATGCTCGTGGTGACGACGCCGGCCGTCTCTCCCACCGCGATGCGCAGCGGCCACAGCGCGATGAGCGGCTCGGGATCCATGAACTTCTCGACGGAGCTCGCGGACGGCCGCACCGACAGCGTGAAGTGCAGATGCGGCGCCGAGTGCTTGACGCCGCTGTCGCCGAGCAGCCCGACCACTTCGCCGACGGCCACGTGCACGCCCGGCTCGATGTGCCGCGGAATCGCCGCCAGGTGGAAATACTGCGACAGGATGCTGCCGTCGCGATGGGCGATGCGCACGTAGAGCCCGCCGTGCTCTTCGTTGGGACCGCGCTGCACGCGCTCGACCACGCCGTCGTGCACCGCGTGGACGCGCTCGCCCCACGGCCCCGAGAGATCGACACCGCAGTGGCCGTTGCGACATTCGCCCGGGCGATCGCCGGCGCGCTCGGCGCCGAACACGCGCCCGTCGCTGATCGGCATGCGTCGGCTCGGTCCGTCGAGCGGATGGACCCAGGCGTCGGAGCTGATCTCCGCCATCCAGTCCTTGTCGGTCGGCGGCCAGTGCGGTCCGAACATCGCCGGATCGGGGGCCGGCGGCGCGTGCGCGCCCGGCTCGGCGGCGATCTTCGGCGCGGCGTCATCGGTCGCGGGCGTGCGGCCGCTGGTGAACACGAAGAGGAGCGGCAGCGCCAGCACGAAGCGGCCGACGCGGATCCAGCGCGGCGTGCGCGGCGGCTCGGCGACCGCGCGTGCCAGCGGCGCGA
>JAQBQH010000073.1 GCA_028287105.1 Myxococcales bacterium
TACGCGATCGCTTCATGGCAGACAACGTCCTCCGCTTCGTGCGCGCCGACCCGACCGCGCGCGTCGTGGTATGGGCAGCCAACCAGCACGTCGCGATGATGCCGGACTTTGGGACCATGCCGATGGGCGGCCATCTCGCGCACGACCTCGGCGCCGACTATTTCTCCGTCGGGTTCGCGTTCGGGCACGGGATGTTCAATGCAGTCGGGATCGCACCTGCGCGCGGCCTTTTGCAGTTCGCCGTCGAACGGGCGCCAGAAAACACGGTCGAAGGAACATTCGCCCGTGTGGGGCGGGCATTCGTGGTCGGCGTGCGCGCCCCGGCAGACGAGGTGGGCGTTGCCGGCTGGCTGTCATCCCGTCACCGCCTGCGTCAGATTGGGGCGGCCTATGGCGAGGCGATGGCGGGCGATTTCTGGCGGCCGTTGCGGCCGGCGCGCGCGTACAACGCGATGCTGTACGTAGACGAGATCTCGCCGTCGCATGTGCGGCACAACCGTCCGTTCTTCCGTCAGCCGACGTTGCCCAAGCCGCGCAACCTCGATTTCGAGGAGGACAGTACGGGGGGGATGCCGTCCGGCTGGTCGATCTATCCGCTGGCCCTCGACAGCGGATACCGGGCCGAGGCAACACACGAGGGCTGTCGCACCGGTCTCGGCTGCGCGCTCGTAAGCCGGCCTGGGGAGATGCTGGTGCCGCTGTATGGCGCGCTGTCGCAGCAGATCGACGCCAGCCCATTTCGCGGCGGTGTGGTTCGGGTGCGTGCGGTGGTGCGATTGCAGCACTCGTCGGCACCAGTACCGTTCGCGGGCGCGACGCTGTGGCTCAGAGCGCTCGATGCCGGCGGCGGCACGCTGGCGGTCGCGAGCACGGTCGAGCAGCCAATCGTGTCCGGCGACTGGGGGGCATACGAGGTGTCGTGCAGGTTGCCCGCCCGCGCTTCGAAGATCCGGTACGGTGTTGCAGTGGACGGCGACGCGCGGGTGTGGCTCGACGACGTTTCCGTCGAACGGGTCGAGTAGATGGCCGAATGGCGTCCCGTCTGCGAGGGCGCCTTAGTGGACGAAATCCGCGCGGCGATTCTCGACATCGCCGCTGAGCTGCGTCGTACGCCGTTCTCCGATCCGTCGTTGACAGGCGGGGCCGGGGCGGCCGTGTTCTTTTCCTACGCGGCGCGCGCGTTTGGCGACGAAACACTGGCGCGGACGAGCCAGGCATTGCTCGATGATGCCATCGGCCGCGCCTACGACCTGTCACTGCCGGCCGGTCTTTACTATGGCTTTTCGGGTTTGGCGTGGGCGATCGAGCACGTGGCTGCCGCCCGGCCCGACGACGAAGAGAACGCCCACTCCGAGGTCGACGACGCGCTCTACGAGGCGCTCGGCGTCTCACCGTGGGCCGGTTCGTTCGATCTCGTCTCGGGCCTGGTGGGCATCGGTGTCTATGCGCTCGAACGATCGCGTTCGCCGGTAGCGATGGAGTGCGCGCGGCGCATCATCGATCGCCTCGGCGAGTTGGCGCGTCCGAGCCGCGGGGGTCTGGCGTGGTGGTCTGATCCCGCCTTCACAGACGCGCGAGCAGGGGCCGACGGCCACTACGACCTCGGGCTGGCGCACGGCGTACCGGGCGTCATCGCGCTGCTAGGTCGCGCGTGCACCATTACGGACCTGCGCGCGCGCGCGATGCCACTGCTCGACGGCGCAGTGGATTGGGTCTTGCGCAACCGCACGGCATCGGGCTCCATCTCGAATTTTCCCTACAACGCGGAGCGGGCGGCGCCTGCGCGTACTGCCTGGTGCTATGGCGACCCGGGCGTGGCGGCGGCGCTCCTCATCGCGGCGCGAGCCGTCGGCAACGCGGCGTGGGAGCGCACTGCCATCGAGGTCGCGCGCGCCGCGGCCGTGCGTGCTGAGGATGAGACCGGCGTCGTCGATGCGGGTCTATGCCACGGCGCGGTCGGGCTCGCGCATCTGTTCAGCCGCTTCTACCATGCGACCGGCGACGCGGGCTTCGCCGAAGTGGCCCGCTTCTGGTATGGGCGTGCGTTGCGGTTCCGAATACCGGGCAGCGGCCTGGCCGGCTTCCTCGCGCGCAACCCAACGCCTGACGGCGCAATGGCGTGGGTGCCGTCGTCTGGCTTCCTGACTGGAGTGGTCGGCATCGGGCTCGGCCTGATCTCTGGCATCGCCCCAATCCTACCGGAATGGGATCGGGTACTGCTCTGCGCAATTCCGGCGCGGTCGTAGAACGGTCAGCCTCAGAACAACACGCCGCGCGCCGCCGCCTGCGGTAGAACTCGGTCGCGACATTGTCGTCTCCGAACACGAGCTGCGCGGTGCCTTTGGCGTGCGCGACCGCGGCCGGATCCCGCCACGCGAGTCGCTCCGCAAGAGCGCTGCAGAAGCGCGCGTGCCCGGCGGCGAGGCGCAGAGTCAACTCGGCGTCGATCGCTCCCATCACGCCGAGTGCAGCTGCAAGCCCGATAGATTCCGTCTCGTACGTTCCTGAGATGTGCCTGCGCCTCTCGGCGGCCATCAGCTCGGTGCGTCCTCGGAGTGCCGCGATCGCGAAGCCGTTGCCGAGTGCCTTGCCGACGGTGGTGAGATCGGGCGTGAGACCAGATCCCTCGCGACGTCTACGGCTTTGTTGGCGACTGTCGAGAAAAGTTCAAAAGCGACCCGAAGCTCGGCTCCAGATACGAGCGTCTCGGCGCCTATCTCGACAAGCGTCGATACCTCTGGACGGACGTTCTCTAGCCCGCCGCCATGAGCGCACTGCGCGCTTTCGGTGCGTGAGAACGGCGTTAACAGCGCGGCGGAACTTTCGCCATCGCGGGCGCTCCGCACGACGGCACGGGTGTCAGCGATGGCGACGTCATTCGGCCCTGCTCGCAGGATCATTTCGAGTGCCGTCGGAAACCGAAGCATGACCAGCGGTTCCGTCGGTCAGGCACTCGAAATGATCAATTCTCCCGTCTGAGCTGTCTTCATACGCGTAAGGTTCTCAGTTCGATTCTGAGAGGAGCCACCAGTACTCGGTAGATCGGTTTCCGTTCGGCATACGAAACGGCACTCGAAATCATCACGGTCCGGCATTGTCACGCAGTCCGAAAAATCTGCGCTCGCCGTCCGGGCACGACGGCATAATCGCCGTCATGCGTTCTCCAATGGTCGCCTTCACGATCGCGACCTTGTTCTGGCTCGGCTGCTCGCACCACGACATCGAATCGCACGACGCGTCCGACCTGGCCGCCATCCCCGACGACGGCGGCGCCGATGTCGATTTCGGCAATGCTGACCTGGCGACGCCTCGCCAGTTGTCGTTCTCGCTGCGCGCAGCGCGCAGCTGGCCGATGGAGGGCAACGCGGCCTGCGTTCGCCTCGGTGACCTCGACGGTGACGGGAAGATCGACATCGTCCTCGCGAACTACCAGTCGCGCGTCACGGTGCTGCACAACGAAGGCGGCGGCAAGTTCGCCAAGCCGGTGCACTACACCGTATCGTCGGGTACGCAAGCGGTCGCGCTCGGCGACTTCAACCACGACGGCAAGCTCGACGTCGTCGCCTCGGGTTTCGGCGGACCGACCAACCTGGTGAGCGTGCTCCTCAACAAGGGTGACGGCACGCTCGACGCGGCCGTCGACTACGCCATCGGCGACAACGGCGCCAATCCGTACGCGCTCGTCACCGGCGACCTCGACGGCAACGGCAGCGTCGACATCGCTGTCGCCAACCAGAGCGCCGGCAACCTCGGAATCCTCCTCAACAAGGGCGACGGCACGTTCGGCACCGCCACCAACGTCGCCGCCGGCGCGAGCCCTTCGGACATCGCGGCCGGTGACGTCGACGGCGACGGCAATATCGATCTCGCAGTGGCCAACGATGGCGATGGCACTGTCAGCGTCTTCCTCAACAGCGGCGGCGGCTCGTTCGCGCCGGCGGTGAATTACGCCGCAGCCGCCGGTCCCTCCGGCGTGGCGCTCGCCGACGTCGATGGGGACGGCGCGCTCGATCTCGTCACCGCCAACGACAGCGGCAGCGTCAGCGTCTTGCACAACCAGGGCAACGGCACCTTCGCCGCCGCGGCGACCCAGATGGTGCCAGGCGGGCACACGGCGCTCGCGGTCGGCAACGTCGTCGGTGACGCGCGCCCAGACGTCGTCGCCGTCGGGCCAGGCGGCGCCGCCGTGCTCGAGCGAGGCGCCATGGCGTTCGGCGTCGCCCTCGAGGCTGCGGGCGCGTCGCCGCGATCGGTCGCGCTCGCTGACCTCGACGGAGATGGCAAGCTCGACGCCGCCGTAGCCAACTACGACAGCTCGGACGTGAGCGTCTTCTTGTCCGACGGGCTCCGGCTCGTCGGAGCGGCCCAGGAGAGCTGGACCATCCCGGCCGGCGGCGCCCCGTTCGGCGTGGCGCTGCTCGACGTCGACGGCGATGGCTACCTCGATCTCGCTGCGCCCGACGAAGGCAACGGCGCAGTGCTCGTCATGCACAACAAGGGCGACGGCACGTTCGACACGCCGCAGAGCTTCGCGGTCGGCTCGGCTCCGATCTCGATCACCGCCGGCGACGTCACCGGCGACGGCAAACCGGATCTGATCGTCGGCAGCGACGCCGCCGTGCGCGCCTACGTCCTCGTCAACGACGGCCACGGAGGCTTCACCGCGGCGACCGCCTATCGCGGAGAGGCGTGCGCGATCCGCATCGACGACCTCAACGGCGACAAGCTCAACGACTTCGTCGTCGCCGACTGCCACACCGGCGGCGTCAGCGTCTACCTCAGCCTCGGTGGCGGCGCGTTCCAACCCGAGCGCTACTACTCGACGGCGAGCTCGCCGCAGACGATGGCCCTCGGCGACGTCGACGGCGACGGCAAGCCGGACGTGGTCGTGGCGACGTACGAGCTGCTCGGCGGCCCGAGCCAGGTCGCCGTGCTGCACAACAACGGCGACGGCACGTTCGGCGCGCCGACTGCCTACGCGACCGGCAAGGATCCAGTCGCGATCGTCGTCGTCGACCTCGACGGCGATGGCTGGCGCGACATCGCGACCGTCGATCTCGTCAACGGTTACGACGATTCGCTGAGCCTGGTCATGAACAAGGGCGACGGCACGTTCGCGGCGCCGGTCAGCATTTCCGGGCTGGCCTCGCCAAAGGCGCTCGCGGCGGCGGATTTCGTCGGAGACGGTCGCATCGATCTCGCGGCGACGCGCTCTGGTGGGATCGACATCCTGCTCAACGCGGGCAAGGGAGCGTTCGCGCCCGCCGTGTCCTATAGCGCGGGCAAGTCGAACGCGATCGCGATCGGGGACGTCGACGGCGACCACCTTGCCGACCTGGTCGCCGCGAACTCTATCAGCGCCGCTCTGCTCCGCAACACGAGCCACTAGACGTCGCGCGGCGCGTGCTACGGTCGTCGACCATGGTGGCCACTAGACGCCTCGACTGCATCGCGCTGACGCTGCTTGCCCTCGCCGGCCCCGCGGCCGCGGACCCGCCGCAGCGGCCGGACGCGCGCGGCAAGGGCGTGGTCAAGGAGCGGCTCTTTCACTCGGACGCGCTCGGCGTCGACAAGCGCTATCAGGTCTATCTGCCTGCCGGCTACGATCAATCGAACACGCGATACCCGGTCATCTACCTCTTGCACGGGCTCGGTGGCGACGAGACGAACTGGGCAAAACAGGGCGCGCTCGCCGAGACCGCCGACGCGATGGCGCTCGCCGCCGTCGTGGTCATGCCCGACGGGGACGACGGCTGGTACGCGAACTGGGCCTCGCCCAAGATGGATTACGAAACGTGCCTCAAAGGGAGCCGCGGCTTCGGTTTCGAGACGGACATGCACACCTACTGCGTCAAGACGGCAAACTACGAGGACTACATCGTCAAGGATCTCGTGGCGCACGTCGACGCGACCTATCGAACGGTCCCCGAGCGGCGCGCGCGCGCGATCGGCGGGCTGTCGATGGGCGGCTACGGCGCGCTGGCTCTCGGCCTCCGGCATGGCGATCTGTTCGCGGCGGTCTTCTCGCACTCGGGCGTCGATTCGCTGTTCTACAAGGGGCCGCACCCGTACGACGCGACGAAGGTGGAGATTGTCGACAACGCGTCCGTGCCGGCGCACTGGGGCGAGAACACCGGGGCGATTGGCGCCCTGGTGCGGACGGTCTTCGGCGCCGACCTCGCGAACTGGGAGGCGCACGATCCGGCGACGCTGGCGGCGAAGCTTCACGACGGCGACGTAGCGCTCTATCTCGACGTCGGCACCGAGGACGACTTCGGCCTCGACGCGCAGGCGCATCACCTCGACTCGGTGCTCACCAAGGCCGGCGTGACGCACACGTTCTTCGCCGGCCCGGGACGGCACAGCTTCTCGTTCTGGCGCGATCGTCTCGACGACAGCCTCGGCTTCTGCGCGGCGACGTTCAAGGGTGGTGCGCGGTCGCGCGTCAAGCGCTGAGCGTACGCGCGGCGACTACTTGAAGCGGTTGACCTGGCCGCTGAAGCCGACCAGCAGCGCCTCGCCATCCTTACCGACCCAGACCCCGACCATCGCCTGATTATTGGCGATGGGGCGCGAGGTCCAGGTGCCGCTGCCGTCTGAGTGAAGCACCTGGTTGCCGAGCGCGCCGACGGCGTAGAGGTCGAGCGTGGAGCCGCCCGGCACGACGCGCCCGGCGACCGCGACCAGGTTGGACGTGACGCCGCCGGCCGTCTCGTGGCCGCAGCTCCAGGCGGTGCCCGTGGCGGTGCAGTGAAAGATGCCGACCGTGCCGGCGCCGGCATCGCCGACGACCCAGACGTTGTTGGCGTCGGACATCCAGCAGCCGCGGAGCGAGCCGGTGAAGGCGCCGAAGGGGTTGGGCACCACGCTCAGCATGGCGCCGGTGGCGTCGGTGGCGAACAGCTGCGCATTGTCGGCCGCCCCGGGGCTGTCGCCACCGACGGCGACGACGCGCATGCCGGCGCCACAGACGGCGTTGAACGCGTGCGCTGCCGCCGCCGCGAGGACGTTGCTCCAGGTGCCGGCGGCGCTGCGCACGCCGACGGTCTTGCTGCTCAGTGTGGCGTACACGACGCTGCTGTCGCGCGCCCACAGGCCGGTGACGTTGCCGGTCAACGGCGAGTTGGGCAGCGTCTCCGCGGTCCAGCTCTGGCTGCCGTTGCTGAACGAGATGATCCCGTTCTGGCCACCGACCCAGATGTGCTGCGCATCGCTGCCGGTGACCGCGTACGTGACGGTGCCGAGCGGGTTGGTGCCCTGGACCCATCGCTGCCAGTTGCCGCTGGCGTCGCCACGAAATACGGGGGGCGCGGTAGTGTCGTTGGCGGCGACGTAATAGTCGCCCGTGCCGGTGCCCCACACGGCGTTGAGGCTCGGCGGCGGCGTCTGATTCATGTTGATGAACTCGCCCGACCAGGCCGGCATGCCGACGCCGGTGAACCTCAAGCTGGCGGTCTCGCCGTCGTTGAACTGCGCATCGAGCGTCATCATCAGACTGCCGCTCTTGTCGGGGACGAACTGGAATGAGAGCAAGCAGCTGGCGCCGGCCGCGAGCGAGATCGTGGCGCCCATTCCGTTGCCGGCGTCGAGGGCGAAGCAGGTGGTCATGCCCTCGAGCTGCCAGGCGTTGCCGTCGCCGGTCGGCATGGGCATGTTGGTGAGGTTGACGGTCTGCGTGGTGTTGTTGGTCAGCTTGACCGCGTGGATCTGGCCGAGCGAGCCGCGCGCGGTCTGCCCGAAGTCGGTGCTGCTCGGGTAGAAGCTGACCACGCCGGCGGGCGGCCCGTCGCTGCCGCCGCCGTTGGCCATGTCGAGATCGCCGCCACCAACGATGGCGCTGTCGAGGTGGAAGGTGAAGCTGGAGTGGCCGCCGCCGGTCAGCGGCACCGACTGCACGCCGCTCGTTGCGCGCACCGCGCCACCGGCGAGCCCGTCGACGGTGATCTGCGCGGGCGAGGTGATGCCCTGCGGCAGCGCCAGCGCCACGCGCACCGGCAGGGTGATCGTGCCGCCCGGCGTCGAGCTCATCGGCGCCGGCTGCCCGGCGACGGTGATGCGCAACGAGTCGATCCCCGTGACGTTGCCCTCGACGCGGGCGCTGACGCAGGTGCCGCCGACGCCGGCGCAGGGATCGGCCGCGGCGCAGCCGGTCAACACGACGGCGGCCAGGAGCGTGCCAGCGATGGCGCGCATTAGAAGCGCACCATCGGCAGGGTCTTGGTGGAATCGGCGCTGGTCGCCAGCACCACGCCGACGACGACACCGGCGATCACCACCGCGCCGACGCCGCCGATGACGCCCCAGAACCAGCCGCGCCGGGTGATCGGCTTGCGGCTCGGAGCCGAGGCGGTCAGGTCACCGCGCATGCTGCCGGCGGCCGTGGCCGTGGCCGTGGCACTGGGCGCCGGCGTCGTCGCTGCGGTCGGCGTCGCCGTCGGCGGGTTCGTGGCCGGCGCCGTCGTTGCCACCGTCGGCGTCGCCGCGGCGGGCGGCGTCGTCACGGCCGGCTTGGGCTCACGCGGCGGCGTCGCGCTGTCGCCGGGTCGCGCGCGGCTGGGGTCGGCCTCGATGGTGCCGACCGGCGGCTGGCTGGCCGTCTTGGACTGCTGGTCGATCAGCTTGTTGAGCTGCGCGATGTGGCGCTCGACCTCGGCGCGGTTGCTCGCCTTCGGCTCCATGCGCAGGTACTTTTGGTAGAAGCCGAGCGCCTTCTCCGGCCGCTTCGACTGGCGGTAAGCCTGCGCGATGTTGTAGAGGAACTGCGGCACCGGCTTGATGAGGAAGCCGGCCTGCCACTCCTCGATCGCCTTGTCCCACTCCTCGAGCTGGAAGTGGGCCATGCCGGTCTCGTAGTGCAGCTTGGCCTGCTGGGCGCGATCGTCGACGGGGGCCGGCGTTTGCGCCCACGCGGGACTGACCACCAACATGAGGCAGACCAGAGCGGATACACGAGTCATCGTCTGGCATTTTATGCCACCCTGACGAGCACGTAAAGTGTTTGCGCAGTCGGTGCGCGCCGCCGTCGCTCACGCCAGCCGGCAGGCGTCCACCTCGCGTTCAACAGCCCTGAGGGGTCACCGAGCGAGTCTCGAGTCGCCCCAGCGCTCCGATGCCCGCGAAGCCCGAAGGCAGCCCGCACAAGTAGCGGCCTCTAGCGACACTCGCACCCCGATGATCGACCTTGTCGCTGTTCGCGCCCTGCGCAGCGCACCTCGATGCCCCCCGGAAGCTTCGTCGCTTCGCCGCGCCGCGAACCACAAAGGCGACTCGATCAATTCTTGCGAGCGGATTCTTTAGATCGCTTCGAGTGCCGCCGGAAACTGAAGCATGACCAGCGGTTCCGTCGTTCAGGCACACGAAACGATCAATTCCTCGTCGACGGTGCGCTCATACGCGTAAGGTTCTCAGTTCGATTCTGAGAGGAGCCACCAGTAGTTACGAGGCTCGAAGTTCCAAAGAACAAGGAATGGAACAAGGAAATGGCGCCACCTCGGACGGTGATACCGCACCGGCTCGGATGGCGCCGCTCCACTAGCCGGCCGAAGGGGGCGCGTCGCCGCCGCCTGGGGCCTTGGCTTCCTTGGAGCCGACGACGATAAGGTTCATGCCCACCTGCACCGAAACGTTCTTGCCGTCGACAGTGAGCTGGGCCTTGCCATTGACGTACCAGCCGAAGCTGCCGGTAGAGAACTCGCGCGGCTCGGCGACCATGGGAAACCCGCCCACGTCGATCTTGAGCGGCTCCGCCTTGGCGAGGAAGTCGGCGCGTGAAATGGGACATATCGTCTTGGGCGGCATACCCGGCGTATAGCACAAACTGAAGGTGGGACGGACGACGGACCATTGATCTGACAGCCAGCGCGTAGACGGCGCATATTCGGTCGAAGCACGCTGCGTTGAAGTCCTTGATGTTCAACCTGCGCTTCATCAAATGGGCGTCGTACGTCGGCTTGGTGTTCGGGCGGTGAATGAGCGGTCAGCCGGTCGAGGAGTCGTGGTCAATACTGCAGGGCGATAAGGCCGGCAGCCCGAGGATGGGAACCACCGCGTCACGGCAGCGCGTATCCGCGGCGAGAAGACGATCCGAGGGTACGTGCCGATAAAAACGAAGCGCAGCTCGACTCGATGATATCGGACGTGACTGACAGCTGACGATGCTACTCCGATGTCACCGCGACGAAGAAGCGCGATGAGCGTCGCTTCGAGCTGCGCACCGACGTCAGGCACGACTTCTGCGACTCGAACATCGACACTTGCAAGTCGCGCAAAGCGGAGCAGAAGCGCCTTGGTGAACATGGACCGCATCGGGCGCGAATCGCCGAGGAAGAGGCGCTCTTGCGGAGCATTGTGAAGCGTCTAGGAGGATCGTGATGGGGCGCGACGCGTCCGAGCCACAGCGCTGTGAGTCGTTGTTCCGTAGCCTGATCGATCACGAGGGTGATGCGGACGCGAACGCCAATGATCTGCTGAAGTGTTTCTTTCGCGGGTACCCGCTCGACAACCTCCGCGAGCTTTTGCGAAGCGACGATCCCGAGGTTGCCAAAGCCGGCGTGTGGATCGCTTCTGAACTGGGAGCGCGCGCGAAGGTGCTGCTCGACGACGTCGTTCCCATTCTGGGCAACCTTCTTCCCTATGCTCGGTTCTTCGCCATCGACGCGATACTCGGCGCCAACGGCGACGACGCCGAGGCGGTCGCCAGTGTCATCCGACTCGTTGACGACGCCGACAGCGGCGTTCGCTGGAAGGTCGTCCAGTTCCTGAGCCGCGCCTCGCGGCAGCAGCTCGAAGCGGCAGCATCGCTCCTCGAAGATCCGCTCGCATCTGCGCTGCGCCGCTTCCTCGACGACAACGAGATCAAGGTGCTGCTCGAAAGCGAGTCCGGCGCCTTACGAAGGCTGGCGCTTGCCGCTGCGATTCGCGCCGCGCCGACCAACCTCGGCGCGCTGCGCGCGGTGGCGGCGTCGACGGACGAAGAGGTCAGCGCGTGGGCCGTCGAAGAGCTTGAACAGCGCGGCAATTGACTCCGACGGTTGTGCCTCGCTCGAGAACAAGGGCGACCACAAGCCGGCCAAGCCCGAGGGCAAGAATGTCCAGAAGCCAAGCCGAGCCCAAGACGACTTCGGCGAGGTTTTCATGTTCAGCCGCAAGAGCGCGCAGCGCGGTCGTAGCCGCCCATCTCAGACGTTCGTGAATAACTCATCACTACGCGTAAGGTGGCTGCCGCCGCCCGAAGCGCGCGCTTCCTCTCCAACCAATCGACCTGTCATCCCGAAAGGGCGCGCCGTCGCGACTCCTGAAAAGTTCAATTTGAAGCGGTCAAAAGAGTTGCAAGCGTATGCCGACGCGATCATCAGTACGATCCTGGAGCTCGAGTGAACGGTGGCAGCGATTGAGCGAACGCGAGGATTGGGCTGCAAGCATGGCTGGTATTCACCACCGGTGCCGCGGTGGGGCGACTGCGCGTGTGAAGAGCGTGCTGCGACTGGTCTCCATATGGCTCGCGCTGCTCGCGGCGGACGGTGTGGCGCTGGCCGACGCGTCGACTCCGCAAGGAAGGCCGCAGCCGATGTCAGTCGAGCTTCACGCGTTGCTGGGTCCGTTTCGCTCTCCCGAAGACTATTTCGGCTGCCAACGGTTCGATTGTTTCTCCGGATGGATCGTGACGGTCCGTGCGAATAAGCCGTCGGCGGCAGGCAGACCATACGGCGGCCAATACGTTAGTGTGCAGGCGCCGGCCGGATGGTTCGTTGACGCCAAAGCGATCGACACTCATCTTTGCGCGCAGGATGTCGACTTGCCGGCGCGAAAATCGGCGGCGCACCTGTGGACCGTGCAGTTCTACGAATGCGACGTCGATCCGCCAGATGGCACATTCCTGGGAAAGCTCGCAGGTGTCGTGCTCTGCGATTTGTCATCGACGAAACCGTACTGCAGCGACTTCGTGCCGCTCGGCGGCTGGGATGCGCACTTTGCCGACGTCGGATATGCGAAGCGGGCGCCGACGAAACGCATCGGCGACGACATCGTCGTCGTCGGCCAGCGATTTCGACTCGGTCGCCGACTGCCCGCGCCGTAGTCGGCTGCGAGTAGGGATCCTCGACCGCTGCGGCTTCATGGCACGTTCCAACCGTGAGTGAGTTCAGTCGTGGAACGTGATGCCGCAGCCGGGGCAGTTGATCGGATAAGTCCTGCGCTAGGGGTAGCGATTGCAACGGGGGCAACGCCGCGGGGAGCATGATCGCGATCAGCGGTAGCTGGTGGCGAAAGCGGACCGTGGTCTCGAGATGGTGTTCGGGACCTGAACCTGCCAACCGGACTACAAAGGAAATTTCGCGATCGGCTCGTCACAGACGCAATCAAGGATCGAAGCTCGCTCGACGGAAGATCCCTCGCGGTGGCGCGGCCGTCTTCGAATGTGAGCCGCACGACGGCAACCTCGCGATCCGGCAGGTCTGTCGACGGTTCGCGAGATGTACGAGCAGGTGCGACGCGCGACAGATTGCCGCAGGCCTCGGGACCGGCGCGTTTCGTACGATCGGCAGAGTTGAACGCTGGTACAGTGGATCGCGTTTGCTGGTGGGCATCCCGAACAGCACCGGAGGACCTGAATGCGCTGTGCGATCTTGCTGATGGGAGCATGGGGAACCGTAGTTGCGGCCGGCTGTGGCGGCGCAGAATCAAAGTGCGGTCCAGGAACGGTCCTCGAGGGCAACGAGTGCGTTGTTGTGCCGTCGTGCGGCCCAGGAACGGCCCTCGAGGGCGACAAGTGCGTTGTTGTGCCGTCGTGCGGCCCAGGAACGGAACTCGTGAGCGGTGAGTGTGTTGTTTCACAAGATCCGCTGGTGGGCGTCTGGATGGCGTCGCGCAGCGACGACCCGAGCTCTCAAGCCCAGTGCACCTTCGCGCCCGACCACACATGGGCGTGTACCTTGCTGCAGAACGGGTGGCCGTCGACATGGTCTCAAATCCAACCCAATAGTTACTTTCTTAACTACTCAAACAATGAAGGGTGTAACGGCAGCACAACCTTCTCCGACGACAACAGCACCGTGTCGATACTCATTTCTGGGAACAGTATCTTCTCAGGGATGACGCTCTCAATGAGCCGCGTGCACTAGACGCAGTCGCCGCGCGGGGGTCCGCCCGCATAAGCAGATGACGAGGGCGCTTCGAACCGCACGATGCGAGATGTCGTTTCGAGTACCGCCGGAAACCGACGCCTGACCAGCGGTTCCGCCGTTCAGGTACTCGAAATGATCAATTCTCCGTCGACGGTGCTCTCATACGCGTAAGGTTCTCAGTTCGATTCTGAGAGGAGCCTCCAGGACTTAGCTGCTCGTAGTCGTCGGGGGTGTCGATGTCGAAGGCACCTTCGGGGAAGGGCAGCAGCACGGTCATGTCCCGGTGGCGCTGGATGATCGCCTTGGCTCCCGAATGCGGTGCCATTGCGCGCAGCTCGGCGAAGAGCGCGCGCGGGAAGAGCGCGGGCACGCCAACCACGTCGTCGTCGTAGCGCGAGGCAACGAGGCTGCCCGGGTGCTGCCGATGCGCCTCGACCAGCGCAGCCACGTGCTCGCTCGTCAGGAGCGGCTGATCGCAGACGGCGAGCAGGACCGCGTCAGGAGGTGGCTGCGCCGGCAACGCGCGCATGCCGGCGCCAATCGAGCTGCCCATTCCGTGGCGCCAGTCGACGTTCTCCACGAAGTCGACGCCGTCGGCGTTTGCGTGCGCGCGGATCAGCGCGGCGTGCGCGCCGAGGACGACGAGCACGCGCCGCACCGGCGCTGCCGAGACGGCGACGATCGCCCGCCCGAGCAGCGTCTGGCCGCGAAACGGAAGCAGTTGCTTGGGACGGCCGAGCCGCGTCGACGCGCCGGCCGCGAGGATGATCGCGTCCGTAATCAAGGCGCCGCCAGCGCCTGGGGGCGCGGCTGCGTTTCGCCCAACGACGCTCCCGTGCGCCGCGCCAGCACCGACTGGATCTCGGCCACGATCGAAAGCGCGATCTCGACCGGCCCCTCGGCCCCGAGATCGAGCCCGATCGGACCGTGCAGCCGCGAGAGCCGCGCCGGCGTGGGCCGCACGCCCGCACGTCCCATGTCGTCGAGCAGCCGGTCGGTCCGCTTGCGTGGACCGAGGATGCCGACGTACGAAGCTGCCGACGCGAGCGCACGCTTCAAGACGGCGAGATCGCGATCGTAGTTGTGGCTCATGATGACCACCGCGGTGCGCGCGTCGAGCGGTACACGGTCGAGCTCCGCCGCGGGGACCACCAGGATCCGATCCGCCGGGCGAAAGCGCTCGCGTGCGGCGAGCGAAGCGCGGCCCTCCACGACGGTCACGTGCCACCCGAGCCGCTTGGCCAGCTCCACCAGCGGAAGCACGTCGTAGCCGCTGCCGAAGATGACGAGCGGCCGCGCCGGCAGCAGCACCTCGATGAACAGCTCGATCGTCCCCGCCCCGTAAATGCGATGGCTCGACTGCTCCGCCGCCAGCGCCGCGCGTGCGTCCGCCACCACCGACGCCGCCAGCTCGCGGTCGGTCAGCGTGCAGCCGACGATCCCGTTCGCGCGCAAGAGCAGGCGTTCGCCGATGCGCGCGCCCGCGTCCGGCGTCGTGCGGATGACGGTCGCCATCACGCCCGCTTCGCGAGCCGCCTGGCATCGTCGGACGAACGCGAGCGGGTTGGCGTCGCTCGCCGTCAGCCGCTCGAGCAATACGTCGAGCGTGCCGTTGCAGCCGAGGCCGAAGCCCCAGCGGACCTCTTCGTCGTCGTCGGTGGTCGAGTCGTACCGGATCATCGCCGGGTCGCCGCCGGCGGTGCGCCACCAGGCTTTGCGCAAGAGATCGCCTTCGAGGCAGCCGCCGCTGATGGCGCCGGCGAGCCAGCGATCCTCGGTCATGAGCATGCGCGCGCCCGGCCGCCGATAGGTCGATCCCGAGACCTTGACCAGCGTCGCGAGCACCGCCTCGCCACCGCTCTCCTCGACGGGCCCCCACGCGCGCACCAGCTGCTGCAGCTCGTTCATGACGCCTCCTTCACAGGAGCTTGTCGAGCGTGATGGGCAGATCGCGAATGCGGCGGCCGGTGGCGTGGTAGACGGCGTTGGCGACAGCCGCGGCCATGCCGGTAATCCCGATCTCGCCCACGCCCTTGACTCCGATCTCGTTGACGTAGGGATCGTCTTCGGGGACGAAGAGGACGTCGATCGCCGGGATGTCCAGATTCACCGGCACGAGATACTCCGAGAGATCGTTGTTCATGATTCGACCGAGCTTCGGGTCGTAGACGGTGTTCTCGTGAAGCGCCATGCTGATCCCCCAGATCATGCCGCCCAGCAACTGGCTGCGCGCCGTCTTGGCGTTCAGGATGCGCCCGGCGGCGAACGCGCCGACCGCGCGGCTGACCCGTACCTCGCCCAGCTCCGGGTCGACGCGCACCTCGACGAACTGGGCGCCGAAGGCCCGCATGGCGTAGCGGTCGCGCGTCTCCAGCTGCTTGGCGTCGTAACGCGCCTCGATGCGCTTCATACCGTGACGAGCGAGCTGCGCCGCGAACGGCTCGTCGACGGACGGATCGGCTCCGCCGCCATTGCCAAGCCGCGCCAACTTCTCACGCGCGCCGAGGCACGCCTGATGAACCGCCGATCCCACGCTGGCCGCGGTGCACGAGCCGCCCGAGGTCGGCGTCTCCGGCATGTCGGTGTCGCCCAGCTCGAAGCGGACCTTCTCGACGGGGAGCCCGAGCGCGTCCGCCGCGACCTGGGTCATGACGGTGTACGTGCCGGTGCCGATGTCCTGCGTGCCCGCGCGCACCAGCGCCGTCCCGTCGGCGAACAGCGTCGCGATGGCCGAGGCGGGCCGCACGTTGGCGGGATAGGTGGCGGTGGCCATGCCCCAGCCGACGAGGAGCTTGCCGTCGACCATCGAGCGCGGCTGCGGTTTCTTGCGCGACCACCCGAACTTCTCCGCCGCCGTCTGGTAGCACTGGCGCAGCGACTTGGACGACCACGGTCGCCCCGTCTCCGGATCGGTCTCGGCGTAATTGCGCAGCCGCAGCTCCAGCGGATCGATGGCGAGCTTGACGGCGAGCTCGTCGAGCGCCGACTCGAGCGCGAAGGTGCCGGTCACTTCGCCGGGCGCGCGCATCTGGCACGGCGTGGCGATGTCGAGCGACACCACGCGCTCGGTCGTGTCGAGGTTGGGGCACTTGTAGAGCGCGCGCGTCGGCGCGGTGAAGTGCTCGCAGAACTGATCGAACTGCGATACCGACGAGCGGCCCTCGTGCCGGATGGCCGCGAGCACGCCGTCGCGACCGGCGCCGATGACGACGCGCTGCTCGATCTGCGGCCGCGCACCGACGGGCCCGAACATCTGCGGGCGCGACAGCACCAGCTTGACCGGACGTCCGACCTTTTGCGCCGCCATGGCCGCGAGCGGGACGTGCGACCACACCGCGCCCTTGGTTCCGAAGCCGCCGCCGATGTAATGCGAGATTACGCGCACGTTCTCGCGCGGCAGACCGAGCGACGCGGCCAGCTTGCGCTGATCCTCGAAGACGCCCTGGGTCGAGTCGTAGACGGTCAGGTGCGTGGGACCGTGCCACACCGCGATGGTGGCGTGCGGCTCCATCGGATTGTGGGTCTCGGCGGGGATCGTGTAGACCTCCTCGACGCGCACCGCTGCCGCCGCCAGCGCGGCCGCGACGTCGCCGCGCCGCGACTCGACGGGCAGCGTTTGCGCGACGGTCCCATGGTACGGCGGATGCGGCGCCCGTGCGGCTGTGCGCGTTCGCAGGAGGTCGACGTCGACGGGCGCGGCTTCGTAACGGACCGCGACCAGGTGGGCCGCGTGCTGGGCTCGTTCGAACGTGTCGGCGACCACGATGGCGATCGGCTGCCGGTTGTACAGAACGTGGTCGTCCTGCAACAGCTGCAGCACGTGATCGCCCTGCGAGGCCCGGGTCTCGCGCGTCGGCTGCGGCGGCAAGTGCATCGCGTTCTTGTGCGTGATCACGGCGAGCACGCCGGGCGCACGCTCGGCCTTGCCGGTGTCCATGCCGGTGATGCGCCCGCGCGCGATGGTGCTGAGGACCAGCACGGCGTGGGCGACGCGGGCCACGGGGACCTCCGCCGCGTAGCGCGCGCCGCCGGTGACCTTGAGCGGTCCGTCGACGCGGTCGACGGGAGGCCCGATCTTTTTCATCACGAGGCACCTCGGATCGTCGACAGCGCCCGCACCACCGCGCGTCGGGTCAGCTCCACCTTGAACGCGTTGTGCGGCCGCGTCCGCGCCCCGCGAACCGTCTCTGCGGCGGCGAGCGTGAACGTCGCGCGGTTGGCGGGCTTACCGACGAGCGCCTGTTCGGCTTCGACGGCACGCCAGGGCTTGGTGCCGACGCCGCCCAGCGCGATGCGCGCGCCGCGGATGAGGTTGCCCTCGATGCGCAGCGCCGCGGCGACTGCGCTGAGCGCGAAGGCGTAGGACGCCCGGTCGCGGATCTTGAGGTAGCGCGATTGTCGGAGGCCCGTCGGCGGGGGCAACGAGACGGCCGTGATCAGCTCGCCGTGCTGAAGGACGCTCTCGATCTCGGGGTGATCCCCCGGCAGACGATGGAATTCAGCGAACGGGATGTGCCGCTCGCCCCCCGGACCCTGCGTGTGCACGACGGCGTCGAGCGCCGCCAGGGCGACGCACATATCGGAGGCGTGCGTCGCGATGCAGTGATCGCTGGTGCCGAGGATCGCGTGGTTGCGGTTGTAGCCGTCGATGGCGGCGCAGCCGGAGCCGGGGTTGCGCTTGTTGCACGCCGTCGAGGGATCTCGATAGTAGTAGCAGCGCGTTCGCTGCAAGAGGTTGCCGCCGACGGTGGCCATGTTGCGGATCTGCGGGCTGGCGCCCGAGAGCAGCGCCTCCGACAAGAGCGGATAGCGCGCGGCGATCTCGGGGTGAAGAGCGAGATCGCTGTTGCGCACCATCGATCCGATGCGCGCGCCGTCGTTGGATACCTCGATCTTCGTCAGTGGGATCGCGTTGACGTCGACGAGCTGCGCGAAGTTGAGCACCTCGAGCTTCATGAGATCGAGGAGCGAGGTGCCGCCGGCCAGGTAGGTGGCGTCGGTGTCGGCCTGCAGCGCGCGGATGGCCGGCCCCTCGGCAGCGACTGAAAGATAACGGATCTCGCGCATGGCTACCCCTTCCCCATGACCGACGTGATGGCGGCGACGATGTTCGGATAGGCAGCGCAGCGGCAGAGGTTCCCGCTCATCTGTTCGCGAACATCGGATTCGGAGCGGACGCGGCCTTCCTCGAGCATCGCCACCGCCGACATGATCTGCCCCGGCGTGCAGTAGCCGCACTGGAAGGCGTCGTGCGCGACAAAGGCCGCCTGCATCCGATGCAGGCCGTTGCCATTGGCGAGGCCTTCGATGGTCGTGATCGGCTGCGTCTGGTGCATGATCGCCAGCGTCAAGCACGAGTCGATGCGGCGACCGCCCACCAGCACGGTGCAGGCGCCGCACTGGCCGTGATCGCAGCCCTTCTTCGTTCCGGTGAGGCCGAGCTGCTCGCGCAGCGCATCGAGCAGGGTCACGCGCGGCTCGACGTCGAGCTTGTGGGTGACCCCGTTGACCTGCAACGTGATGCTCGTCGTGGCGCCGGTGGGCGCCGGCGGCGCGGGCGAGCGCGCCCACCCGAGCCGTTCCAAGAACACGACCGAGAGCACGCCCGCCAGCGAGGTCACGATCATCTCGCGACGGTTGAAGAGCGGCTGCGCGGCGCTCGACGCCTCCTGGCGCAGCGTCGCGGCCCGGCGCAGCGCGGCGAGCAGCTCTTCGGTGTCGTCGGTGCCGGCGGAGGTGGCGATCTGTTGCCAGACGACGGCTTCGTCGCCGTCGACGACGAACAGGCCGAGCGGGTGAGCGCCGTCTGCGCCAGGTTTTACGCCGAAGTGCGCGAAGAGCGCGTCCGTCCCGCCGTCGCCCACCAGCTCGAGCGTCTCGACGTCGTCGTCGGGCGCCAACAGGGCGATCGTCTCGCGCGTGATGACGATCAGCGCCGCGCCGAGGCTGCGCAGCTCGCCGCGAAACTGGTCGCGCCGCGCTTCGAGATCGAGCCGGGATGCGAAGGCGATGAGGGTCGGGCGCCCGCGTACGTCGTGCAGCGAGACGAGACGGCCACGAGCATCGCGGAGCGGGAACGAGCGCACGCTTGAGTCCACACCAGCCAGTTATGCGCCGCCACGGTGCGCGCAATCAGGCGCCGCGAGTACCGCCTCCCGGAATGCGGGTTGCACGAGCTCAATCGAAGGAGGTCCGTGATGAAATCGCGAATCGCGTGCTTGGCGGTAGGGGTGGGGGCGTTGGCGCTGGCTGGTGCTGCGAGCGCGCAGCAGCAAGAGGAGCAGCCGCAGACACGGCAGCCGTCGAGCCAGCCGGGCAATCTGGCGCCGGCCGATCGACAGTTCCTCCAACAGGCGTACAGCATCAACCAGGGGGAGGTGAAGCTGGGCGAGGTCGCAAAGCGCAAGGGCACGACGGACGAGGTGAAGAACTACGGTCAGCTCATGATGTCCGATCACACCCTGGCGCTGAAGGAGCTCCACCAGTTTGCGGACAAGGCGAACGCCAAGGTCCCGAGCCAACTGCTCCCCGAGCAGCAGCGTGCGTATGAGCAGATGTCGAAGCTCTCCGGCGCGGAATTCGACAAGGCCTATATCGACCACATGGTCACCGGACACGAGGCCGCGATTGGCGCCTTCAGCAAGGAGGCGCAGTTCGGAAAGAATCCGGTGCTGAAGGATTACGCGCAGAAGACGCTTCCGATGTTGCAGTCGCACGAAGGCATCGCGAAGTTCGATCAGTCTCACCCGAACGAGCCGTGAGCCGCTCGGCTCCGACGCACGCGATGGCGGAGCAGCCGTTCGCGCCAGACAAAGAGCAGGATGCAGAGCGGCGGCAACGCCAGCGGCGGCCACTGCGCCAAGAACGGCGGCGGTGCCGACCCGACCGGCAGCTCACACGAGACCGTCGCGCTATCGCTTTGGTGTCGTACCGCGATGGTGAGCTGCCATGTGCCGGGGGCGGGCAGCTCGAGGAGCGCGGCCTGCAGGAGGCGGTTGCTTGCGGCGGCGTGGGACGGCGCCAGCATGCGCGTCGTTCCATCGGGCGCGCGAACGCGCAGCTCTACCGTCGCGTCGAGCAGCACCGCGGCGGCGGCGCCACGCTCCAGCACCAGCACGCTCACTTCGGCGCTGCCGACGCGTAGCGGCTCGGGCGCGGTGAACAGGGCGATCACGAACGGGCCGGCCGCCCGCGTCAGGCGCAGCGTTCCGCCGTCGGCGAACGCGGGTGCTTCCGACTGCAAGAGAAGAGCGGCGAGCAGGATCGCCCGCCACCTCACGTCGACATCCCGCGCATCTGCATCGGCGAAAGAAGGGTCCACACCCCCACGACCCACAGCGCGGCGGCGAAGGCTGCGAAGGGTAGATATCGCGGCGGTGTGCGCGCGATCTTCCAGCCGACGTACAGAGAGGCCAAGAGCCCGCCGTCGAGCAACAGCAGCTCGACGCTGACGAGTCGATCGGGTGCCACGCCCGCGCAGGCGAGCGACCACTGGGGATCGCCGAAGCGGAGCAGCCGTTGGACGACCGGCCATAGTGAGCGCCAACCCGTGGCCAGGTGAAACGCGAGATGCGCGGCCCACATGCCCATCCCGAGCGGTACCAGCGCCAGCGCGAGCCGGCAGAAGAGCGCGCGGCCGAGCGCCTTCCGGCCCGCCGCCAACAGCGCCGACGCGATCAGGAGGCCGACGAGGACGAGGCGCGCGGGCTGGGTCGAGCGGACCATGATCGCCGCGGTGCCGAAGGCGGCGATCACGACGACCAGTGCCAGGAGCGCCACGTCGAGCCGCTGCGACAAGCGGCCGAGGGAGGCGACGCCGTGGTCACGCATGAGGAGGCGGCCGGGCGCGACGGCTACGAGGCCGATGTTGTCGTGCGGACACGCCTTGACGCAGTCGAGACAGAAGGTGCAGTCGAGGTTGCCCACCTTGCGCGGCAGATAGAGGTCGAGCTCGCAGCCGCGCTGCCCTGCGTTGCCGCGCAGGCAGTCCTTGGTGTCACAGTCGGCGCAAACGACCGGCAGGCGCACCTTGACCTCGAGCGGCGAGAGGAGCGAGCCCACGAACTGGAGCTGGCCTACCGGGCAGACGTATTTGCAGAAGCTGGCGCCGCGCACCAACGAGTCGATCGCGAACGCGGCCAGGAAGTACGCGATCACCAGCATGGCGGTGGCGCGCGGCGAGTCCCACCAGCCGAACCATTCCTGGGCGACGAAGAAGGCGGCCAGGAGCCCGACGGCGAGCCATTTTCCGCGCAGCGCCCGCGGCCAGGTCCTCGTCGCCTGGCCGAAGCGCCGGCCGAGCTCGCGCGGCAGCGTGAACGGACACGCCATGCAGAAGAAGTTGCCGGTGGTGAGGAGCGCGACCACGGTGAGCGCGCGCCACCAGATCCACGGCACGATACCCGCCAGGTTCATCGGCGCTGCCCGTGGCCCATGCAGCCCGTCGACGATCACCAGGATCGCAACGGCCAGGCTCGCGGTCTGCAGCAGGCGACGGCCGTGGCGCGCGCGCAAGAGCCAACCCACCATCGGTGCGCGCAGAAGGTCGAATTGCTTGGGCGGCATGATCGCAGTCGAAGCCGCGCTCGGGCGCGCTCGGGCGGCCGCGGGCGGTGAGAGCCAGCGAACGCACAGCACGATCGCCGGCGCGAGAAACACGAGCGAGCCGGGGACCCACATGATCACGCCGGCGGCGATCTGGTCGTCGAGCGCCGCCATGTCGAACAGCCGCGGCACCGTCAGATACGACGCGTACAGGACGCGATCGGAGAACACGAGCAGCGCCGCGAGCGCGCTGTTCTGCAGGTCCGCCAGCAAGAGGCACGGTAGGATCGCCCAGCGCGGCTTGCGCGCGCTCATCACGGGCCACCAAAACAGCAGCGCTGCGCCGAAGAAGCTGGCGTGCTCGAGCCGATGCCACGCCGGCGAGCGCAGCGCCAACTCGTAGCTCCGCGGCACGTGCCAGGCCCAGGTCGACGCCGAGAGCACGACCAACCCGACGAACGGACGCCGAAGCGCGCGCGCGATCCGGGCGAGCGCCGGCGACGCGAGAAACGGCCCCAGCAGCTCGCGCGCCAGCGACGGCGGCAGCCCACGCAATGACGCCCGCGCCGGCGCGCCGAGCAACAGTAGCGGCGGCGCGATGGCGAGCAACAGCAGATGCTGCACCATGTGCGCGCTGAGCAGAAACCGCGCGAGCGCGTCGATGGGAGAAGCCACCGCCAGCGTGAGCGCGCCGAGACCAGCGACGAACGCGTAGAGCCGCCACGCCGGCCAACGGAGCCGACGCCAGCCGCGTGTGTAGACGATGGCCGCCGCGACCAGACCACCGGCGAGGCCCGGCGGAAACGACCAGGACGAAAGCAGCGCGCGCGCGACGCCCGACACGCGCGTCCTAGCGGCCCGGCGAAGCCGCGTTCCGGCCGGGCGAAGCCGCGCTCGGCGGGAGCGCTGCCTCGGCAGGATTGCGCGCAGGCGAGAGCCCATCTCCTCGCAGCGTCTCGAGGAACGACACCAGCGCCGTCACCTCGGGCGGGCTCAAGTTCTTTCCGTAGGCAGGCATGTTGCCGCCGCCCTGCAGCACCTGGCGGATCAGCTCGTCCACTGTGAGCCGCGACGCCACCTCGTCGAGCGCCGGGCCGCGCCGCCCCCCCATGCTGTCGAGCGCGTGGCAGTTGCGGCACTGCTTGTTTTGCAGCACCAGCGCGCCCTGTCGCTCGAGCGGCGAGCGCCCCTCGAGGTAGCGCGCCGGCACCGGGGCGCCGCTCCATGCGTTGGCGACCGGCGACCACGGCGTCGTCTGGCCCAGCCGGGTGAGCGCCGCGAACGAGACGCCGACCAGGAGCACGGTCAAGACGGCGAGCGGCCGCCGCCGCCAGCTCTTCTCGCCGAAGCCGGAGAGGAGCGGCAAGACGAAGAGGACCCCAATCCCGATCACCGGCGCCGTCAGGAGCAGCGGCGTCTCCAGGTTGCGCGGCAGCAAGGAGAGCGCGGCGTAGAGCCAGAGGAAGAAGAAGTCGGGCCGCGGCGTCGTTTGGATGATCGTCGGATTGGGCGGCCCCGACGGGCCGAACGGTCCGAACAGCGCCGCGCAGCCCAGCACCGCCAGCACCGCCAAACCCGCGGCGACCAGATCGCGCTGGAAGGCATCGGGCACGAACGGGATGCCGTCCTTCTGCACCAGCTCTTCGTAGTCGTGCAGGTAGCGGTCGCGCGTGACCAGCCGCCCCGGCATGGGCCACTCGTTGATGCCGAGCGTGAGCACCATGAGCACGTGCAGCCCGGCGAGCGCGAGCAGCAGACCCGGCACGATGAACACGTGCAGCGAGAAGAAATGCGACAGCGTGTCGCCGGCGATGATCGGTCCGCCGAGGAGCAGGTGCACCAGGCGCGCCCCGACGAGTGGCACGCGGCCCATGATCGAAGCGCCGATGCCGAGTCCCCAGTAGGCGTCCTGGTCGAAGCGCAGTACCTGCCCGGTGAACGCCATCCCGAGCGTGAGCAGGAGTAGCAGGACGCCGGTCATCCAGGTCAGCTCGCGCGGATACTTGAACGCGCCGAAGAGGAAGACCTGCACCATGTGAATGAGGACCAGCGCGACCATGAACGTCGAGCCCCAGCCATGCACCGCGCGCAGGAACCAGCCGCCGGGCTCGTCGTGGTTGAGCGTCTGCAAGCTGTTCCACGCCTCCGCCGCCGACGGGACGTACGAGAAGGCGAGCACGACGCCGGTGACGATCTGCAAGAGGAACAGCACGAAGGTGACGCTGCCGAACACGTAGAACCAGCTCGCCGTCGAGCGCGGTACGCGGTGGCGGGCCACCTCACGGATGGTGTCGGCGAGCTGCAGACGGCGATCGAGCCAGGCACCGAGGGCGCGAATCAGGCGCACGACGACCCCGCAGGGGGACATTCGCGACGCGCGGACTCCGACAGCGTCGGCAACCGGCCGGCGAGGATGACGAGCGCGCCGCGTTCAATCTTGTGGCGGTACTGCCACAGGCCGCGCGGCGGCGGACCGCCTGCGAGCGAGCCGTCCTCGTAGTAGACCCCACCATGGCAGGGGCACAAGAACAGGGCCGACTGGGCGAACCAGCGCACCGGACAGCCGAGGTGCGCGCAGTTGATCGCGAACACCTGGAACTGATTGCCGCGGATGTGCCGCACCCAGCAGGGGATGTCGGCGGTCTCGCCGTCCCATGGGTGCCGGAACGGGTTGGTGAACGTCGCCAACCTCGTCTGTCCCTCGGGGAACTGCTCGAGCGGCCCGAGCGTGACCCACGCCTGGTCGGAGCGCATCGCTTGCTTGCGCGCGGGCGCGAGGAGGTAGCGCACCACCGGCGTGAGAAGAAGCGCCGCCGCCGCGCCGTTGATGAGAAGGCCCAGCCGGAGCAGCATGCCACGACGAGATGGGGGCCTTTCGTTCTCAGGTGAACGATCCATGGCTCTTCTCCTCAGCGGCTGCGGGCATGGGGCCTCCCCGGAAATTCCTGGCGGTGCGAGATCAGCCACGCCACCACGTCGGCGATCTGTTGCGACGCGAGCGGACGGCCCGGCACGTCGCTGCGCCAGTCGGGTTGGCCGATCTCTGGCCGGCCGACGATCACCAGTGTGCGCAACGATTGAGCGCTCACGAGCGCGAGATAGGAGCCGTCGACGATGGAGCGCGACTTCGGCCCATCGCTGCCGTCGGAGCCGTGGCAGCTCGCGCAGAAGGTTGCGAACACGCCGGCGCCGCGTCGCGCCTCGCCGTCCGGACCGACGTAGGGCGGCGGCGTCTCCGAGAGCGTCTCGGCCCGCGCCCAGTGCGTGCGAATCCCGCGGGCGATGACGTCGACCTGACGGTCGGTCAGCCCGCCGCCGGCGCTCTGGGCGAACGCCGGCATGCTGGTCCCTGCCACGCCGGTGGCGATGATCCGACGCAGGGTCTGGTCGTCGGCGATCGCGAGATACACGACGTTGTCGAGGCCGAGCGCCGCGCCGCCGCGACCGTTCTCGCCGTGGCAGCCGGCGCAGCTCGACGCATAGAGCGCCGCGAAGTCCTCGACCTTCGACGGCTGTCCCTCGAGACTGACGCCCTTCGGCTGCCCCGGCAGCGTGCAGCCGCCGCCGCCCACAATAACGACGACGACGACGAAGGCGAGAGCCCCGACGACGACGATGGCCCGGGCGCGCGTCATGGCCGCCGGCCTGTTTCGAGGCCGATGCGCTCGGCGAACGGCTCGCTCTGGCGCGTGTGGATGCGCAGGCTGCGCGACACCACCACGCCGGCCGCGAGGCCGAAGCCGATCTGCGAGACGAGGAACCAGCCCCAGTCGATTCGCCGGGCCAACACCGGATTGATCATCCCGATGGTCGGATACAAGAGCGCCGACCACGCCAGCGGCGCCACCAGCCCACCGGCCAGCACTGGGCGGCGCGAGAACATCGGCAGCAGCATGCCGTAGAGCGTGCCGACGAGCAGCGACGTCACGCCGTGGATGAGCGTACCGAACAAGAGCGCCCAGCCGTCGAAGGCGCTCAGCTCCTCGGTGGTGGCCCTGAGCTCGGGCCTGTAAAACCCCGCGACCAGAATGTTGATCGGATACCAGACGCCATGGTGCGAGATGACGCCGTAGATGGCGGCGGTGAGCGCCATGACCACGCCGCCGGCGATTCCGCCCTTGATGCCCGCGGAGACGGGAAAGATCTCGACCGGCAGCCGTGCGCGGTGCTCTCGCTCCGCGATGCGTGGGTGCGTCGTCGGAGGACGCGGCTCGATGCGCGGCTGCCCCTCGGGCTCGATCGGAATCCGGACGCTGCGCTCGACGGGCAGCACCACGCGGAACCAGCCGACTGCGCCGGCAACGAGCAGTACCGCGCCGAGCAGGCTCACCTCGCCCGCGGTCACCAGCCCGGCGCCCAGGAGCGTGGCGCCGAAGGCCATGGTGAGCGGCCAGGCCGTCGGCGCCGGCACCTCGATCTCTTCGGGGCCGCCCGTCGCTTCCGTGCGCTCCGTCGCCTCCATCGCCGTCACCGTCCAATCACGTAGACGACGCTGAACACGACGATCCAGACGCAGTCGACGAAGTGCCAGTAGAGCGCGAGCACCTCGACGTGCTCGGTGTAGCGACGGTGCAGCTTGCCGAAGAGCGTGAGCATCAACACCGTCGTCAGAAGGACGAGCCCGACGGTCACGTGGAACGCGTGCAGCCCGACGAGCGAGTAGTAGGTCGTGCCGAACAGGTTGGTCGCCGGCGTGAGCCGCTCGTGGTGGACGAGCCGGGCCCACTCGCGGCCGGTGCCGGCGAGGAAGAGGGCACCCAGCGCCGCCGTGGCGCCCCACGCGACCGCGAACGTAGCCAGGCGTCCCCGGCGCAGCGCCCGCACGGCCCACGCGATGGTCCCGCTCGACGACAGGAGGCAGATGGTGTTCGCCACCGGCAGCGAGAGCGCCTGCTCGGGCGTCGGCCCGTAGGGGCTCTTTCCCAGATAGAACAGATACGCGACGACGAAGATGACGAACATCGCGCTCTCGGCGACGATGAAGCACACCATTCCGACGCGATTGCGCGAGGGGAGCTCCCACCCGGCCTCGCCGGCGACGACGGCGGCTTGGTTCATTCGTACACCCAGTCGGGATCTTCGGGATGCTTCAGATCCCACAACGGGCGCCGGCTGCGCACCGTCGGCACGACCGCGAAGTTGTATTCCGGCGGCGGCGACGACGTCGACCACTCGAGCGTCCACGCGTCCCACGGATCGGGGCCCGCGAGCTTGCCCTTGTGCAGGCTGCGCACGAGGTTGACGAGGAAGCATGCGACGCCCGCGGCCTGGAAGAAGGCGCCGATGGTGATGACGAGGTTGAGGGTCTCCCAGCCCCGTCCCGGCTCGTAGGTGTAGATGCGGCGGGGCATGCCGAGCAGCCCCGGGATGTGCATCACGGTGAAGGTGAGATGGAACCCGACCAGGAACAGCCAGAAATGCAGCTTGCCCAACTTCTCGTCGAGCATCCGACCCGTCACCTTGGGGAACCAGTAGTAGAAGGCGGCGAAGACGGTAAAGAGCAGCGACCCCACGAGCATGAAGTGGAAGTGCGCGACCACGAATGTGGAGTCGGTGAGCTGCCAGTTGAAGGGCACGGCCGCGAGCATGATCCCCGTCAGCCCGGCGATCAGGAACTGGCCGATGAACGCGATGCAAAACAGCATCGGTGTGGCCAGGCGGATCTTGCCGCCCCACATCGTGCCGATCCAGTTGAAGATCTTGATCCCCGTCGGGATGCCGACCAGCAGCGTCGCGACCATGAAGAAGGTGTTCGCCGTCATCGACATCCCGACGGCAAACATGTGGTGCGCCCACACGCTGAGGGAGACGAAGCCGATGGCGATCACCGCGCCGACGAGGACCGGGTAGCCGAAGATCGCCTTGCGCGAGAAGACCGGGATGATCTCGGAGGCGAACGCCCAGCCGGGAATCATGAGGATGTAGACCTCGGGGTGGCCGAAGATCCAGAAGAAGTGCTGCCACAAGACGGCCGAGCCGCCGGCCTGGGTATCGAAGAAGTGGGCGCCGAGGAAACGATCGGCGAGCAGCATCAGCTGCGCCGCCGCCAGCGGCGGGACCCCAACCAGCACCAGCACCGAGTCGACGACGTAGAACCAACACAGAAGGGGCAGTTTGCCGAGCGTCATCCCAGGGCAGCGACGGCTGAGGACGGTGGTGATGATGTTGACGGCGGTCCCGATGGAGCCGACGCCGGAGAGGAAGATGGAGAGGATCCAGTAGTCCGTCGAGTGCCCGCGCGAAAACGCGCGCGAGGTCAGGGGCGCGTAGGCGAACCAGCCCACGTCGGGCGCACTGCCGGCGCCGTAGAGCCCCTCGGCGCCGAGAAAGCTGAAGTAGAGGAGGAGCCCGGCGAATGCGCTCATCCAGAAGCTGAACGCGTTGAGCCGGGGGAAGGCCATGTCGCGCGCACCGATCATGAGCGGCACGAGGTAGTTGGCGAAGCCGAAGATCAGCGGCATCCCGACGAAGAACACCATCGTCGTGCCGTGCAGCGTGAACAGTCGATTGAACGTCTGCGGCGCGAGCAGCGTATTGTGCGGCGCCACGAGCTGAAGCCGGATCAAGAGCGCCTCGCTGCCGCCGATGAGGAGGAACAGGAGCGCGTAGAGCACGTACATCACGCCGAGGCGCTTGTGGTCGACGGTAACGATCCATTCGTGAAGCCGCTGCCAGAAGCGCGCCTCGACCTCGCGCGTCGTGACCGCGGCTTCGCCCGTCATGGCCGTCGTTCGTGGCGCTGGAACGCCCATCGCTGCCTCTCTCTTCGTCTCAATGAAGCGTCAGGAGAAACTGGACGAGTTGATCGATCTGTTGCTCGGTCAGCTTCATTGCCGGCATGTGCGCGCCCGGCTTGATGCCGTTGGGATCGCGAATCCAGGCACGCAACGTCTCCGGCGACAGCGGGGCGGCGCCCGCGGCGAGCGTCGCGCGGCTCATGAGGTGCGTGAGGTCCGGCCCGTATCGTCCGTTTCCGACGGTCCCTGCAACCGAGTGGCAGTTGATGCAGGCGTTGCTTTCGAACACGCGCCTGCCGGCTACCACCGCGTCCAGCTCGGACGGGACCTGCGGGTCGCCCTGCCTCTGCGCCTGCGCCCATCGCTCGAACTCGTCGCGCGGGTGCACGTAGACGCGCAAGAGCATCTTGGCGTGCTGGGTGCCGCAGTACTCGGCGCACTGGCCCACGTAGACTCCCGGCGCGGTCGGCGCGATCCACATGTGATTGACGCGATTGGGAATGAGATCCGTCTTACCGGCGAGGCGCGGCACCCAGAAGCTGTGCGCGACGTCTGCCGAGAGCAGCGTGAGCCAGGTCGGCGTCGGCGCCAGTGGGTCCGAGACCGGCACGTGGAGCTCGTTGGCGGTCACGATTCCCAGCCCCGGATAGCGGAGCTCCCACCACCACTGATGGCCGATCACGATGACGTCGATCGCGTTCGCCGGCCGCGTCACTCCCTGAATCGATTGAATGACTCGCGCCGTGGTGAGCGCGAGCACCAGGACGATGAGGACGGGCACCACCGTCCACGCGGTTTCGAGCTGATTCGAGCCGTACACTTGCGGCGGCTCCCGTCCATCATCCGTGTCGCGGCGACGGAAGCGCACCACCGCAACGATGGTGAGGCCGAAGACGACGAAGAAGATGGCTCCGGTCACCGCGAGGACGAACAGCGATAGCTCGCTCGTCCGGCTCGCCGGTGCGGAGACTGCGGCGAATATATTGGCTGGCGCGTCCCCCATTCGTCCGGCGGAACGTCGGCACGATCGTGCGGCTACCTAGAACGCTCTTTCGTCGACGCAGCGCTCGTAAGCGGGGAAAAGCGCAAATTCAGCTGGGTTCCGTCGAGGACTTCACCGACTCCGGACAAGGCGACAGGGGTCAGTATGTCGGTGTCGGTGTCGGCGTCGCTGTCGTCGTCGTCGGTGTCGCTGTCGTCGGTGTCGTCGTCGTCGGTGTTGCTGTTGCTGTCGTCGGTGTTGCTGTCGTCGCTGTCGCCGGCGTCCCCGCGTCCGCCGGCGTCGCCGTCCCGCCGCCGGACAGCGGCACCGTGAACAGGTCGTCCATCGCCTGCACCGACGCGCCCTGCGGGTTACACGGCAGCGTGTCGATTCCCAGAATGGTTTGCACCGTCTTCAAGAACGAGCTCGTGTCGTAGACGATCTTCGACTCGTAGCCCGGCTTCGCATTCGGCGAGATGACAATGAACGGCGGATCGTCGCCGGTGGTGATACCGGCCGCCTGCCCCTCGTCCCACAAGAGGAAAAGCACGCCGCCCTTGTTGAACGCGTCGGAGCCGAGGATCTTCGGCACCTCGCGCGCCAGCCACTGATCGCCGGCGGCGATCGAGCCGTCGTGCATGTCGTTCTGCAGGTTCGGCGTGATGAACGCGTACCTGGGCAGCTTGCCCGCGGCCAGATCGGCGTCGAATTGCGAGTAGTCGACGATGTGGTCGGTGCAACGCTGGGTCACGTTCACCTTGGTGCCGTCCCAGCCGTTGATGTCGTCGAAATAGACGAATGGGTTGTGCTTGGCCGCGTAGTCGCCGTTCGAGCTCAGGCCGCATCCCGGCCCGAGGCTCTCCTGGTAGCTCTTCCAGCTCAGCCCGGCCGCCTCGAGCTGATCGGCCAGGTGCGACGCCGTGGCGATGTGGTTGGTCGCGCCCGGATCGTTGTCGTTGAGCACGCCGAAGTTCTCGCCGGCGACCATCCACAAGTAGTTCGGCTCGCTCGGGTGCACGTAGGAGTCGTGGTATGCCCCCGCCAGCGCGTTCTGCTTGATGAGCTGATTGATGAAGGGCGCACCGCCGTTGCCGCGAATCTGACCGAGGCCCTTGTTCTCCATGACAATGGTGAACACTGTTCCGCCCCAGTTGGGCGACGGCGACGCCTTGGTCGTGGTGAGCGCGCTGCAGGTGACCGCGGTGTTGCCGGAGGTGTTCTGACAACCGACGAGCGTGACCGCGAGAGCGATCTGCGGAACGAGGAGGGCGAGCTTCTTCATGCACCAACTGTGACCGGCCGACTGAAGCGCGCAACCCCGGCGTGCCGCCCGCTCGCTGCCATAGCGAGCTCGATGGTGAGCGCGCCCTTCGACGCGCTTCCGACGGCGCGCGTTGCCTCGCGCGCAATTGTGCGCGCAATCGGGAATTGATCGCCTACCGGTCCGTTGATCGTTCGAGTCACACGCGAAGGAGAAATCATGACCGAAGCGCAACTGCTCCGCCGATCGATCGAAAAGGCGCTCGCCGTGGCCAACGCCGCCGCCGACGAGCCGACCATCTATGGCATTCTCGAGGCCCAGAGCTACGCCGACCAGCTCCTGCCGCAACTCGGTTCGGTGCGCCCTGCGTCCTTCAGCCGCGCCGAAGCCCGCCGCGTGGTCGCCCTCGTCTGGCAGCTGCGCGCCGTCCTTCAGGCGCTCGATCGCTGGCTGCACCCACAGCCGCTGGCGCTCGCCAGCTGAGCGTCGCCAGCTCTGCCGCTCAGAAGATCGGGCTCGGCTCGCCGGAGTCCTCGTGGCCACCGACCGGACGGATTGCGTCGAGCGCGACGAGGGCAGTCAACACGACGATGGCCGCGGCGACGCTCTGTCGATGCCAGTATTCCACGGCGGCAAATCCGAGCGCGGCACCGAAAGCGTAGGCGGTCCACATCGCCGCCATCAGCGCGACGCGCCTCGACGATCGCTGTGACGACAGGCGGCCAGAGGCGCGGCCGCGCGCGCGATCGATCAACCAGAAGAGCGAGTGCGCCGCCTCGCGTGCCAGCCGCGTCAGGTTGCCGGTGACGTGCGTCGTGTAGACGCTGGAAGCGCCAACCCGAATCAAGGTCGCGTTCTGCAGCCCCATTGCGACCGCCAGAAGGCCCGTCGCCAGGTAGTAGTGGACACTTGCGGTCGAGGTAGCCGGCGGCCATGGCAGCGCCAACGCGAATGCCAGGGCGCCCGCTTCGAGGCCCAACGTCCAGCCGGCCCCCGACCGCCGCCCGCGCCGACGCGCGGCCTCGTACAGGATCTCGCTCGTGAAAACCCCAAGGCCGAAGGTCACGATCGGCCAGAGTCGCGCGGCGGCTTCACCCAGGTCGCGCTGGGCGACCCCCCTGCCGAGCGCAATCGTATTACCGGACATATTGGCGACGAACACGTGCGAGAGCAGGTCCCATCCGAGCGCATCGACGTACCCGGCGACCGCAGCGAGGACCACCGCGAGCGCAGCGAGAGCGCGCTCGCTCAGCGTGCCGTCGCTCGCGTCGACCATCAGTGAACCAGGTCCATGAGCGCGAATATGCGCTTCCGGCTCGACCACGCCATCGTGGAGCGGATTGGTTGATGCAGGGCTCTGCTTCGAGGAGGAAGGCGATGAGTAGACAGACTCTCGTAATGGCGTGCGGGCTCGCGATGGCGGCGTGCGCGCCGAGCTACGTGTATCGGCCGGCCGAAAATGCGACGGCCACGATGAAAGGGCGAGTGGCGGCTGACTACCAGATTCCATCGACGGCGCCTCAAGGCGACGTGCGGCTCGCGTCGTTTGGGATGAGCAAGATCACGCCGAGCAAGAATCCCGACCAGAGCCAGAAGGCCGTGCACGTGCGGATGATCGTGAACGACAACAGTCAGGCGGCCTGGACCATGGATACGCGCCAGCAGGTCATCGTGTTACCGGGTGGTCAGCAAGTGGAGCCAGCTCTCGTCACGACGCGCGAGGGTCTGGCGGGCCTGCCCTCGGTCACGATTCCCGCTGGCGGCAAGCGGACCATCGATCTGTTCTATCCGCTTCCGGCCAATATGCAGTCAGCGGCGCAGGTCCCTGAGTTCGATGTCGTCTGGCACGTCAATACGCCCGAGCAGCAGGCGACCGAGCGAACGACCTTCGACCGGCTTCGCGTCGACCCGGAGGTCGCTTATGGCTACGGTCCCGAGTGGGGCGTCGGCGACGGCGGCTGGGGCGGCCCCTGGTACGGCGCCGGTTACCTCGGCTATGGCGGCGACTTTGTCGTCGGCGCGCCACACTGGGGCGGGTACGAAGAGGGAGGGGGCCACGAAGGACACGGTGGCTTCGGAGGGGGCCACGCCGGCGGCGGCGGACACGGCCCCCGCTGATCGGACCGGCGAGCGTTCGCCTGCGCGAGCGCCTCGCCGATGTCACTGTGGCGACGGGGTCGCTGTCGGCGCTCCGGACGATCCTTGCGGAGACATGCGCCCTCGCCTCGTCGCGGGGCGCAGCACCAGCTTGGCAAATTGAGCAGGCGTCAGCTCCTGCTGGAGCTCGGCGAGCTCCTGCGCGTCGACGGCTTCGACCTGTTGTCGACCGCTCGTCAGCTGGTTGGCCAACTGCGTGAGGCGAGCAGGATCCGGCTGCGCGGCGGCGAGCTCTTGTTGCAGCGCCTGCGCCGTCTGCTGCTCCGCTTGCCGAACGGGCTCGAGCTGGGCCCGATACTTCGCGAGCGTCTGCGCGACGGCTGACGCCGTCGTCGCGTCGAGGCCCAGGTGATTCGCGATCGCGGTGGCCGCGTCGTTCGCAGAGCTCGCCTGGGTCGCCGTCGCCGGGTTGGTCGCTTCCGACGGTGAGGGCTGCGCCAACGCCGTGCTTCCTACCAATAACGCCATCAAGGGCAGTGCAGTTTTCATCTTGTTACCTCCAAACTGTACAACTCAGCTCCGCCGAGTCTGTTCCCCCAAAATCGATTCGCGAACACTTCTCGGCAAGCGTCGTGCCGGCAGTCACCACGCGACCAGGATGCGGTAGTGTGATCGCGCATGCGGACCTTGCTCGGTTTCGCGCTCGTCGTCCTCGTCGCTGCTGCCGGTTGCGGCAAGCCCGTGACGGGCTGGCACGTCAGCGGCGGCTTTCTGCGCGCGCCCGACGGACGCGCGGTCATCTTGCGCGGCGTGAACCTCTCGGGCGCGCAGAAGAACGCGCCGTACCTCGACGACAAGGTCGCCGCCGACTATGACCGCGTCCGCGCCGAGTGGGGCATGAACGCCGTCCGCTTCGTCATGACCTGGGCGGCGGTCGAGCCCGAACAAGGGCGCTACGACGACGCCTACCTCGACCACGTCGCCGCGCGGCTCGCCTGGGCGCAGGCCGCCGGTCTCTGGGTCGTCCTCGACATGCACGAGGATGTCTACGGCGAAGGCTTCGGCTTCGACGGCGCCCCGCGCTGGACGTGCGAGGCCGCGCGCTACGCCGCGTTCGTTCCGCAGATGCCGTGGTTCGTCAACACGCTCGACGCCAACGTGGTCGCGTGCGTCGACGGGTTCTACGCGCGCGCCGAGATGCAGCAGCACTTCGTCGACGCGTGGCGCCACGTCGCCGAACGACTCGCCGCCGAGCCCGCCGTCATCGGCTTCGACGTGCTCAACGAGCCGGAGTGGGGCTCGTACTCGATCTTCGACTTCGAAGAGGATCGGCTGAAGCCGCTCTACGCCGCCGTCGTCGCGGCGGTGCGCGGCAAGGCACCCGCCTGGGTCGCGTTCCTCGAACCGAGCTCCAGCCGCAACGCCGGCATCGCGACGGGCCTGACCGCGTTCGACTTCCGCGACGTGATCTACGCGCCGCACTCGTACGATCAATCGGCCGAAGGCGGCGGCGGCTTCGACCCGACGCACCGCCAGCAGATCCTCGACAATGTCGCCAAGCTCGCCGGAGAAGCGCGCGCCCTCGACGCCGGCCTGTGGATCGGCGAGTACGGCGGGATGGCGTCGGCGCCCGGCATCGTCGAGTACATGAGCGCGCAGTACGACGCCGCGGGGGCGGTCGCCGGCGGCACGATGTATTGGGCGTACGACAAGAGCGACGGCTACGGGATGCTGGCGCCCGATGGCAGCGAGAAGACCGTGCTCATCGACGCGCTGGTGCGGCCATTTCCCGAGCGCGTGGCCGGCAATCCCATCTCGTACGCCTTCGACGCGGCGACCGCCACCTTCACCTTCCAGTACACCGCCGATCAGTCGTCGCCGCTGCCGACGGAGATCGTGGTGCCCGATCGCGCGTACCCGAACGGTTACACCGTCGACTGCGGCGGCTGCCGCTACGAAAAACGTAGCAACGCTCTGGTGCTCGACACGCCACCGCCGGGCAGCCCGGCGTCGGTCATCGTCTCGCCTTGAAGGTCGCTCGCCGACGCGTGCTCGTTCGAGGTACGCTGTCGGGATGCGGATGACTGGTGTTGCCATGGCGACCCTATTGGGGCTGCTGCTACTCGGAACGGCTGTTGCTCGGGCGTCGGATACGGCTGTCGCGGCAAAGCCCGGCGTCGTGGTCGACGAGGTCTTGCGTCGCGAAAAGGAGTGGGCGGCCGCGCTCATGACGCCCGAGCGCAGCAAGTTGGAGCAGATGCTGGGCGACGAGTTCACGCTCACGACCGCCGCCGGGACGACGCCGAGGGTCAAGTGGATGGCCACGGCCGACAAGTGGCAGACCAAAGCCGCCGAGCTGCGCGACGGATGGAGCGTGCAAGTCTATGGAGACGTCGCCATCGCGCGCGGCGTCTTCTTCTGGCACGTGCTCAAGGACGCGCCGGATCCGCGGACCGGGAGCAAAGAGGTCAAGAGCGACTTCTCGCTTCTCGACGTCTGGGTCAAGCGCGGCGGGCGCTGGCAGGTGGTGGCGCGCCACTCGATCCTGCTCGCCCCGCCGGCGACGCCCGGTCACTAGCGAGGATTCTAGCGATCGTCGCTGTCTTCGCTTTGCGACGCGGGGATGACGGGGAAGCCGGTGACGATGGGGCCGGCCAGCGCCCAGCCGCGCGTCGACGGGGCGAAGCGCGGCGCCAACAGCCCGTCGTTGAGCTCGCGCGTCACGGCGAAGCGGTTGAAGCTGCGCGGGATGAGATAGATGCAGGTGTTGTCCTTCTGCGGACAATTGGCGTTGGGGGTATCGATGTCGCCCTCCTCGGCGGAGATGATGCCGTCGTGGTTGGTGTCGACCAGCGCGATGGCGGCCTTGTAGCCATCGACCAGGCGCTGCCCGAGGTTGTGCTGTCCCGGCTCGAACGAGTGCAGCCGCTGAAAGACGTTGAGGAACACCTCGCGTGCAATCCCGCTCGGCACGAAGCGCTGGCGCGACTCGCGCTGGGTCGCCGGACCCTCGAAGCGATCGGTGTCGCGCGGGCGATCGGGGTTGTCACCGAAGCGCACGGTCTCGCCGCGCTCGCGCACCTCGTTGAGCTCCTCGCCCGGGACCACCGACGAGAAGCGCCCGATCTCGCCGTCGCGATAGGTGTCGGCCGGCTGCGTCGCGGAGCGATCGGGAAAGCCGCCCGCGACGGGCAGCTCGTAGAGTGGATGGATCCAGTTGGTGGTGTAGTTGAACTCCCAATAGGCGTGCACGTCCGATTGCTGGAGCGCGTTGTACGCCCCCATGCTGAGTTGAATCGGCACCAGATTGCTGACGCGATCGGGGAAGTGGTCACTGGGGCTGGGCAGGCGCGGCGCGTTGCCGTCGACGGTGAAGAAGCGTCCGGCGACGGCGTTGTTGCCCTGCCCCATGGCGGCGAGCAGCTTGGCATCCTCGGCCGTGATCATGCCGAAGGGGGCGCGGCCGCGTGAGCTCTTGGGGCCGACGGAGGCGACGCGCAGATCGTGGATCATCCACCCCTCGTACCAGCCGCTCTCGTTGTTGATGACGAAGAGGCTGCGGATGTCGGTGAACACGTCGATGAAGGCGCGCGGATCGTCGGGATCGACCGGGAGGCCCGCCTTGGGCTCGAGCGCCAGGCGCACGGCGCCGATGGTAGAGAGGTTGCAGTTGGCGCCCCATACCGTCTTCTGGGTTTCGGGGTCGTCGTTGAGCCCGGGGATCTTGGTGGTGAAGACGCTCGGTTGAAACGAGGTCGAGTCGAGGAGGTAGTACTGGAACAGCATGCTCCGTCCGGCGGCGCCCGGCGCCTCGGCGAAGATGTTGACCGGCGCGACGCTGTGCGGGCTGCAGTCGAGGGTGACCAGTCGATTCTGCAAATTGGGGAGGGCGGAGAGCGGCGCGATGTCGCCCCGCGCGCAAAACCCGGGCGTGCACGCGCTCGGGTTGCACATCTTTCCGGTGTCGGGATCGGTCTGCGGCGGCACCGGCGTCGGCCCTCCCGCGCAGGTCTGATCGGCCGACGCCAGCGACGGCAGTAGCAGCAGCAGTCCCGCCATCCATACGCGCTCTTGAACAGTCTTCCGCTTCACGCCCATGTCACGCCTCCTCCACGATCGCGCGATGCGACCGGCCGCATGCTTGTCGGTCGCGTCGAGCCAGGCGCAGTCGAGGCCCGCCCCTAATCTGGGCTCTGTCGAGTGGGGTAGTGGTTGGGGTCTCGTGAGTAGAACATGTTTCACTTGACAGCCGATGTCGGACTAGAACATGTTCCAGCGCGCACGGATCCCTGAGCGTGTCGTCGTGGCGATCGCAGGGATTGCCGCGGACAGCTGGCGGGGAACAACAACGACAAGGGTGGCGAACATGACCAATCGAGTGGGACGTAGCTTCGCGTTTCTCGTCGGAGTCGCACTGATGTTCGCAGCGTGCGGTGGGGACAACGGCGGCGGTACGGGTGGCGGCGGCGGCAGCGGCGGAGGGGCCGGTGGTGTCGGCGGCAATGGCGTCGACATGGCGACGGCCAGGAGCGGCGCCTGCACCAACGCGAATGACACCGCCATCGGCAAGCCGGCCATGGACTCGGCCGCCTCGGCGTGCGGCCTCGCCTGTTACGCCGACAAAGACACGATGCCTCCGAAGTCGTGCGCCGACTGCCTGACGATGAAGATCATGGACGCGACCCAGAAGACGATCACCGCCAACTGCAACACCTGCTGGACGACGGTGATCATCTGCGGCATCAACAACTGCTCGGCCCCCTGCCTGCAGAACGGCGCCACCAGTCCCGAGTGTCGCGACTGCACGCAAAAGGCCGGCTGCGACTCGGCCTTCACCACCTGCTCGGGGCTGTGAGCTAGCCGCGCGCAGGCCCGTTGATTGCGAGCGTCCGTTATGGCGGACGCCGGTGGAGCTGTAACCCTCGACGGTAGAATGAAATGTAGTTGACGCGTGGCGTCGTGTGCTGCTATCCGGGATGAATATCCGTTTTAACGGATACCGGAGATGTTCATGCGCCATTTCGCTTCCGCCTTGATCGTGCTCGTCTCCGCGGCTGCCGTCGCTCAGGAGCAGACGCCGGCCACCGTTGCCGCCCCCGCCGTTGCGCCCCCCGTTGTGCCGCCGCCCGAAGCTCCAGCGCTCTCCGCCGCCGAAGCCGGCGCGCTCCTCCGCCGCGTCGACGATCTAGAGCAGCAGCACCGCATCCTCGCCCGTCAGATCGAGCGAGCCGCCGAGCAAGCCGCCGCCAAATCCAGGGACGCCGGCAGCGTCAGCTTCGGCGGCAAAGGCTTCATTCTGCGCAGCGCCGACGGCAAGACCCAGGTCGCCCTGCGCGGCCTCCTCCAGGCCGACGGCCGCGCCTTCTTCGACGATCACAAGTTCGCGCTCGCCGACACCTTCCTCCTGCGCCGCGTCCGCCCCATCCTCGACGCCACCTTCTTCGACCTGATCGACTTTCGCATCATGCCCGACTTCGGCAACAACCAGGTCATCCTCTACGACGCCTACGCCGAGCTCCGCCCGTGGCGGTTCTTCCGCATCCGCGCCGGCAAGTTCAAGCCGCCCGTCGGCCTCGAGCGCCTGCAGAGCGCCGGCAACCTGCACTTCAACGAGCGCGCCTTCCCCACCTCCCTCGTGCCCAACCGCGACGTTGGCGTGACGCTCAACGGCGACGTCGCCGGCGGCGCGCTCTCCTACGCCATCGGCTACTTCAACGGCGTCGTCGACGGCGCCGCCACGCCCGATCTCGACGTGCACGACGGCAAGGAGCTGGCGGTCCGTCTCTTCGCCCACCCGCTGCGTCCGCTGCGGGACAAGCTCTTCAACAATCTCGGCGTCGGCTTCGCCGCCACCTACGGCCAGGAGCGCGGCCGCACCGCCGCCCCCAACGTCCCCAGCTTCCGCACGCCCGGCCAGAACGTCTTCTTCAGCTACCTCGCCGACCCCACCAAACCGGACGGCGTCACCTTCGCCGACGGCACGCGCTACCGGCTCACGCCGCAGCTCTACTGGTATGCCTGGCACTTCGGGCTGCTCGCCGAGTACGTCTACTCGTCGCAGGTGGTCACGCGCGGCTTCGACAACACCAGGCCGCTCGCCAACCAGGCCTGGCAGGTGCTGCTCTCGGTGGTGCTCACACCCGGCGATCGGGCCGCCTTCGACGGTGTCGTGCCGACGCGGCCCATCGACTTCAAGCATCCGCAGATCGGCGCCGTCGAGCTGGTGGCGCGCTATCACGAGCTGCGCGTCGATCCCGCCGCGTTCCCCGCCTTCGCCGATCCGACGAAGTCGGCCGAGCAGGCGCGCGCCTTTGGCGTCGGCTTCAACTGGTACCTGACCGCCAACGCCCGCTTCAACCTCGACTACGACCACACCGAGTTCTTCCACGGCGGCGCCCCCGACGGCACCAACGGCGGCGCGCCCACCAATCGCCCCACCGAGCATGCGCTCATCGGCCGCTTCCAGGTCGCACTGTAAGAAGACTCCATGCATCCGACTCGCCGCTACGGCCGTGAGCGTGGCGACGCCGGTGACGCCATCACCTTCGGCGGCGATGTTCCGCACGGCTACCGCAACCGCGGGCGCGAAGAGGCGGTCAGGTACCGGCTTCTGATCTACGTCGGAGCGGGCCCTGACGGGTCCTCGCCCGATCGCGCTCGAGCCGCGGGCGCTATCTTTGGCCGTCATGGGAAAGAGACTGAAGGGTGTGCGCGTCGCCGTCCTCGCCGTGGACGGCGTCGAGCAGGTGGAGGCGACCTTGCCGATGCGGGCGCTGCGTAAGGCGGGCGCCGACGTGCGGCTGATCTCGCTCAGGCCCGGCAATATTCGCAGCGTCAACTTCATCTGGCGCGGCAAGAAGCTCGCGGTCGACGACACGGTGTTCCAGAGCGATCCCGAGGAATACGCCGCGCTGCTGCTGCCGGGCGGATTCGTCAATCCGGACCTATTGCGCCAGAGCGAGCGGGTGCTCGATTTCGTAAGCGAGTTCGATCGCGCCAAGAAGCCGATCGCGACGCTGTGCCACGGACCCGCGGTGCTCATCTCGGCCAACCTCATCGACGGGCGCCGCCTCGCCTCGTGGCCGGGCATCGCCGACGACGTGCGCAACGCGGGCGGCCAGTGGGAGGACAGCGAGGTCGTCCGCGACGACAACTGGGTGTCGAGCCGGAGCCCGCTCGATCTGCGCGCGTTCACCGCGGCGATGATCGAGCTCTTCGCCGAGCGGGCGCCGCGCGGGCTGCCGGTCCCGCCGCGTCGGGTACGCTGGGTGGCGACCGTCACGCGCCTCGCCAAGCTGGCCGCCATCGGCGGTGCGATCTACGGCGCACGCCGCGCGCTCATCGCCGCCCGCGCCTAGCCGCGCGCATCGGGCGTCGACCCTGCGCCTCGACAGGCGTGCCCCCGAGGCCGACTGGAGGTAAGCTATGCGCGGGGTTGGCATGGGCGGGATCGACAGCGAACAGGCGCTGCGGATTTTAGAGGCGGTGGTCGTGCCGACACTCGTGGTCGGGCCCGACGGTGAGGTGCGCTGGGCCAACGCCGCGGCGGGGCGGCTGCTTGCCTGGCCGCGGGAGCGGCTGAGCGGCCAGCGACTCACGACGCTGGTGCCGGCTCGTTTTCACACCTTCGCCGGCGCGCCGCTGCACGTCTATCTCGGTGAGCATGTGCGCCACTCGCCGGAGCGCTCGTTCCGCGTCGCGACCTTGCGCTCCGACGGCGTCGAGATCGACGTCGATTGCACGCCCTCGCTCTTCGACACCGACGTCCTCATCCTGTCGCTGCACCGTCGGCCCGATACTTTCGCCGACACCGAGATCGAGGACACCGACACCGCCGAGTCGCGCTACCGCCTGGTGTTCGATCACGCGCCGGTTGGCATCTGGCACTTCGATCACCGCGGCGTCATCACCGCCTGCAACGATCAGTTCGTGAGCGTCATGGGCTCGTCGAAGCGCGCCCTCATCGGTCTCAATCAGCTGACGCTCAAAGACACCTTCGTCGTCGAGTGCGTTCGCGAAGCGCTCGTCGGCGGGCGCGCGCACTTCGAGGGCGATTACCGCTCGGTCACCGCCAACAAGGTGACACCGCTGCGCGCCGACTTCGCCGCCATCCGCGACGAGGACGGCCGGCTCATCGGCGGCGTCGGCATCCTCGAGGACATCACGGCGCGAAAGCGCGCCGAAGAGGCGCTGCGCGAGAGCAACGCCACCTTGCGCGCCATCTTCGAGTCATCGCCGCTGGCGATGTTTTCGATCGGCGCCGACCTCGCGGTCCGCACCTGGAATCCCGCGGCCGAGCAGATGTTCGGCTTCCGTGCCGCCGAAATCGTCGGTCAACGCTTGCCGATCGTCCCGCCTCACCGGCAGGCCGAGTTCGAGGTCAACGTTCCGCGTGTCTTCAGCGGCGAGTCGTTTCTCAACGTCGAGACGACCTGCATGCGCCGCGACGGGACCGAGTTCGACGTCAGCGTCTCCGTGGCGCCGCTCGTGCAGATCGCCGGACAGGTGGCGGGCATCACCGTCGTGATCGCCGACATCACCGACCGCCTGCGCGCCCAGGCCGAGCGCGCGCAGCTGTTCGAGCAGGAGCACCACGCCCGGCGCGCCGCCGAGGAGGCGCTGCGCTCGCGCGACGAGTTCTTGTCGGTCGCGTCGCACGAGCTGCGCACGCCGGTGACGTCGCTGCGCCTGGCGATCCAGAATCTCGAGGAGATGGCGCTCCACGGCACGCTGGCGGAGGCGCCGCCGCAGGTGGTGGCGCGGGCGACCGCGACCGCGGTGCGACAGAGCCGCCATCTCGGTCGTCTCATCGACGCGCTTCTCGACATCTCGCGCATCCAGGCCGGCCGCTTCGAGCTGGCGCCCGTCGACGGCGTCGATCTCACCGAAGTGGCGCGCGCGACGGTGGCGCGGCTCGAAGGGGAGCTCGGCGTCGCCGGCTGCCCGGTGACCGTCGACGGCCAGCCGGTGGTGGGCCGCTGGGACGCCCCGCGCCTCGACCAGGTCGTGACGAACCTCCTCACCAACGCCATGAAGTTCGGCGGCCGTCATCCCATCGAGCTGCGCGTCCGCGGCGGCGCCGACACGGCGACGCTGTCGGTGACCGACCACGGCATCGGCATCACGCCCGAGGCTCACGCGCGCATCTTCGAGCGCTTCGAGCGCGGAGTGTCGGCGCAGCACTATGGCGGCCTCGGTCTCGGGCTCTTCATCGTGCGTCAGATCGTCGACGCCCATGGCGGCACGGTGACCGTCACCTCGATCCCGGGGGAGGGCGCCACCTTCACCGTCGAGCTGCCGCGCCGGGCGAAGTGATATAGTGCGCCCAGGACGAAACGCGTGAGCGACGAATCACCCTGCGTCATGGTCGTCGACGACGATGCGGACATCCGCGATTCGATCGGCGACATCCTCGAGCTGCGCGGCTACCGCGTCGCCCGCGTGTCCAATGGTCGCGAGGCGCTCGACCGCCTGCGCGACGGCACGCGCCCGTGCGTCATCCTGCTCGACCTCATGATGCCGGTCTTGAGCGGATGGGAATTTCGCGCCGAGCAGACCAAGGACGAGGCGCTCAAGGCGCTGCCGGTCGTGATCATCTCCGGCGACGGATCGACCGATCAGAAGGCCGCCGACGTCGGCGTGTCCGAGTACCTGCGCAAGCCGCTCGAGCTCTCGGCCATCCTCGAGGTCGTGCGCCGCCACTGCGGCGGCCGCGGCCGCACCTGAGCGCGCGTTAGCGTCCGCGCAGGCCCTCGTCGTTGTCGACGACGATCTGCATCGGTGCGGCGCTGGGCCGGACGTTGGCGGCCGGGTCCCACGCCGGGCGGCCGGCCAGCCGCTCGAACTCGGTCGGATCGTGCGAGCAGAAGATCCGCACCTCGCTGCCCTGCTGCATCTTGAGCGCGCGCAGCCGCTTCTGGTTCCACAAGCGGGCGCCGCGATCCTTCTCCATCATCCATTGATACAGCCGCAGCCCGGGCGTGCAGTACGGGCGCTCGAGATCCATCTCGCGGTGGAAGAAGTAGGCGTCGCCGGTGAGGAGGATCCATCCGTGATCGCCTTCGATGGCCACGCCCGCATGGCCGAGCGTGTGGCCGATGAGCGGCAGCATCAAGATCTCCGGCGCCACCCCGTCGAGATCGCGGACGCAATCGAAGCCGAGCCACGGCTCGCCCTCGCCCGCCTGGTAGGCGTGCCAGTTCGCCGCGGTCAGGCCCCACTGCTGCGGTCGGTAGCGCATGCGATCGAGCAGGGTGCGCTGCGCCACCGCCGCGTCACGCTCGAGGGCGAGCATGTGCACGGCCGCGTGCGGAAAGTCGTCGAGGCCGCCGGCGTGATCGAAATCGAGGTGCGTCAGGACGATGTTGCGCACGTCGCGCGGATCGAAGCCGAGTCGCTCGATCTGACGCACCGCGGTCATCTCGCGGCGTAGCTCGGGGCTGTTGAGCGCCAGGAAGAAGCGACTCAGCCGCGTCCGCGGCGCTTCGACGTCGCGCAGACCGAAGCCGGTATCGACGAGCACCAGCGAGGTCGCCGTCTCGACGAGCAGGCAGTGATTGACCAGGCGGCCGCGCAGGGCGTTGCTGCGATCGTCCATGAGCTTGCCGCCCAGCGGGCAGCTCGAGATGCAGTTGAGGTGATGAACGCGCATGTAGAAATGCGCTGCATCGCACGCGCCACGATCGATGGGTCTGCGCGCTGACGACACGAGTCCCCGCTGAGGCCTGGCGGTCCACGCGGCGCCCGCGCTTTCGCGCGGTTGCCCCGAGCTGCAACTGGCACATGGGTTGCTGGGTCTGGCCCATCGTGCTTGCGCGGAGGATCGGAGGCGCGGTAGGGCTGGCGGAAGTGTTCCGCGCCGCCGTAATCGCGATCGCGCTGACGTGGGGGGCGCCCGTACGCGCCGAGCTGCCCGCGCGGCTCGTCGTGGCCGGCGCCTCGGCGTGTCCGACGGCGGCGGCAGTGGCGCGTGCGATGGAGCGGCTCCATCCGCGACTGCGCATCGAGGTCGGCGAAGGCGCCGGCGAGCGGATCGAGATCGCCGACGACGGCGTCGGCTACGTCGTGCGCGCGGCGGGGCGCGAGCGCATGCTCAGCGACGACGCGCGACGGTGCAGCGAGCGCGCGACGGCGGCGGCAGTGGCGGCGACGCTGCTTCTGGATCCTCCCGTGGCACCGCCGCGCGACGAGCCGCCTGGACCGCTCGCGCCGCGGCCCACGACGCCGAGACCGACGACGCCGGCGCCGACCCCGCCGCCGACGACGAGCGCTGCCGCCGAAACTGCGACATCCGCGTCGCGATCGGGCCCGGCTTCGTCGTCGGCTTCGTCGCCGGTCGCACTTCCGACGCCCACGACGACGCGCTCCTCCGCGCCAGCGCCAGGACGCGACGATGCGCCGCCGCTCACGGTCGCAACGGTCCGCCGCCGCTCGAGCCCACACAGCGCGGCGCTCTCGCGCCTGGAGCTGGAGCTGAGCGGTGTCGTCGACGGCGCGCCCGCCGTGGCCGACAGCGGCAGCACCGTCACCGGCGGGGCCGCGCTGCGCCTCGCGCTCGGCGGCCGCTACGTCGCCGCCACCGTCGGAGTCGCCGGCCTGGCGCCGTCGAATCAGCGCACCCCGGGAACCACGGGCGTCGACGTCGGCGTCACGCGCGTCCCGTTCGACGCCGGCGTCCGCCTCGTCCTGCCGCGCGACCGCTTCGAAATCGGCGCCGACGTCGGCCTCGTCCTCGCCTTCTTGCGCCTCTCCGCCCCGTCGCTGAACAACGCAATCGCCTCGACGCGCCTCGACGTCGGCGCCCGCCTCGCGCCGTGGCTGCGGGTCTGGGTCCATCCGCGTCTCGCCATCCAGGCCGGCCTGGAGCTCGGCATTCCCTTCGCGGTCTACGACCTGGTCGTCGAGGGAACCGCGGCGGGCAAGATCGGGTCGAGCCCACGTCTCTGGGTCGGCGGCGCGCTGGGACTGACGGTGCGCCTGTGATTCTGACGATCTACAAATTCGTCAAAGCCATGGAAGGTTCCGCCGACCGGCGCCCATCTACGGCAGTGGATCTACACGCGGCCGCCGAGGGGCTCGCCCAGGATCGGGAGCCGCTCGACTTCACGCGGGTCTACGAGGCGTGGTTCGAGCCCTGCCTGCGCTGGCTGCGCGCGCTCGGCATCCCCGACGCCGATCTCGAGGACGTCGGACAGGACGTCTTCCTCGTGGTCCGTCGCAAGCTCGGCGCCTTCGACGGGGAGCGGCTGGCGGCGTGGCTGTATCGCATCGCCTCGCATACGGCGAGCGATCATCGCCGCCGCGCCTGGTTCCGGCGGCTGTGGACGCGCGGCTCGCGCATCGATTTCGATCACCTGCCTTCCACCGCCGCGGGGCCCGTCGAGCAGCTCGAGCGGCGCGAGGCGCAGCGCCTCCTCGATCGCGTGCTGCGCACGATGAGCGACAAGCGCCGCGTCGCCTTTGCCCTGTTCGAGATCGAGGGATACTCGGGCGAGGAGATCGCCGCCATCCTCGACGTGCCGGTGGCGACCGTCTGGACCCGGCTCCATCACGCGCGCAAGGAGTTCCTGGCGCGCGTGGCGGCGCTCGGGGAAGAGGGGCGTCGATGAAGCGGCTGCGCGATCAGCGAAGCGCCGAGGATGCGACGGTGGCACGCGCCGCCGAGCTGGTGTCGTCGCGTGGGCCGCTGGCCGACGACGTGGCGCGCAAGCAGCGCGTGCGCGGGCGGCTGCGACGGCGGAGGAGGGCGCCGATCGGCGCGTCGCTGGTGCGCTTCGCGCTGCTCGTCGCGGTCATCTGCAGCGTCGCGGTCGCGAGCGCGATGATCGGCCGCGTGGCGCTTTCGATTCGCGCACGCCTCAAAGCGGCGCCGGCGGCGGAGACGCACGCCGCGTCGCATCGTCGCCGCCCGGCTGCGTCGGGTCGTTCTCCCGAGCCCGCCGCGCCGGCCGCGGAAGCCCCGCCGCCCGTCGCTGCGCCGCCGCCGCCGTCCGTCGTCGCGCCGGTCGCCGCGCCCGCGCGGTCCATCGTCGCGGCGTCCCCGCTCCATGCCGCGCCCTCGCACGCCGCCACGGCACGCACCGCCGCGTCGACGGCGCCTGCCGCCGTCGAGACTGAAGAGCAGCGCCTCCTCACCGCCGCCGTGCGCGCCCTTCGCCACGAGCATGACGCCGCGCGCGCCGCCGCGCTGCTCGGTCGCTACCTCGATCGCTACCCCGACGGCATCGCCGCCGAAGACGCCCTCGCCCTCGGCCTCGAGGCCACGCTCGGCCGCGATCGTCCGCGCGCCGCCGCCTTTGGTGCACGCTACCTCTCGCGCTACCCGACCGGCCGCTGGGCGCCCCTGGCGCGCCGCGCGCTCGAGCCATGAAGCGTCTCCTCCTCGCGCTCCTCTTCGTCAGCGCCGGCTGCACGACCACGACCGTCGTTCTCGGCACGCTCGCCCTCGACGGCGGCGCCGATCTCGGCGACATGCCCGGCTGCCACGGCTGCGACATGAGCTCGGATCCGACCGACCTCTCCGACACCGATTTCGGTGACGCCTTCTCGCCGTTCGACGCCTTCTCGCCGTTCGACGCCGCCACCGATCTCTGACGCATTCTCGCGCGCGGATGAAAGGTCCGCCGCCGCTCCGCCCATTGTCGCTCGGAGGTGGACAATGCTTCGAGCAGTGCTGCTGGCGCTCTTTCTGTTCCCGATCGGCTGCGGTGTCACGCCGATCGATTCGACGAGCCAACGCGAAGGCAACAAGGTCACGCACGACGCCGGCGGTCCCGTCGATGCCGGCGGATGCGGTGGCCCGCACGACGGCTTCCTCGTCGACATCGGCGGCCAGCCCTTCGACGGAGGCGGCTATCCGGTCGACATCGGCGGCCAGCCCTTCGACGGTGGACAAAGCCCAACCGACTTCGGGCATACCGACCTCGCCCACTTCTGAGCGCCCGCAGGCGCACGCTCGCGGCTTAGCGCGGGCAGCGCGCGTCGGTGAGCGCGGCGCGCCGGCGCTTGAACGCCGCGACCCAATCGTCGACGGTGACCGCGCGCGGCTTGCCGCCGTCGAACGCGTAGCTCTCCCCGAGCGACTCCACCCGCGCCACCGTGAACAGATCACGCAGCTGCCTGTCGCCGAGCACCGCCAGCCGCGCCGCCAGGAGCGCGCGTCCCGCTTCACCGATGGTCGGGTTCGCCGGCGACGCGCGCGTCAGCCAGTGCACGCGGCAGCTGGCCGCGTCCTCCCACATCGGCAGCGACGACCAGGACGCGAAGTGCGGGCGGGCGTCGCGATCGATGATGCCGAACACGCGCGACGCTCCACGCCCGAAGGTCGATCCGAGGTCCGCTACCAGGAGCCGCGGCGCCGTGCAGTGCCCGGCCGCATCGATGGCGCCGAACGGACAGACCAGCCGCTGATTGGCCGCCTTGTCGTCGCCGTGCGCGATGAAGGCGGCGAGCAGGCGCAGCGCATCGACCTCCGCCCGCGAAGCGCCACCGACCGACGCGTCGACGATGTCGAGCTCCGCAAAGGTCCAGCCCTGTTCGTCGCGCGCCGCGACGCAGCGGCCGCCGTCGGCGCGCAGGCACTCCTCGATGGGCACGCCGGGAAAGAGCCGCTGGATGACGGCGTCCTCGATCATGCGAGTCTTGCGCTCGGTCAGATCGGGCTTCGGATAGTCGCGGTAGGCGAGCCACGGCTCGGCCGGACAGTCGTGGCAGCGCACGCGCACCGGATAGTTGCGGTCGGTCGCCATCCCGAGCGCCCACAGGAGTCGCGAGCCGAGCACCTCACCAACGGTCTCGGGATTGTCGCTGCCGTACTTGACCTTGACGTCGGCGCGCCCGCGCTCGCGCTTGAGCGCACAGAAGAACTTCTTGGTCGTGCCGCCGATGGGAACGCGATCTCGACGCGGCTCGATGAAGTGACACGAGACCCGCTCGCCGAAGACGAAGGCGAAGGCGCGGGCGTCGGCGGGCCCCGCCATCAGATCGCGTGGCGCCGTCACCTCGTCGAAGATGCGGGCCCGCCGTAGATACTCGCTTCGATCGGCGGCGCTCACCGGCGCCAGCGGCTTGTGCGCCTCTTCGGCCAGCGCGCGCGCCGCGTCGAGCGTACCGCGTGAATGGCCGCACCCCGTCGCCGTCAGCAACGTGGTGACGACGACGACGGCGCGCATCAAGCGTCGGCCGGCTTCAGCTCGCGAACGCTCCACACCCGTCCGATGATGTTGCCCTCGACGCGCTGCGGAGTCGAGCGCGCCTCCAGTTGGCGGCCGTCGATGAGCCTGAGCATATCGACGCTGCTCTGGTCCGCCGCGAGCGCGCGCATCCGCTCCATGAACGGGCGCGGCGCCGCCAGCTGCGACTCGAGCCACCCGAGGAGCCACGCCGAGTCCTGCTTCGCAGTCAGCTCGGCCGGCAGGGCGAAGAGCGCGACGAAGCGCTCGTTGAACGTCACCACCTGTCCGTTCTCGTCGACCACGAGCAGCCCATCGCTGGTCACCTGCAGCGTCGCTTCGAGCAGCGCCACCGTGCGCGTGAGCTGCTCGGTCGTGGTGTGCAGCTCGGTCACATCCCAGCAGCTGCCGACCAGCCGCGCCACCTTGTCACCGACGAGAATGGCCTCGCCGCGCGTGTGCAGCATGCGGATGCTGCCGTCCGGTCGCACGATGCGATGGTCGTAGGCGAAGGGCGTCCCCGCCGCCAGCGCCTGACCGATGACCTGCTTGGTCTGCTCGCTGTCGTCGCGATGCACGCGCGCGAGGAAGCCTTCGTAGCCCTCGAGCCGGGTGCCGATCGCGACGCCGTAGATGCGATAGAGCTCGTCCGACCAGAGCACGGAGTTCGCGGCGACGTCCCACTCCCAGCTGCCGACATGGGCCACCCTCTGCGCTTCGATCAGCCGCGCGCGACTCATCTGGAGCGCCTGCTCTGCGCGCCTGCGTTCGGTGATCTCGGTGAAGAAGACCGAGATCCCCTCCGGCGACGGATAGATGCGGTTCTCGAACCAGCGCCCCCACGGCTCGTAGCACGCCTCGAGCGTGATCGCGACCTGCTCGCTCATCGCCCGTTCGTACGCGGCGTGAAACGGCTGCCCGACCCCTTCCGGGAACTCGGTCCAGATGTGCTTGCCGACGAGACCAGCGGGCGTGCGACCGAAAAGCTCGGCGGCGCGCTCGTTGACGTAGATGTAGCTCCAGTTGCGATCGAGCGCGATGAACGCATCGCCGATCCGCTCGAGTAGTTGGCGCGTTCGACGGTGCGCCTCTTCGACCTCGCGCGTGCGCAGCTCGACGCGCGCCTTGAGATCGTTCTGCGCGGCCAGGAGCGCTTCGACCGCCTCTTGGCGCAGCGCCTCGGAGCGGCGCAGCTCGAGCAGCTCGCGCCGCGTCTCGAACAGCTCCATCACCTCGTCGCGCATCATCTGCAGCGTGCGCGCCTGAAGATCGCTCAGCGAGCGCGGCGCGTAGTCGAGGACGCACAGCGTGCCGAGCGCGTGACCGAGCGGCGTGCGCAACGGTGCCCCCGCGTAGAAGCGCACGCGCGGCCACGCGGCCACCAGCGCCTCGGTGGAGAAGCGGCTGTCGGCGGCCGTGTCCTCGGAGATCAGCAGCGTCGACTGATGGAGCGCGAGATTGCAGAACGAGCTGTCGATCGGCGACTCGTTCGGATGCTCGGCGGGCAGCCCCCAGCGCGCGACCAGCCGCTGCGAGCGTTCGCCCACGAACGTGATCGCTGCCAGCGGGGTCTCGCACAGCCGCGCCGCCAGCTCCACGAGTCGCACGAGCGCGGCGTCTCCCTCGTCGAAGAGCTGGTACCGCCGCAGCTCATCGAGTCGCTGACTCTCGTCGCCCGTCATCGCGCTCGCGAGCATATCCGATTCCGCTGGCGCGGGTGCGGGTCGCGAGTTCACAATGCGCCGGTGGAGGTGGGGGCGTGGACGCGCGGCTGAGCGAGCTGTGCGAGGGTTTGCCGATGGGCGTCTTCGTCGTCGACGACGAAGGTGGGCTCGCGTACGGCAACGCTTCCTGGCGTCGGATGGTCGGCGAGCGCTCGCTCGTCGAGTGGCTCGCCGCGCTTCCGCCCGACAGCAGCGCCGAAGCGACCGCCTGCTGGCAAGCGTGTCGTCGGGACGGCACCCCGTTCGCGCTGATGATCTCCTTGCCCGGCCCCGCGCCGGTGTGGCTGCGCTGGCGTGGGCTGCGCCTCGCCGACGGACGCATCGGGGGAACACTCGATGACGTCACCGCGCTACAGCGGTCGGGCGAAGAGGCCGAAGCCGCCAGCCGCGCCAAGAGCGAATTCCTCGCCAACATGAGCCACGAGATCCGCACACCGATGAACGCCATCATCGGCATGTCGGATCTCTTGTGGGAGACCGCGCTCGATAGCATGCAGAGGCGGTACGTCGGCATCCTGCGCGACGCGGGCGAGCACCTCCTCGGGCTCCTCAACGACATCCTCGACCTGTCGAAGATCGAGGCGGGCGAGCTGCGCCTCGAGCGCCACGACCTCAGCGTGCGCGAGCAGATCGAGAAGGCGACCGAGCTCATCGCCGGTCGCGCGCGCACCAAGGGCATCGAGTTCGCCGCCGACATCGCCGCCGACGTGCCGCCGCGCGTAGTCGGCGACTCGTTGCGCCTGCGTCAGGTGCTCATGAACCTGTTGTCGAACGCGGTCAAGTTCACCGACAAGGGCGAGATCGCGCTGCGCGTCGCGCGCGGCGCCGGCCCCGACGTGCTGCGCTTCACCGTGCACGACAGCGGCATCGGCATCGCCGGCGAAAAACAGAAGCGCCTCTTCCACCCGTTCATGCAGCTCGCCGATCCGTCGGGACAGCGCGCGCCCGGCACTGGTCTCGGCCTCAGCATCTCGCGCCGCCTCGTCGAGATGATGGGCGGGCGCATCTGGTTCGAGAGCGTCGAGGGGAGCGGCTCCACTTTCGTGTTCGAGCTGCCGCTGCCCGCACCCGAGGCCGGACAGACGCGACCGAGCGGCATCTCGGTGAACCTGCGCGGCATGCGCGCGCTCGTGGCGGATGCCAACCCCACCGGTCGGTTGATCCTGCGCGAGATGTTGGGAGGATGGGGCGCCGCCGTCGAGGAGATGAGCGATCCGGACGCGTTGCGCTCGCGGCTGCCGGCGCCCTTCGACATCCTGGTGCTGGCGCGCAACCTCAACGAGGGCGGCGCGGAGCTGGTGCGCCACGTGCGCGAGCGCTTCGAGCCGTCGCAGCTGATCATCATCCTCGTCGTGTCCGACGTCGCCCGCGACGACGACGCGGCCCGCAAGGAGCTCGGCATCTCCGCGCTCGTCATGAAGCCGGTCAAGCGGCGCGACCTCATGGAAGCGCTCTCCAGCGCGCTCTCGGGCGAGTATCGCGCCGACCGCGTGCGCGGGGCCGCGCCCGAGCCCGCGCCGCCACGTCGGCTGCGCATCCTGCTCGCCGACGACAGCGAGGACAACCGACTCCTGGTGCGCGCCTTCTTGGCGGACAGCGGCCACAACCTCGACGTCGCCGTCGATGGCCAGCAGGCGGTCGAGCTGGCCGGCAACATCAACTACGATCTCATTCTCATGGACCTCGAGATGCCGGTCATGAGCGGCTTCACGGCCACGCGCGAGATCCGCCGTCGCGAGCGCGAGCACAGCCTCTTGCCGACGCCGATCCTGGCGCTGACGGCGCACACGCTGCCCGAGCAGATCGAGCGCAGCCTGGAAGCGGGCGTCAACGGCCACCTGCACAAGCCGCTGCGCAAGGCGGAGCTGGTCGCAGCCGTCAATGGCGCCGTCGCCGCGCCGGCTGCCTCCGGTCCGCGCCTCCACGTCGCGGTCACTCCGACGGTGGCGCCGCTGGTTCCGACGTTCCTGGCCAACCGCCGAAAGGACGTCGCCAACGCGCGCGCGGCACTCGAGCGCCGCGACTACCACTCGTTGTGGGTGCTGGCCCATACGATGAAGGGCCTCGGCGCCAGCTACGGCTTCGACGGCATCAGCGACATCGGCGTCGAGATGGAGCGCGCCGCGCTCTCACGCGAACAGGCGGCCCTTTCACGCGCCGTCGATGCGCTCGAGCGCTATCTCGGCCAGGTCGACTTCTCGGTCGCTTCCTAGCAAAAGGTGGCAGCGGCGCGGGCCTCCGACTGGGGGGGGATCCGATCGGAAGCCACACGCCGCCGCCATAATCAGTCTTGGTTCCTGGTTCGCGCGTCGTCCCTCATCGCCGCGAGCAGCTGCGCCGGCTCGAGCGGACCCTGCAGCACCGCATGCGCCGCGTCCTCGGTGATCGGTGCGGCCGCCATCGCCGCGCGTCCGCGTCGCGCATGCTTGAAGAGGATCCGGCGCACGTGCGGATGCTCGCGCGCCACCATCGCCAACAGCGCGTCGCCGCGATACGGAGGCATCTCGAAGGCCGCGACGATCACGTCCGGAACGCGCTTGGACACCTCGTGAACCGCTTCGCGCAGACCGACCGCGATGCGTACCAGGTGTCTCTGCCTGAGCACCCGCGCCACCGCGCAAGCGTCCCCCACGTCATCATCCACCACCAACACGTCGAGCGATTTGAGCACTTCGGATCCCCTGCCGGGCCCATGTGCAGCGTGCGTGCCGATGTGACGCACGCTCTCACTGCGCTTACGCGAGGACGACGCGGGGCGAAACGCCCGCGTGTGGCAAAAAGGGGCGCCCTGGGCGCGGGTCAGCTGTCGGAGAGGACGCCGTAGCGCTCGAGCTTGCGATACAGCGTCTTGCGATCGAAGCCGAGGACGCGCGCGGCGAGCGCCTTGTTCCCGTGCACCGCCTCCATCACACGCAGGACGTAGCGCCGCTCGACCTCGTCCATCGTCGGCAGCTGATCCGGATCGTCGCCGGCGACGATGACGTGCGAGCTCTTGTGGTCGCGCACCTTCTCCGGCAGATCGTCGGCGGCGATCTCGGTGAAGCGCGTCAGCGCGACCGCACGTTCGACGGCGTTGAGCAGCTCGCGCACGTTGCCGGGCCAGTCGTACGCGAGCAGGAGCCGCGCCGCCGGGTCGGCGATTCCGGTCACGGCCTTACCGGCGCTGCGCGCGAAGCGAGCGATCGCCTGCTGCGCAAGCACCAGGATGTCGCTGCCGCGCGCGCGCAACGGCGGCACCTCGACGCGCACGACGTTGATGCGGTAGTAGAGATCCTCGCGGAAGCGCTGCTCGTCGACATCGGCATCGAGATCGCGGTTGGTGGCGGCGACGATGCGCACGTCGATCGGGATCTCGTGGTCGCCACCGACGGGGCGGACGGTGCGCTCCTGGAGCGCGCGCAGCAGCTTGGGCTGCACCGAGAGCGGCAGCTCGCCGATCTCGTCGAGGAAGAGGGTGCCGCCCGACGCCTGCAGGAAGAGGCCGGTGCGCGCCGATTTCGCGTCGGTGAAGGCGCCGCGCGCGTGGCCGAATAGCTCGCTCTCGAGGAGCGGCTCGGGCACCGCCGCGCAGTTCACCGCGACGAAGGCGCCGGCGTGGCGCCGCGAGCGCTGGTGGACCGCGCGTGCGATCAGCTCCTTGCCGGTGCCGCTCTCGCCCGTGATGAGGACCGACGCCTCGGTCGGCGCGACGCGCGTCACCAGATCGAACAGCTGCCGCATGGGCGCCGACTGCCCGACGATCCCTTCGAAGGTCGCCGGCAGCACCGCCTCGCGCAGCCGCTTGACCTCGTCGGCGAGCCCGTGGTGGCGCAGCGCGCGCTCGACGGTGAGCTGGAGCGTCTCGATCTTGATCGGCTTCTGCACGAAGTCGTAGGCGCCGGCGCGGATGGCACCGATGGCCGCCTCGAGCGTGCCGTGCGCGGTGACGACGATGACCGGGATGTCGGGGCGGCTGGCGACGATGCGCTCGCACAGCTCGAGGCCGCTCATCCCCGGCATCTGCAGATCGGTGAGCACGGTGTCGAGCTCTTCGGCGGCGACGAGCGCCAGCCCCTCATCGGCCGAGGTGGCGACGAGCGTGTCGATCCCGACGGCGCGCAGGGCAGCGTCGATGAGCGCGGCCATGTCGGGCTCGTCGTCGACGATGAGGACGCGTCGCTCCATGCGCGCCCCTAGGCGGACATGGCCGCGCGAACGCGTGGGCGTGTAAAGAAGGCGATGAGCAGGATGGGGTAGGGCGAGTAGAAGAAGACCATCATGCCGGCGTAGACCGCGCCGAACAGCGTGCCGACCTGCTTGGCGCCCGCCGCCGCCTCGGGGTTCGTCTGCGCCAGCGCGCTGAAGAAGGTGCCGCTGCTGAACATCCGCGACATGAGGATCGCCATGACCACCACGCAGCCGAGCGCGACGACACTCCAGCGCACCGTCCACACGGCGGCCCAAGCGCGGTAGCGCAGCTGGCCGATGCCGAGCGCCAACAGCGTCGACGACATGACGAGCAGGATGGCGCTCATGGCGCCCATCACGAGGTACATGTGCGAGAGCATCTCGAGCGCTTGGCGGTCCGCCGCGCGGCCCGGCGGCGCGTGTCGCAGCATGAGTGGCACGAGCAGCCCCAGCACGCCGAACAGGCTGCCGAAGAGCACGATGCTCGCGAAGATGATCGAGAGGATTCCCAGCGTACGCGGAGCCCGCGTCACACCCACCACCGGCTGCACCATAGAGCGAATACTACTCCGTTGCGGGGCGGCGTAAAGCCGTGCCGATCAGCCGATCGGGGGGCAGCCGTAGATGGCGGTGACCATCGTGATGACGCCCTTCTGCAGCGCGTCGCAGGCCATGCCGTAGAAGTTGATCGACAGGTTGTTCGGACCGTAGTCCCACCCGTTCATGTGGGTCTTGTCGCGCGGAATGATCATGCCGTTGCCGTCGATCTCGACGAGGTCGGGATTGGCGGGCGCCTTCTGCAGGGCGTACGAGCAGGAGACGAGCTGGCCGGTGACCTTGTTGAGCACGTTGACGAGGTCGGTGCTCGTCGACGCTTCGTAATACGGCTTCTGTCCGGCCGTCATGTTCGGGACGCCGCCGGCGTTGGCCATCGCGGTCAGCGTCGCGTCGGCGCCGGTATTGGCGATGCCGACGACGAAGACCTTGATGCCGTTCGACACCGCGTTGGTGATGGCGGCGACGGTGGTGTTCTGGTCGTCGTTGCAGGTCGGCTCGCCGTCGGTGGCGACGAGGAGGTAGTGGGTGTGACCGTTGGCCAGGCCCTTCAAGTACGTGACGGCGGACTTGATGGCCTCGCCGGTCGGCGTGCCGCCGCCGGGCATGGCGTTGGTGAGCGCCGTCGAGATGGCGCCGGCGCTGGTCGCCGAAATGGCGACGTCAGGCATGGTCGGGACGGAGCAGGTGTTGAACCCGCCGCCGTTCGCGTCGGGGAACATGAGCAGGCCCCACTCGACCGTGGAGACCGCGCTGACGACCTGCTTGAGGGCGGTCGTCATCGACGTCCACTTCGACGGCGTCGTGTTGCCGCCGCTGGCGTCCATCGACATCGAGCCGGAGCGATCCTGGATGAGGAGGAGGTCGGGCGTGCCGCCCTTGGTGAGCATGAAGTCCTGAACGCCGCAGTTGTTGCCGGTGCCGCCGCCGCCGCCGCCTGAGCCGCCGCCACCGGAGCCGCCCGTGCCGCCGTTGCCGCCGGTTCCCGAGCCACCGCCGCCGCCGGTTCCGCCGGAGCCGCCCGTGCCGCCGTGGTTGATGTTGGGACTTCCGCAGCCGGCGACGACGGCCGTTGCGAGCGCGAACATAATCGAGGCGAAAGACTTCATGGGAACCTCCGCAGCGTGCACCTAGCAATCCGAGGACCGTGCGATTGGTCGGACCATGAGCCCACGTACGCGTGTGTAGGTGCGAGGCAAATGCGCGCGAAGGTTCCAGGACTTTCCGCTGCACACGGCGGTGATCAGCGGCGGGGAGAACATGTTCCAGGGCGGAGTGCCGCAGCGACCGTGGGAAAATGGGTCGCAACTCGCACTGCGCAGATCGGTGCTACTGTTTCCGCCTCTGGAGGTTCGCATGGGCGCGCTCGCCACCGTCGACGCCGACAAACGCGACGTCATCGTCTCTCGCAATCCGCTCACCGGCGCCGTTCTCGGCGAGCTTCGCGAGTCGACCGCCGTCGAAATTCGCGACGCCGTCTCGCGCGCACGCGGCGCCCAGGGAGCGTGGGGCAAGCTGAGCGTCAAGGAGCGTTGCAGCCGGGTCGCGCGCTTCCGCGATGCCGTGGTCGCGCGTGCCGAGGAGCTCTGCGACCTCATCTCCGCCGAGACCGGCAAGACGCCCGCCGAGGCGCTCTCGATGGAGGTGATGGTCATCGCCGATCTGGCGACCTACTTCATCAAGCGCGCGCCCAAGATCCTGGCGCCCGAATCGATCTCGCTGCACCTCCTGAAAAATCGCGGCAGCTATCTGCATTTTCAACCGCGCGGTGTCGTCGGCATCATCTCGCCGTGGAACTTCCCGTTCGGCATCGCCACCGGGGAAGTGATCATGGCGCTCCTCGCCGGCAACGGCGTGGTGCTCAAGCCCTCGGAGGTCACGCCGCTCATCGCGCTCAAGACCAAGGAGCTCTACGACGCCTCGGGCATGCCGACCGAGCTCTTCCAGGTCGTGCCCGGTCGCGGTCCCGCCGGCGCGGCGCTCATCGACAGCGGCATCGACTACTGCATCTTCACCGGCTCGACGGCGACGGGAAAAAAGGTCGGCGCCGCCTGCGGCGAGCGGCTCATTCCGGTGGCGCTGGAGCTCGGCGGCAAGGCGCCCGCGATCGTCTGCGCCGACGCCGATCTCGATCGCACCGCCAAGGCGCTCGTCTGGGGCGCGTTCGCCAACCAGGGACAGGTCTGCGTCTCGGTCGAGCGCGTCTACGCGCATCAGGCGGTGCACGACGAGCTGGTGCAGAAGATCTGCGCCGAGGTCGACAAGCTCCGGCCCAACGACGACACCGGCTCGATGACCTGGGAGCGCCAGACCGAGATCGTCGAGGAGCGCATCGCGTCGGCGGTCGCCGCCGGCGCCAAGGTGCGCACCGGCGGCAAGCGGCGCGGCACCGGGCTGGCGTTCGCGCCGACGGTGCTGACCGAGTGCCGTCAGGACATGGACGTCATGCGCAAGGAGATCTTCGGACCGGTCATGCCGATCATGAAGGTGCGCGACGAGGAAGAGGCCATGACGCTGGCCAACGACTCGCAGCTCGGGCTCATGGGTTACGTCTTCACGGCGGACCGGCAGAAGGGTAAGCGACTGGCCGAGAAGCTCGAGACCGGCACCGCCATGGTCAACGATTGTCTGTTGACGTTCGGCGCGCCCGAGACGCCCTGGGGCGGCGTCAAGCAGTCGGGCGTCGGCGTGACGCACTCGGCGCACGGCCTCCGCGACCTGTGCCAGTCGCGGCACGTCAATTACGATCGCATCGCCTTGAAAAAGGAATTGTGGTGGTATCCGTACTCGGACAAGGTCTACAAGCAGACGCTCAAAATGATGCGGTGGATATTCCGATGAGCCCGAAGATTGTCGAAAAGCCCTGGGGTAACGAGCTGATTTGGGCGGTGACCGACCGCTACGTCGGTAAGATCCTGCATATCAAGAAGGGGCACTCGCTGTCGCTCCAGTACCATAACCAGAAAGACGAAACGGTTATGGTTCTGACCGGCAAAATGGAGTTTGTTCATTATCGCGAAGGCGAGGAGCCGAGCTCCACGGTCCTCTTGCCGCGCCAGCCCTTCCACGTCACGCCGCTCTTGCGCCATCGCATGATCGCGCTCGAGGACACCGACGTCGTCGAGGTATCGACGACGGAGCTCGATGACGTGGTCCGCCTGGAGGACAAGTACGGCCGCGAGGGAACCTCGAAGGCGTAGCGCGCGGTCGCGGCGACTAGGGCTGTCCCTAATCTGTTCGCGGTCTGCCGGCGGTATGTGGTTGTGCCACCGACGGCGGCACGCAGTGGGGCCGCTCCCGCCGTCGGAATCCGTCGCAGTCGCCGCTTCGCGGCGTGCTCCTCCATCGTTCGGCCTTACGTCGCGCTGCGCGCGACGAGCCTCACTCTACGCCGTCGGGATCGGCCCCACTGCGTCCCGCCTCTTTGCCGAGGTCAGGCGCCTCGTCGCGGCGAGCACATCAGCTGAGCCACAGCCAGGTGCAGGCGACTTCCACCATGCCCAGATCGTTGACTGCCGTTTTGTCATAGCGGCTGGCGACGGCGCGGAAGCGCCAGTCTTCGCGCGGTATAGCACCGCATCGACGAATTCGCGGTCGCCGATCTTGGATCGCGGACCGAACTTCGGCTTCGGAAGGAACAAACTCTCTCTGCCGCTCGAACGCGCAAACGATCGAAATGATCGCGCTTTCAGAAACGCCCGATTAGGGACAGCCCGACAGCCCCTAAGGCGGTGCGTATCGGCGCTACGGCAGCGGACTCGTGCTCGTGCCGTTCGTCGGCGACCAGCCGCCGGCGCTGTACTGCCACCACAGCTTGCTCGCATTCTCCTGCCAGATCGCGCCGCCGACGTAGGCGAGCGCGATGACGCCGGCGCTGTAGCCCGCGGGCTCGCCGTTGATCGTCACGACGCCGCCGCTCGTGACCGCCCAGCCGTTACCGGCGCCATCGCACAGCGTGCTGCCGCCGGGGGTCACGACCGTGGCGCTCGGCGACGCGCTGCAGTCGGCGCCGGGGAGGGGACGCGTGCTCGTGCCGGCGGTCGGGGTCCAGCTGCCGCCGGACCAGCGCCACCACATGCGGTCCGCATTCTGTTGCCAGAGGGCGCCGTCGACGGACGCGATCTCGATGACGTTGGCGCTGTAGCCGGCGGCGGCGCCGTTGAGCGTGACGGTGCCGCCGCTGGTGAGCGCCCAGGCGTTGCCGCTGCCGTCGCACAAGGTCGGCCCGGTCGTGGTCACGACGCTGTGGTTCGGCGATGCGGCGCAGCCGGGAGATGGCTGGACCGGCCCCGAGCCAGCGGCGATGAACGCAGCCACCGTCGTTCCGTACGGCGACGTCACGTTGCCGTTGCCGTCGGTGAGGTTGTCTTGCTGCGCGTACGACCAGAAGTGCCACGCGGTCGAGCCGAAGCCGCTCTGCTCGACACCGTAGACCACCTGCATGCCGTTGGCGTCCAGATCGCTTCCGTTGGTCGAGTTGCCGTATTCGCCGATGAGGATCGGCACCGTGCCGTCGGCGCTCGTAATCTGCTGCGTGCTGGCCGCGTGCGCGGCGATGTCATGGTTGACGGTATTCTGGTCGACCGCGAAATTGGTCAACCAGCCGTAGTAATGCATGTCCCAAACCATATTCACCATTCCCGAATATAACGAGCGCGTATATCCGGCGCCGCAGCTATTCGGGTCGGACCCGCAATTCATTTCGACCATGACGATATTCTGATTTCCGGTATTTCGAATCGCGTCGTAGGTCTGCTTCTGCCAGGTCGACAGCGCCGCCGCCGACGGATTTTCGGACGGCTCGTTGTCGGTGCCGAACCAGACATACGGATTGTTCGCGTATGCGCGCGCGATCGCCGAATACCAGTTCAGCTCGTCGGTGAGCAGCTGGCCCGTGTATACCGTACCGGCGCCGCCGCCCGCATTGCCGCCATTGTTCGTATGGTCCTCGAGCTCCACGACGATGCCGCGCGAGGTCAGCGCGTCGACGAAGCCCTGGTACGCCGACGGGTCCTGATACGAGAAGCACGCCAGGCGCACCATATTGAGCTTCGGAAACAGCGTCAGAAGCGGCGTGCAGTCGGCGCCGGAGCACACCGACGACATCTGCCCATCGTACAGGTTGAGGCCGCGCGCCTGAAACGAGTTGCCGTCGGGGCCGATGATCTGGCCATTGCGCACGGAGAAGCTGCCACCGATCTGCGTCGGCGCGACGGTGATGGGCTTGTTGTTCTCGACGCGGCCGCCGCAGCCGCACAAGGCCGCGGCCATGGTGGTCGCCAAGATTAGATGGTCGAGCTTCACGGGTCCTCCACGGATCAGCATGCGGGGGGCATGTTGCAACCGGAGGACCAGCGCGCCGCCCGCGAGGTCCGCGGAGGGCGCGGCCGCTGGACGGCGGCAGCGTGTTCTCGAGAACACAGATTGGGGACTGGCCGCCCCGCGGCGTTACATCAGTTTGACGTACGGCATCCGTCGCCATCACAGCGGCAGACATGGTTGACGCAAGACGCCGTGATAGACGGAGGCGCGCAGGGCCGGCAATCCTGACTGGCGGTTGGACACTCGAGCGCCCACTCCGCGCTCAACCCGTCCAGTTGGAGCTTCGCCGAACCGCGCACAGCGACGCCGCACGCACCTGCGAGCCCGCACCCGGTGTGGGGATACACGATGCAGTCCGCGTTGACCTCGCATCCCGCCCACGTCGCGGTCAATTGCGAGATCTGCACGGCGATGGTCGTGCACGCAGGATTGTCGGATCTTCCGCTCGCGCAAGCCATCAGTCCGCACAAGAGGATGCTGGCGAGCCCCGCGATCCCAAGGTGACTCCAGCGTGCCCAGCGTCGTTGGCCGTTGCTCATCGAGCACCTCGTAGAGCTCCTCTGTCGCATCGGCCCGCGACCAGAACATAAGGCGTGGCAGGCGCCGTCACTAGTCCGCAGCGATTGGGGACCGATGCGCTAACGACCAGCCGGCGCGCACTTCCGGGCGCGCCACCCGGTGATCGACTTCGCGTTTCAAACTAATATGGAGCGATGCTCGCCGATTGCGCTTGCCCGAACCGTGCGTTCTCGACGTTACTTCGGGTGATGAACGCCGCTCGCTTCGGACGTGTTGCAACCTGCCTGCTGCTCGCCGCCGCGATCGTCGGAGGCGCCACCAACGCCCGCGCCGACGACGGCGACTGGGAGCAGGTGAGCAACAAGGATGGCATCCTCGTGCAGCGACGCACGGTCAGCGGCTTCAAGCTCAAGGAGTTCCGCGGGCGCGGCATTGTCCAGGCGCCCATCGGCCGCGTGCTCGCCGTTCTCCTCGACGCCAGCCGCCGCGCTGAGTGGATGCCGAGCTGCGCCGACGAGCATCTCGTCGAGCAGGACCTGGCCGCGCGCACGCAGATCTCCTACCACCGCACGAAGGCGCCCTGGCCCGTGTCCGACCGCGACTCGGTCAACCGCGCCTCGATGATCGTCGAGGCCGACAAGCACCGTGTGGTGCTCCCGTTCGAGGCGATCCCGTTCTCCAAGATCCCGCCGGTCAAGGGCGTCGTCCGCATGCCCTTCATGCGCGGCCATTGGATCCTCATCCCCGTCGACGGTGGGCGCGCCACCGATACCGACTATCAAGTGTTTGCCGATCCGGGCGGCAGCCTTCCCGACTGGCTGGCGAACCTCGCGTCGAAGACCCTGCCGCGCGAGACCATCGCCGGGCTGCGCAAACAAGCGAGCAAGGTCGAGTACACCGCCTTCGAGGCCCAGATCGCCGCCGCGCCCGAAACCAAAGCGCTCCTCGAAACCGCGCGCTAGCTCGCCGTCGCGCCTGCCCGTCGCGCGCGAGGCCTTCGGCTGCTCCGCGGTCGCCCACTGCTCGCTGCAGGACCGTCCTTGCGGCGCGGCGATCCCTCCGATAACCTTCACGACCATGGTACGCCCCGGCTTCAGCTGACGCGCGCGCTCGAATCGCGTGTCGATTTCCCACTCTTCCGTCTGTTAGAGCTCCGCGCCCCGCGCGGGGCGAAAGGAGCTTTCCCATGCCGCATCCGTACGCTCTCGATGACAAATCGGCAGCACTGACCACCAGGACCGCCACGCTCGCCGACGACGTCGTCGCGCGCCACTCGGCGGAGGTCGATCGCAACGCTCGCTTCCCCGTCGAGAGCGTCGCCGCGCTCGGCTCCGCCGGTCTCCTCGGCCTCTGTGTGCCGTCCGATCTCGGCGGCCTCGGTCAGGGTCCGCGGGCGTTCTGCGCCGTCGCCGAGGAGCTCGGACGCGCGTGCGCTTCGACGGCGATGGTGTTCGTGATGCACACCAGCGCAACCCAGGCGATCATCTCGTCGCAGTCTCTCGGCGATCGCGACGCGCTGCTCGCTGAGATCGCCAAGGGCGCGCACCTGACTACGCTCGCGCTGTCGGAAAAGGGATCCCGCTCGCAGTTCTGGGCGCCCGTGTCGAAGCTGACCGCCAGGGGCGAAGGCTTCGTCACCAATGCTGCCAAGTCATGGGTGACGTCAGCCAACCATGCCGACTCCTATGTGACCAGCGCGCAGATGCCCGACGCGAAGTCGCCGCTGGAGTCCACGATCTATCTGGCGCACACCGCGGCCAATGAGATTCGCCCGCAGCCCGGCTTCGACGGGCTCGGCCTGCGCGGCAACGACTCGGCACCGGTCAGCATCGAGAACCTGACCGTCGCCCGGCGCGATCTCGTGAGCGAGCTTGGCAAGGGCGCCGACACCATGCTGCAGGTCATCCTGCCCTGGTTCGCCATCGGCACCGCCGCGATGGCGCATGGATTGTGCCGCGCCGCGGTTGGCGCGACCGCCCATCATCTGTCGTCGACGGGCTTCGAGCACACCGGCACGTCGCTGCGCGATCTGCCGCAGCTGCGGGCGCGGCTGGCGCAGATGAGCGTGCGCACCGAAGCCTCGCGCGCGCTCCTCGGACGGGCGCTCGCCGAGATCGAAGCGGGCACGCCGGAGGCACCACTGTTCGTGCTCTCGACCCGCAAGGCGGCGCTGGAAGCGGCCCTGGAGGTGACCGATCTGGCGCTCAAGGCGTGCGGCGGGGCGGCATTCTCGCGTCAGATGCCGAGCGCGCCCATCGAGCGGCTGTTTCGCGACGCGCGCGCCGGCTGGGTGATGGCGCCCACTGTCGATCATCTGGATGACTTCATCGGCAAGGCCCTCACCGGGCTGCCGCTCTTCTAAAGGAGGCGATCATGTCCGAGTCGATCTTGCTGGGCGCCGTCGCCTACGATCCGAAAGTCGTCACCATCTGGGAAGGTATCCGCGAATATTTTCGTGCCGAAGGCGTGGACCTCGACTTCGCGCTCTTCTCCAACTACGAGCGGCAGGTCGCCACGCTGCTGGCCGGCCACATCGACATCGCGTGGAACACGCCGCTCGGCCACGTGCGCGTGCAGCGCCGTACCGAAGGACGCGCGCGCTCGCTCGGCATGCGCGACACCGATCGCGATTTCCACGCGAAGATCGTCGTCCGCCGCGACGCCGGCATTCGCACGCTCGCCGATCTGCCGGGCAAGATCTTGGCGGTCGGCAGTCGCGACTCGACGCAGGCACGCATCCTGCCGCTCCACTTCTTGCGCAAAGAAGGCGTGGCGCTCGACCGCGTTCAGCTCCTGCCGTTCGACACGGATCTCGGCAAACATGGCGACACCGGGGCGAGCGAGCTCGACGTGCTGCGCGCGCTCGCGGACGGGCGCGCACATGCTGGCGCCGTCGGCGATCTCGTCTGGATCAACGAGCAGTCTGCCGGTCGTATCGACCCGCAGCTCGTCGATGTGCTGTATACGACGCCCGGCTTCGATCACTGCATGTTCGACGCGTTGCCCTCGCTGTCGGAAGCGAAGGTCGAGGCGTTCCAGCGCGCGCTGTTCGCGATGCGGTGGGAGGAGCCGGCGCACCGACGGTTGCTGGAGCTCGAAGGACTGCGCGAATGGATGCCGCCGCGCGAAGAGGGTTACGACAGCCTGCGGCGCGCGCTCGAAGAGACCGCCGAGTGGTGAGCCGCGCGGGCGCGGTCGCGATCAACGGCGGCGACCTGGCGCTCGGCGGCGGTCTGTTGGCGCTCCTACGGCCGGCATTGGACCTACTCGCGCCCGGCGGTGTCGTCGCACTCCGCTCGTCGAGCGCGGGCGTGCGCCACGATCTACCGTCCTGGTGTCGCTTCGAGCGTCACACCTATCTCGAGTGCGAGCCGCAGTCGGACGGCAGCGACCTGCACCTCGTCGGCCGCGGACGGTTCGCCGTTGCGTACGCGACGGACGCCGCGACCGGCGAGGCCGATCCGCACACGGGCTTCGCACCTCTCGGCGCGCGAGTCGAGCGTGGTGGGCCTCGCTATCCCTTCACGATCAATCGGCGAGATTCGGCGCCGCCACCACAAACGACGCGCCAGCTCTACGACCAGGCGACCCTGGCGCAGTGGGACGCGGCGCGTGACATTCCCTGGGATCGCGTGCAACCGCTCTCCCCCATCGTCGAGCGCGCCGTCGGCCAGGTGATGACGTTCCTGGCGGAGAACGAGCTGTCTGCGCTCTACGTGCCCTCCAAGTTCGTGGCGCGCTTGCATCCCGCGTACGCGGAGACGGCGATGTTCCTGGCCACGCAAATGATGGACGAGGCACGCCACATCGATGTGTTCTTGCGGCGCGCGCGGGCCGGCGGCGGTGCGCTCGGCGTTTCTAGCGTCACGACGTCGCGTTCGCTCTTGTCCCTACTGGAGCTCGAAGACTTCACGGAGGCCGCGTTTCTATTGTCGGTCCTCGGTGAAGGCACGTTCCTCGATCTGCTGCGCTACATCGAACGCCATGCGCCCGACGAGGTAACGGCGGAAATCGCTCGGCGCACGCGCGCGGACGAGTCGCGTCATGTTCACTTCGGCGTGATGCATGTACGTCAGGCGCTCGGCTGCGACGCCGCGCTGGCGCGACGTCTCGAAGAGACAGTCCGCCAACGCGCCGCGACGCTTCATGGTGTCTCGGGCGTCCCCGCTCCGATCCAGGATGCGTTGACCATCCTTGCCGCAGGCAGTGACGAGCCTGGAGCTGTGGCACGGGGTCATGAAGCATTCCGCGAGCTGTTGTCGGACATGCATGCGGGCCGGCTGAAGCGGCTCGTGCACGCCGGGTTCACACCGGCGCAGGCGCAGTTGCTGTCGGAGCTGCACACCCCGAACTTCATGTAACGAGTCTGCCCGAGAGCGCCGAGATCCTGACGTAGCGGATCGTGCCGGTACACGCCAGTCACGGCGACGAGCTTCTTCACATTCTTGCAGCGCCCGACGACGAATTACGGGAACCATCCGACTTCGGACAGGGCGCGACGTCCCCATCTACGTCGAGAGGTCGGTCACATGCCGGCCAATGCGGCGAAACATCGGCCGTGAGCAGGTCAACTGGAGCGGGAGGCGCAAGCATGAAGACGCTGATGCGAACTGTCCGGTGTCATCGACCAACGTTGGTCGCCCTCGTGAAAACGGGGACCGCGCTCTTGATCCTTGGCCCACTCGGGTGCGGCAACAGCAACACCACGCGGCAGGGTCCCGAGATCCCGCAGCCGACCATGTGCCAGCAGGTGAACATCGGATCGATCTTGCCGGGCGGGGCGAACATCGATCCCGACGTGGTGCAAATCAACGCCTCGATAAGTGCCACCGAGGCCGCCGCCCTCGCGCAAGCGACGACCTCCGCCTCGCTCGACTTCTATCACCAGATCACGCTGCTCGGAAAGATCGAGATCTATGACGTGAATCTCTCGGTGAACAAGAACGTCGCCTGCGCCACTTGCCATGTTCCTGACGCCGGTTTCACGGGTGGCAGTTCTTTTATCAACCAGACCATCGTTGCGCAGCCCGGCTCGGTTGCCATCACCAATGCGACCGGAATGGGGCCGAACGCACGCGTTTCCGCGCGGAAACCGCAGACCTATAGCTATGCACCGTTTGCGCCCATCCTTCACTACAATGCGACCCAGCAGGACTTCTACGGCGGCAACTTCTGGGATATGCGGGCGACGGGAATCCGGCTGGACAACGGAGCCGCCGAGCAGGCCCAGGGACCTCCCGTCAATCCCCTGGAGATGGGACTTCCTGATACTACGTGTGCGGTTTATCGAGTGTCACAGGGTCCATATAGAGCCTTTTTCGAACAGATCTGGGGTACCCAGTCCTTCGCCATCAACTGGCCTGCGAATATCGCGCAACTGTGCTCGACGCCGTCTTCGGCAAGCGTGCCCGCCGGTACGACCCTACCGCCACAGAACGGTACGCTTCCGGTTCCGTTGAGCGATCTCGACCGGGGACGGTCCAATGACACCTATGACAACATGGTGCTGGCCATCGCTTCGTATGAAGCGGGGCCCGAGGTCAGTCCGTTCTCGTCGAAGTTCGACTTCTTCCTGGCCGGCGCCGCCCAACTGACCGCACAGGAGCAGAACGGCTGGGCGCTCTTTCACGGCAAGGCACATTGCAATGAATGCCACCTCGATGGAACCGAGGCCAATGCGCCCGGGAAGGTCACGCCCGCAGACGTCGCGCCGCTGTTCAGCGACTTCACGTCGAACAACATCGGCGTTCCAGCAAATCCCTGCCTGCCGTTTCTTTTCGAGGATGTTCCGGACCAGACGGGATTCGTGGCCAATCCCACGGGACCGACCTTTGTCGACCTGGGCGTCGGCGCGTTCCTCTCGAGCGACGTGAACGCGAACCCGTCGCTGCGTCTCAACCCGAACCCGTCCGAATGGGGCCCGCTCGCACCAAAGTTCAACGGAAAGTTCCAGGTGCCGACGCTGCGAAATGTCGACAAAAGGCCGCGTCCAGATTTCGTCAAAGCGTATATGCACAACGGATATATGAAGAGCCTGAAAGAGGTGGTGCACTTCTACAATACGTCACAGTCGCTGCCGCGCTGTGCGCAGGGCTCCGCGGGAGAGAAGACGACGTGCTGGCCGCCCCCCGAGGTGGCGTCGAACCTGAACACGACGCAGCTGGGAAACCTCGGGCTGACCGACTCGGAAGAGAACGACATCATCGCCTTCCTGCAGACCCTCACCGATGGATTCATGTAAGCCTGCGAGAAGCGTTCGCGCCGCGGGCTCGTAGAACGAACCACAAAAGCCCCAACAGCCAGAATGGCGCGCCACCACCGATGCCGCCGCCCCCGAAGTCACAACCGTTCGCTCTCGTCATGGCGAGCTTGATACCGGCATCGGGCGGCAATGACATGGAAGGATCATTGGCGGCGATGAAGGGATCGACGAACGTCGACGCGTAGACGTCGACGCGCGTTTCGGCGCCGGACTTCCGGCAGCTCGCGTCACCGAACGAAGAGATCCCGATGACGACCTCGGTGTCCTGGAGCGTCATCAGCGCCGGACCGCCCGAGTCGCCATCGCAGGTGTTGTGGATCGGGTCCGCGAACTTCAGCAGTTGGTCGGTGTAACCGTCGAGCGTGCTGGGCACCTGGCGTCGCACACCGATGGTGCTGGCGTGGCCGTCGTTGTCGATGCCGAAGCCAACCAGGCGTACCGGTCGGCCGCGCAGGTCGGGGGTCATCGGCGCGCGATTCAGCGGCAGCGGTGCTGCGGCCAGGGCCGCTTCGGTAACGACCAGGCCGATATCGTGACCGTGGCTCAATGCTCGGCCATCGAATTGCGGGTCGTAATGCGTCTCCTGGCCATGAACGAAGTTGGCCGGCAGCTCGCCCTGCGCTGGATCTTGCACATCGCTGCCGGTGAAGACGGTGAATGTCCGGCCCGGCCCGACGATGTCGGGATCGAGACAGTGCGCCGCGGTGAGCACCACGTGGGGCGACGCGATCACGCCCGTACAGGTAATCACCGGGTCGGCGCTGGAGCCGTGGCCGATGATCAGCACGACCGCGGGATCGGCGGTATCGACGCTGCCGCCGACGATGGATTGCCGATCCCATGTCAACCCACCTGATGGCCCACAGGAGGCAGCCAACGCGAGCGACACAACGACGTGGCGCATGAACCACCAAACACGCAATCGGCGATCCAGCCGGCGGTCGGGTCAAGTCGAAGGATCGAGAGGGCGCCGGGAGGAGGCGACCATCACGAGAAGGTCGAAGTCGACCGGCAGTGTGCTGGGCGGATGCGCCTTCGTTGAAGGCTTAGTCGTCGTCCTCGTGGCGTTCGCTGTGGGTCTGGCCGCGAATCTCTCCATTGGGAAAGTTGACGGTGTGGATGTTGGCGTAGGCCACGCCGTGGCGGATCGCCCGGATGATGTCCGCCAGATCGCCGGGCGGAATTCCCTGCGCCGCCGGTCCGACGACGTCGGCGGCCGTCACGGTCCCGGTCACCGTACCGGTGGTCGCGCTGGGACAGGCGGGCTTGCCGCCGCCGCCGCACAGAAAGAAGCTGACACCGCCGTCGGTCGCCTTGGCACCGAAGTGGATGTGCGCGACCAGCGGCGGCGCCGAGAGCGCGCTGTAGTGGAGCCTGAATGTGATCGTCGACTCGTCCTGGCTGATGCGCGCATCGAGTCGCGCGCGCGCCTGACTGGCCGTCGCCGGCACCTCGTTGAATCCAATCAACCAGGCCTCGAATTCCTCCGCGTTCGCCAGCCTACCGTGAAGCAAACCGAACAGCGCGACGCCGGCCACCAACGACAGTTTGTTCATGCGCATGGCTCCATTCCTCCGCCTCGGCGGACGCTTGCCGCCGTACGTGAGACATGGCCGCGCCCGGAGCGTAGTCAATCGGTCGCTGACCCGCGCATGACAGCGGTAGCGCTCCACCCATCGCGTCGCCGCGATAACGCTCGGACGCTGCTCCAGGGACAGTCCCAGGAATAGTCCCAGGGGAGCCTGACGGGCTGCCAACGCCTTCACTCGAAGCTGCAAACCTCGACGCGACGCGCGTCATTATACGGCCCGACGGTTGCACAGCGGCACGGCAATGAGCGTCACCACGACGCCGAGGAGAACGATCATGAAGCTCGCGATCAGGATCAGCAGCATGTTGGCACTGGCTACTTTGGCGTTCGGAATCATCGGCTGTGGTGGCGAGACAACGGGAGTGAATCCCCCGGCCGCAGCCCAGGAATCGGCGCTGATGTCGATCGCAGCCGATCCCGACGTGCAACAGGAGGTGACCGACACGGGCAGCGCCATGCGCGAGATCAGCACACCCGAGAGCAGCGCCCACGTGGTCAAGGGCGGCGGAGCCGTCACCAACGCCACGCCCCGTCAGTGCGTCTGCTGCAAGATGTGGGCGGGTCGAGTTCAGTGCAACTATATCGTGTGCGGCACGGATTGCACGACGTAGGCCACTCCACTTCCCGTCGACACAACTTCCCGAACAGCAGTCGTGGCTGCTCGCGCACGCCGTACCAGGCAGATTGCATCATCTGCATGTCTGCGCGAGGGCCGCGACGAATTAAGATGCTGACCGCTGCGCGACCGGCGCCGTAGGCGGGTTCCCGTCGGTGGCCGTGACCCGGCCAACTACGATAGGCGGCTAATTGGCGCCGACGACCTTGAAGTCCTGGTCGACGAAGATGTGGTGCGGCCAGTTGACGCCGATGCAGTGGACGTTGTACGCGTCGCTGCCCAGCTTCGCGACACGGTCGACGAGAACCCCGGGGTAGGCGGCGAGCGTAGGTTCCGTCGCCTGATCCGCTTCCGTTCCGCTGAGGATCGTTCCCGCCCCCTCAGTGTAGTCCGCCGGGATCTGACCGACCTGCTTTGCCTCGCTCGGTGCACCTTGCTGGAAGGGGATCACCCCTGCCGCCGCGGAAGCCGCGGGTCCGCCGCCGTCATTCGGTTGCACGGTGACCTGCGTGGCCGTGATGGTCGTACTGCTGACGATCCCCAGTACGAGGACGTTTTCGCCGGTTGTAATGGCACTCGCCGAGATCGCGCCCGTCGCGTCCTGGTAGGTCGTCGAGGACGTCTCGTTGACGGTCACCTTCTGACCCGCTGCTGTCGTCATGGTGAAGCTCGGCGCGGACAAACTGTCGACCGTGCCGGATGCTCCGCCTTGCGCGGGTGCAGACCGAGCGGGTCCGCCAGCATCGGGCGCGGGGGACCCTGCGTCCTGCGTCGGCGGTTCCGTCGCAGCGCTCCCGCTGCAACCGGCAAGACCGAGCACGCCGAATGCTCCGAGCAGCCCAAACATCATGTTCTTCATCTTGAGTAGTACCTCCGAGCTCGAGTTGCCGCCCACGTCCGCAAACGCCGGGTCGCAATGGTCACGGGCGCTCCACGACCACTTCCAGGATCCCAGACGCTGATGCGAGATCCGGGGTTGCCCGACTCAGCGCCCGCGTGGTGCGCGAGATCGGCAGCTTGGCGCGCCCGGAGGAGAGCGCTTCACCGGGGCGCTGCCCAGGCCCCGCTCGGACAAGGTCATGCCCTTCGACGACGTCCGGTCATCAACCGTCTCTCGACGTCCGACGACGAGTAGCTACTTTGCAGATATGCGACGCGGAATCGTCATCGCGCTGGTCCTCTTCTCGGGAGGGGTCGCCGCGGCGGTCACGAAAGATCCCGTCCCACCCACGGCCGGACAGGGCGACGTGCGCGGACGGCGCCATCCCTTGCGGCCGATCGACTTCGCCTGGCGGCAGATGGACATGGATCGGCAAAACGTGGGCACGCCCGGCCGCCTCAACGCCTTGCGGCAGGAGCAGCAGGAGAGCCTGATCGGCTGGTCGCCCGCACCACTCTCCGGCGGCAGCCGCTGAGCCCAACCCGCGTGGCTCTCCATTGGGAAAGACCGCGACGGGTTGACGTAACGCACGCCCCCGATTGATAGGCGGCGGCAATGGCCTACGAACCTGCTATGCCCACGCAGACCAAGCCGACCCACGGGATTCGTGCGTTTCGCGTGAATGTTCCGGAAGCGGAACTTACCGAATTGCGCAGGCGCATCAACGCGACAAGGTGGCCCGAGCGGGAAACGGTGGCAGATGGCTCGCAAGGTGCGCAGCTCGCGACGATTCAGCAGCTCGCGCGCTATTGGGCGACAGATTACGATTGGCGCAAGTGCGAGGCGAAACTGAACGCCTTACCGCAATTCGTGACAGAGATCGATGGGCTCGAGATTCATTTCATTCACGTTCGTTCGGAACATGAAAATGCGTTGCCGCTCATCGTGACGCACGGGTGGCCTGGCTCGGTCATCGAGCAATTGAAGATCATCGATCCACTCACCAATCCCACGGCACATGGCGCAAACGCATCGGACGCTTTCCATCTGGTGATTCCGTCGATGCCCGGCTACGGGTTTTCGGGCAAGCCGACCACTACCGGTTGGGACCCCGCCCGCATCGCACGTGCCTGGGTCGTGCTGATGAAGCGCCTTGGATACGCGCAATTTGTCGCGCAAGGCGGCGATTGGGGCGCGCTTGTCACGAATGTGATGGCGCAACAGGCCCCTCCCGAATTGCTCGGCATTCACGTCAACATGCCTGGTACGGTTCCACCCGACATCGCAAGCGCGCTGCGGCGCGGCGATCCGCCCCCATCCAGCCTCTCGGCCGACGAGAGACGCGCGTACGAGGAGCTGAACGACATTTATAAGACGGGCATAGGCTACGCGATCATGATGGGGACGCGTCCGCAAACGTTGTACGGATTGGCGGATTCCCCCGTCGGCTTGGCAGCCTTCCTCCTCTACCACGACGTGCGCAGTTACGAGGAGCTCGCACGCCTGTTTGACGGACACCCCTTCGGCGACCTGACGCGAGACGACATCCTCGACAACATCACGCACTTCTGGTTGACGAACACGGCGATTTCTTCGGCTCGTCTCTTTTGGGAGAACAAGTTCCCCTATTTCGACTCCTTCGACGTTTCGATCCCGGCTGCCGTGAGCGTCTTTCCTGACGAGCTTTATGAAGCGCCGCGGAGTTGGACCGAGCGGGCGTATCACAACCTCATCCATTACAACCGGCTCGACAAGGGCGGGCACTTTGCGGCCTGGGAACAGCCGCAACTCTTTTCGGAAGAGGTTCGCGCGGGCCTCCGACCACTCCGCCAATCCACGGCAGTGCAGCACGAGCAGCACCCGTCGCCCTGACGCATCGGGATTGATGTAGCCGACGAGACGCGTAAGCCGCCGGCTACACGTTCCTGCATCGCTATTCACGTTGACACTATATTCCTTGTGAATATAGTCAGGGAGATGACACACGATGGTTCCGACCCCGAGAAGCTGTTGCCGCTCCCTCCGGTGACATTCCACATCCTGGTCGCGCTCTCCGACCAAGATCGCCACGGCTACGCGATCATCCAGGACGTGACCGCGCGCACCGACGGCGCGCTCACGATCCAAGCCGGCACGCTGTATCGATCGATCCAGCGCATGCTCGAGCAGGGTCTCGTGGCGGAGAAGCGCACGCGGCCGGCCATTGGCGAGGACGACGAGCGCCGCCGCTACTACCGCATCACGCCGTTCGGCCGCGCCGTCGCCCAGGCCGAGGCGCGCCGGCTGACGCAGATGGTGAAGCTCGCGCGCGCGTGCGGCTTCGTGCCGGGCAAGGCGTGATGCGGCCGTCGCGCCTGTACCGTGCGCTCTTGCGCCTCTATCCGGCGTCGTTTCGCGCCGAATATGGCGGCGAGCTGTGGCGCGTGTTCGAGCAGCGACGGCGTGACGCCGGCGGCGCGCTCGGCCTCGTGGCGCTGTGGCTGGCGACGATCGCTGACACGCTCATCAGCGCCGCGCAGAGCCACTGGGACATCTCGAAGCAGGACGTAGCCTTCGCCGCGCGCACGCTGCGGCGCGCGCCCGGTTTCACCGTCACCGTCATGCTGGTGGCGGCGCTCGGGATCGGCGCCAACGCCGCGGCGTTCTCGCTCACCGACTATGTGCTCTTGCGGCCGCTGCCGTTCTGGGAGCCGACGCGCCTCGTCGCCGTGTGGGAGCGCCAGCTCCAGAGCGGCTTCACCAACGAGCTCTCGCCGGCGAACTACCGCGACTGGAAGGCGGCGTCGACCTCGTTCAGCGGCTTCGCGGCGTCGACGAACGTGTCGGCGAACCTCGTCGGCCTCGGCGAGCCGATCCGCCTCGACGGCGCCGCCGTGACCTCGGATCTGCTGCCGCTCATCGGCGTACAGCCCACGCTCGGTCGCGTCTTCACCGCCGAAGATGACCGCGAGGGCGCGCCCGGCACGGTGCTCCTCTCGTGGGGCCTGTGGCAGAACGCGTTCGCTGGTGACCAGGATGTCCTCGGCCACAAGGTCACGCTCGACGGTGAGCCCTATACCGTCATCGGCGTGATGCCGGCGAGCTTCGCCTTCCCCAACCGCGAGGCGCAGTTCTGGAAGGCGACACGCTTCGACGGCAACGCCTTCGCCGACCGCACCAACACCTATCTGCATGGCGTGGCGCGGCTCAAGCCGGGCGTCTCGGTCGCGCAGGCGCGCGCGGAGCTCGACGTCGTCACCGAGAACATCGAACGCGCCAACCCCAAGGAGGATCCCGGCATCCGCGCCACCGTGCGGCCCATCCGCGACGAGCTGTCGCAACAGGCGCGCGTCCTGGTGCTGGCGCTCTCGGGCGCGGCGCTGTGCGTTCTGCTCATCGCATGTCTCAACCTCGCCAACCTCTTGTTGGCGCGCGCCATGGTGCGGCGGAAGGAGCTGGCCTTGCGCGCGGCGCTGGGCGCCGGCCGCGATCGGCTGGTGCGGCAACTCCTGACCGAGAGTCTTCTCCTGGCGCTCGGCGGCGGTGCCATCGGCATCGTGCTGGCGATGGCGGCGCTGCCGGTGCTGACGCGGCTGGTGCCGTCGGCGTTGCCGATCGCAGCGACGCCAGCGATGGACCTGCGCGTCCTCGGCGTCGCCGCCCTCGTGACCATCGTGGCCGCCGTCGCCTTTGGCGTGGTGCCGTCGTTGCGCGCCTGCCGCGGCATCGACTCCGATGCGCTGCGCGAAGGCTCGCGTGCCGGCGTGGGCGGGCGGCGCGCGCGGCTGGTGCGCGCCGTCGTCGTCGCCGAGGTGTGCGTATCGCTGGTGCTGTTGGTGTCGACCGGCCTTCTCTTGCGGACGCTGTGGCGCGTGCAGGGGCGCGATCCCGGCTTCCGCACCGAGCGCGTGCTGACGCTGCGCAGCTGGCTGCCATTTCCCAAATACGCCAAGACCGGCGAGCGCGCGCAGTTCTACGATCGCGTGCTCACGCAAACCCGCGCGCTGCCCGGCGTGTCGAACGCCGCCTACATCAGCTTTCTGCCGATGGCGATGGGCGGCGGCATCTGGAAGGCGAACGTGCCGGGACAGCCGCCCGTCGAGGGGGCGCCAAGATCGGTGAGCCTGCGCTTCGTCACGCCCGACTACTTCGCCACGCTGCAGATCCCGATTCGCGAGGGCCGCGACGTCAGCCCCGCGGATCGCGGCAACCGCGCGGCGGTGGCGGTGGTGAGCGAGAGCTTCGTGCGCCGCCACTGGCCCGGGCAAAATCCGATCGGCAAGCAGCTCAACGTCGCCTTCGCCGATCGCACCGTGGTCGGCGTCGCCGGTGACGTGCGTACGCGCGGCCTCGAGCGTGAGTCGGAGCCGCAGGTCTACCTGCCGTACGAGCAGATCCCCGACGGCTGGATGCCGTTCTACGCGCCCAAGGAGCTGGTCGTGCGTTCGTCGCTCGACCCGGCGGCGCTGGTGCCGCAGCTGCGCGCGATCATCCGCGACGTCGATCCGCAGCAGCCGATCTCGAACGTCCGGCCGCTCGGCGACATCGTCGCCGCACAAACGGCCCCGCGGCGCGTGCAGCTACACGTCCTCGGCAGCTTCGCAATCGTCGCGTTCCTCTTGGCGGCGATCGGCATCTACGGCCTCCTGTCGTTCGCGGTCTCGAACCGCGCTCAGGAGATCGGCGTCCGCATGGCGCTCGGCGCGACGCCGGGCTCGATCGTCCGCATGGTGCTGCGCGAAGGCTTCCTGCTCGCGGCGGTCGGCAGCGTCGCCGGCGTCGCGCTCGCCTGGGCGGCGGGGCGATCGCTCGAAGCGCTGCTCGTCGGCGTCACGCCCACCGACGGCGCCACGCTCGCCGCCGCGCTCGTTGTCGTCCTCGTGATGACGCTGCTCGGAAGCGGCATCCCCGCCTGGCGCGCCTCGCGCGTCGATCCGGCGCGCGTCATGCGCGCCGACTAGCGGGTCGCTCCGTCCGGTCCGCACGTCGCATCGGCCGGCGACGTCGGCGCGAGTGTGTGGTCGAGCGGCGCTACTTCTTGTGCGGGGCGGGCTTGGCGTCGCCGCCCCTGCAGCACGTGGCCGGCGGACGTATCCGGCCCGGTCGACAAACCCGATGCGCGCGAGACTTCAGGCCTCGACCCACTCGAGCAGGTCGCCGGGCTGGCAGTCGAGTACCCGGCACATGGCTTCCAGGGTACTGAAGCGCACAGCCTTGGCACGACCGTTTTTCAGTACTGCGACGTTTGCCGGCGTGAGTCCGACACGCTCGGAGAATTCACCGACGCTCATTTTACGTTTGGCCAGCTCGACGTCGATACGCACCACGATCGGCATCAGATCACGGCTTCCATGTCGGTCCGCAGTGTGGTGGCTCGCCGCAGCAGTGCACGCATCACCACCATCAAGAGCCCGAGCACAGCGACCGCTATCGACATCAAGAACAGCAGCAGTGGTAGTCCGGGGTCGTCCCAGCTGAGAATGAAGTAGAGAAGCACGCCCAGGAGCACCACCCACGCGGTGGCGATGGCCCACACGATCGCATCCACCCACGCCAAGGAGGCCTCGCTGAAGATGCGGTCGCTCTTGACCAAGGTGAGCAACTTCCAGGTCGACACGATCACCACCTGAACACAGAGCACCCAGAACACCGAGACGGCCGTCATTGGCCACCTCAGGTACGCAAGGTGGGGGGACTTCTGAGCCATGTACGCGAACTGTCCAGGCAGCGAGAGGGTCTGGAACAGGACCAAAACGCCGAACAGCAACACGAGGAAAACTCTGAGAAGCGCGACCGCCCGATGCTCTGTGATCATGAATCGAATATCGCTTGCTCTCTATCGACTGTCAATCGTTAACTGTCGTTCAACGGCATCCAGGCGGATTCTAGCGGACAACTGAAGCGTTACTCCCGAACCAGATCGTCGGAAGCACTTCTGGCGCCTGCGCAAGGACGGCTCCCGCTTCCGACGGCTCGCATTCGACGCTCGGCGCGCGCCCTAGGCGTCGGCGGACCGTCGTGAATCCGGGACATGGGGGTCATGTCGGACACGACGAAACCCATGCGTAGTCAATCAGTTACGACAGCCGAGCGTCGTCGCGGCCATCAAACATGAATTTTCAGTCGGATATCGGTTGGTTACCTAGACCGTGGCCGGAAATCAGGACAGGCTCCGGCTGCGACATTCGACCGCACCAAAACGCGCCTCTGCGATTCCGCGATCTTGCGCAAGTTGTGCACGCCCGGCACGCTGGTTGCTCAGGTCCACCGCCGGACCCGTTGAGGAGACGATATCGATGAGATTGCGAATGAAGGCAGCCCTTGCAGGATGTACGCTTTGGCTGGGCTGCAACGCCCCGCAGACGACCGCCGTAGGAACGCAGGAGTCGGCGGTCACGGTCGACTACGGCCATGGCCGTCACGACGCCAAGACCAGTCACGTGCTCTTGGTGAGCATCGACGGTTTCCACGACTTCGATCTGGCGAACTGGGTGAACGACAACCCGAGCTCGGCGCTCGCGTCGCTGGTCGGACGCGGCGCGCTCTACACGCAGGCGTGGTCCACCGGGCCGTCGGACTCGTTCCCGGCGACGCTGGCGATCACGACCGGCGGCTCGCCTTCGTCGACCGGCGTCTATTACGATGCGGCGTGGGACGACAACCTGTCGGCGCCGGGATCGAACTGCTCGGCGCGCGGCACCGCGGTCACCTACAAGGAGAACATCAACTCCATCACCAACGGATCGACGGCGGCGGACATCAATCCCGCCTTCCTGCCGCGCGACCCCGACAACGGCTGCGCGCCGGTCTATCCGCACTCGTTCCTCAAGGTGAACACGATCTACGAAGTCATCCACAACGCCGGCATGCGCACGGCCGTCGCCGACAAGCACCCGGCGTACGAGATGCTCAACGGCCCGTCGGGAACCGGCCTCGATGACTTCTACGGCCCCGAGTTCAACCCCGGCAAGAAGGACATCATGAAGACGCAGGTCAACGACGACCTGCGCGTCACGGCCGTCCTCAACCAGCTCGACGGCTACGACCACACGCGCACCACGCACGTCGGGGTGCCGGCGATCCTCGGCATGAACTTCCAGGCGTTCAACATCGCCCAGAAGTTCTCGGGCTACACCGATGCGGCCGGCCGAACCATGGCCACCGCCTATGTCATCTCGGCTTCCGGCAAGGTGCCGACGGGCACGCTGCAGGCGATGCAGCACGTCGACCAGCAGATCCAGGCGATGCTGAACAAGCTCGACGCCAACGGCCTGACCAGCTCGACGCTGGTGATCATGGCAGCCAAGCACGGCAACTCGCCGGTCGATCGCTCGACGTTCCACGCGATCGATCCGGACGCGACGTTCAAGCCGATGATCGACGGCGCGTTCGGCGCGGGCACCACGGGCACCGTCACCGCCGACACGATGGCGCTCATCTGGCTGAAGGACCATAGCCAGGCCGCCGCGGTCGGCGACCTGCTGCGCGCCCACTCGGCGGCCATCGGCGGCGGCACCGTCTATGTCGGCGCCGAGATCGACGCGCTCGCCGACGGGCAGATGGCGGGCAACCCGGGCCGCCACCCGGACCTCCTCGTCCAGCCGGACGAGGGCGTCGTCTACACGACTGTCGGCAGCAAGATCTGCGACCACGCCGGCCTGCGCGAGCAGGATCGCCACGTCGCGATGGTCATCGCGGGCGGCAAGTTCCACCCCGGCTCGACCATCGACCAGCCGGTCACGCTGCAGCAGGTGGCGCCGACGATCTTGAAGGCGCTCGGCCTCAACCGCCACGACCTCGACGCCGTCAACCTCGAGAACACGCATCGCCTGCCGGACGGCGACGATGGCGACGATGGCGACGACGGCCTCGACGACTAAGCTGCCGCCTTCGCGTCTCCCCTCCCCCTCCTAGCGTCCGCGCACGTTCCGCAGACAGCCCCAAAAATCCCTAAAGCCGCTCTCCGAATTCACCGGAGAGCGGCCTTATTCTGAAGCAATGCCGAGCCGCGCGCGCGACAACTCGTCGCTTGCGCTGAGCTTGCGCTAGCCGAGCGTCGGGAGCTCGCCGTCGTGCGCCGCGGCGCTGACGCGGGCCACCAGCTCGCGCAGCTCGCGAACGCGGAACGGTTTCTCGACGACGAAATGGGATGACAGGCGCGCGCTCACCGCCGAGTCGGCGTCGCCGGTCAGCACGATCACACGGCCCGCCTGATCCGGATCGAGCCGCAGCAGATGCTCGACAAGCACGGGGCCGTTCATGCGCGGCATGCAGACGTCGCAAACCACGGCGTCGAAGCGCTCGCCCTGCTCGAATCGCAACAGCGCCACATCCCCGTCGTCGGCGATGGAGACGTCGTACGACGATCCGAGCACGCGCAGCAGCATCCCGCGCACGTCCACGTCGTCCTCGACGACGAGCACGCTTCGGCGTTGGGCACTCACTCCCAATCCATCGGCACCAGCGGCACGCACATGAGCCGTGCCGCGCGTGCCACCCCCGCGCGTCAATCTGATGACGCCCCCCACGCGCCAGAGCTACATTCGGTGGCTTGCGGGATATATCCGCCCCGCTCACTCGCCGCTCAGTGTCGCCGCCTCGAGCGTTACGTTCCCGGTACCGGCTATCGCCTGCCACACAACGTGGAGGTGCGCGGCCGAGAGGGCGCGATATCGAAGGGTGTACATCCGGTAGGACCCGACCCCACTGTCGATAAGGTCATCGACGAAATCCATTGCTGAGCTGTCGGAGAGATGAGCCGTCAGACGAGACGTGCAGTTGTAGTCGGCAACAAACAGCTTCAGCACTCGGATGGCGTTGTCGGCGGGCAAGTCCAGGGTGAATCCGCTTCCGGCGCCCGACAGATAGACGCCCGACATCGTGTTGGTCGCGGACGCGTGGGGCGTCCCATTGGTCCAGGAAAAACCCCACATGAACATGCCGAACTGCGAAGGGGTCCCATTGCCGATCTTACTGAAGTCCGGGATCTGTCCTCCACCACTGCGGTGATCGAAGTCGGCGGCGATCGTCAGTCCCCAGTGAGCCCAATCGATGGTCCCAACCGCAGTCAGGTCGGCTGTTACCGGCGGCTGGGCGGAGGTTCCCTGTAGCAATGCTGGCCCGGGCTGCAAATCGATTGGCGGCAGATCCGCCGTCTCCAAATCCATCGCGGTCGGCGTCTCACCCGAAGAGAGATCGGCTAGCGCCAAATCATCCGGCGCAGACGGGTCGGGAGGAAGACCAGCGACTTCGAAACGGCAAGCCACCGTCGACAGCAAAGCCACCCCTAACCCCAACCCACGCACGCTGATAAGGTATCACGCGGCGACGCTCCGAACACCCCACGCTCTACCCGTAACGCAAGCGACTAATTGAAGTTG
>JAQBQH010000107.1 GCA_028287105.1 Myxococcales bacterium
TGCTGTGGGTGACGATCGTGGATGACGCCGATGAAGCTGGCCGGCTCCGCCGGAGTCAATGCGTCACGCGCGCTGCTGCATCGAGCGCGCACCCCACCTCGAGAACTGTCAGACTTTCGTAAACGCGGGTCACGCCGAATCAATCGACGTCGGAGCCGGCGTCGCGGTTATTGCTGTACCGGAGGAATACGCTCCCAGCTCTGCAGGAGGCCGAGGTCGAAGCGCGCCTGGAAGGTCGTGCCGCCGAAGCGGAGCCGCGTCTCATGATAGTCGGTCCAGCGATCGACAATCTCTTCGGCGTCGGCGGATCTGAGCAGGAAGTCCTTTGCCCAGTCCCACGGTTTGACGGCGGCGTAGTCGACCGGCGGACGAACGTCGTGCGCCTGTTTGAACTCCTCACCCCAGGCGTAGCCGGCGGGATGTTCATGGACCACGAAGTCGACGTGCGGCCACAGCGGCAAGCGATAGCGGCGCTCGATCGATCCGACGAATGGCTCGCTGGTGTCATCGGGACCGAGTTGTCGCTGCGCAATGGGCGGCCCGACCAGCGCTTCGTAGCGACGGGCGGGGTGGCTGACCTGGTCCAGATCGGAGAGCGACGCGGCAATCTGTTTCATCTGATCCGGCGAGATGCCCAGCTTGAGCTGGGCATCTCGGACCAGCTCGAGCGCGCTCATCTTTGACAGTAGATAGATTTGCAGCTGATCCACGCCACTATTCATGTGAACAACCCATCCCTCATCGCGTCACGTTGGTGCCGATGATGTTCATCGGATTCTTGGGATCGATCTGGATATCGGCGCTTCCCATCGCAGCGGCACCACCCGTCGAGACGATCACCACAGGCTGCCCCGCACCGAGACGTCGGGACAGGAGGACGATGCTCTTGTCCTTCTCCGTCTGCGGGAAGGCAGCGCGGCCCGATGCCTGATACGCCTCCAGGAGGATTGCCACCATCTGCTGCTGCGTGAGACCAAGTGTGTTCAGCTCGGTGATCGAGGTTGTCACACTTTGCTTGTTCTTCTTTAGGACCTCGCGTGCCTTCTCTTCGGGCTTGGGCTGCCCGCCGGGCGAGCGGAAGATCCTGCGGCCGGCGCTCTGGAGGGTTGCGCCGATCTTTGGTTCGTTCGATTTCTCGCCGGGCGAACGAAAGATCTTGCGCCCGAGACCCTCGAGCTTGGCGCCGATCTGCGGCGCCTTCTCGTGGCCCGCGTCGCCCGCCTCTTTATTTCCGACGTCTTTGTCGCCGGCGTCTTGGCCGCCAGCCTCTTTGTCGCCGGCCTGTTTGTCGCCGGCCTGTTCACCGGCGCCCTTGCCGCCCTTCTTGCCACCGTGCAGCTTGTCGGCGACGCCTTCGGAAACGGCGTCGGCTTCCTTTTCGGCAGGCTCGTCCGGACTGGAGACCTTGTCGCCACCGTCCTTGTCTTCGCCGCCCTCGTGCTCACGGCCGTCTTCGGCCTTGCGCTGGATGCCGGAGCGCTGGCCCTGGACGACGTGGGTCAGCTCGTGCGCGATGAGCTTGTCGCCTTCGCGCGTGCCGGGCTCAAACTGTCCGGCGTTGAAGTGGACGTCGCTGCCGACAGTGAACGCACGCGCGCCGAGACCTCGAGCCGCGTCGGCGGAACCGCCGTCGGTGTGGATGCGTACGCCTGACAGATCGGCGCCGAGCTTCGGTTGCATGCGATCGCGAACGTCCGCCGGCAGGGGCGCGCCGCCGCCCTGCGGGATCGCCGCCGCACCGGGCGAACCGCTGGCCTTGCGCCACACCTTCATCGTCTGCTGAATGCGATCGGCCGCGTCGCGGCGCTCGGCATTTACGCTGTCGAACCGACGGGTCCGAGGCAGCGAGAGCGATCGACGGGCCGTGGAATGCCCGTCTCTTCCGCGACGTCGTGCGAACGGCCATGGTCATTCGCCTCCCTCCCGCGACTTTCGCGGCCCCCGCCACTCATGCACTGTTTATACCTTGAATGTTGACCGAATCGAAGCGGCCCGACTCACTGAAGAAATTGGCGCTGCGGCGACTCGGGCTTTCGAGAGTCGATGCCAGCATCTCGGAGGGCGTCCCGAAGGTTTGTGTTCCCCGAGTGTGAGCAGAGGAGGGAAGTCACTTTTTGCAGGTGGACGTCCGTGAAGTCCGAAACGTCCGCACTTTTTCCGTGTCGAATCGAAACGCCGTGAGACGCCGGGGCACGTTAAGTGCCTAACTCGACACCGATTCAGTAGTCGTTACGAAGGGCCAATTTCTGTTGCCAAGGTGGACGTCGCGGGTTCAAGTCCGTCTCCCGCTCAAAAACCAAAGCCCGACGCGAACCTACGCGTCGGGCTTTTTTGTTGTCCTCGAATCGAGTCAATCAACGTCGTTGATGAGAAGTTGATTGAGCAACGTTTCAATTTGTTCGTCGTTCAAACAGCGCTGTCGACGCCGTCGTTATCATCGCCATCGGGAGGTTCTGCCCACGAGCAGAGTTCGTGCGTGAATAACCGGGTTCTCACTTCGCGCAGCCTCAGTTCGTCTTCCGCAATACGAGCCTCAAGCCTGCCTCGCTCCTCGACGAGACGATCGAGTGAGGGGGCGTTGCCAATGACGACGGCCTCGCCGCGCGGACTCGCGAGCACGGCATCCATCACACTCTCATACCGATCGAACTCGATGGATCGGTCGCTGATCGTCCTCACAACGCCGTACCAGCGCGTCTTGGCGCGGGTGGTCTTGCCACCTCTAGGGCCATTGCCCACGCCTCTTGACACCGCAAGCTAGCTTCTCTAGGCGGGCACTCGTTGTCGAGGATCTTGCCGAGATCTGGATTTTGATGCGAGTCGTTCGCTCGCGTCGGTGAGGCGGCGTTTCAGGAAGTGAGGTACTGATCGGCGAGTTCCTGAAGCTGTGAGTCACTCGGCGATGCTTGCAACTGACGCTTCAGCGCAGAGTGCAGATGATTGTCGCGTGGTCGGAGTTGAAACAGCTTCCAAAAAGCAGACGCCCGCCACCCATCGCGGGCAAACCGTTCGGGCGCACCCTCGAGCGCGCGCAGCAGTCGATCGAATGCGTTGGGCGCTTTCTCGTACGGCAGGCGACGAACCACGTCCATCTCCGCCGGGGTTCCTTTCTCAATAAGCGTGAGGGCTGCGTCGGCCATCGCCGTTTCGAGCGGCGTGCCCTCGCAATCTGATGCGAGCGCCGAGAGCGCGACCGCCGTGTCCACGTCGTCGCGAAGGCCAGGTGCTTCGGCCGGCCGGTTCGCCGCCGTGCGCAGGAACGTCAACCAATCCGTCGACTCGTCGAACACCTGCCCATTGGAAACGATCTGCACTCAGCACCTCACTTCGACGCCGCGAAGCGACGGCTCGCCATCGCAGAAAGAGGAAGTGGCGGCATGACCACTTCACGCAACCCCACTTGACCGGGTGCCGTCGGCGCGGTGTGTCCGACGGGAGCCGCCTCGTCGGGGTTGAGCTTGCCTTCGGGGGCCAAGCACAAGTCGAGCGCGGTCGGTCGCGAGCCGCCCTGCGCCCCGGCGCCGTGGCCTCCGCCCTGATCGGCTGCCGGCGCCGCCAGCTCCGGCGGCAACTCGACCATGATGTATCCATCGGCGTACTCCGCACCGACGGCGAGCTGCACCTGCAGTTCTTTGGGCGCTTCAGCACTCGCATCCTTGCCTGCGAAGTACCAGCCCGACGATCCGGGCGTTCGGCCCGCGATCATCGCGCCGCCGTTTAGATCCGAGTTTGGATTGAAGGCGACCTTGCTGGACTTGATGAGCTCGACCAAGCGCTGGGCGTTGCCCCAATTGATGTCGGCGACGTTGGGCGGCAGCGTCTTGTCGGCCTTTCGCGCGCGCTCGTAGAAGGCAGCCGTCACCATGCCAGCGCATGCCGCCTTGAGCGAAATGGCGCGCTTCAGCCCACCGAGCGTGTTCTTGACGTAGTCGGCACTCGGGAGTTTCGTTCCCTTGCGGAGGAACGAATCCGGATCCGAGTGAACGATCTGCTTGAGCACTTCGAACAGACTCTCGGGCGGATCTTTCATTGATCCAATCTTCGCCGCGAACGCCGCCATGAACTTCCCCCGCACATCCGGGGGCAGGTTCTTGTCTGTCTCGATGTCGTGCAGTCGACTGAGACCGTCAGTGTTGCCCTTGGTCGGCGGCAACATCTTCGGCGGTGGGATCTTGCCGGCGGCCAGCTGCGCCTTGGCTTCTTCCCATTGGCCGTGCCCCGCGTCGGCGCCGGCCTTCTTGTCGTTCTTGCCGGCCTTGTCGTCCTTGCCCGCTTTTGACGCGTCGGTCGGCGGTGCCTTCCGATAGATCTTGGTGCCGACGCCGTAGAGCTTCGCCGAAATCGGTCGCGCCTTTTGGCCGCCGGCGGCCGCGGCGCCGGCTTCGGGCGCGTGCGCGCCCGAGCCGTGGGCTTCGTTGCGGTGATCGTGAAGCTTGTCCGTCACGTCGTCGGCGACGGCGTCCGCTTCCTGCTCGGCTGGATCGCCCGGCTGCGAGACGTCGTGCTCGGCAGCGTTCTCATCCTGGTCGTGATCTGCCTTTCGCTGCACGCCCGATCGCTGTCCCTGGACGACGTGGGTCAGCTCATGCGCTAGCAAGCGATCGCCCTCTTTGGTCCCGGGCGCGAACTCTCCCGCCCCAAAGTGGACTTCGCCATCGACCGTGAATGCGCGTGCGCCGATCCGTTCCGCTGCCACCGCGGACTTGCCGTCGGTGCCAACCTTAACGGACGAGAGATCGGCACCGAGCTGCGGCTCCATCTTGGCGCGCACGTCGTTTGGAAGCGGCGCCGCCGCCTTGGGCAGCTCGCCGGTCGCACCGGCGCCGCGCGACGCCTTCCGCTGGATCCAGCGCCGCGCCATGACGCGCATACGGAAGTCGTGGGCCTGGTCGTCCGCGGCCGCGTCTGCTTCCGCTTGCGCGACCCGCTCGGCGTCTTTGCCGCGGTCGAGTCCCTGTTTGCGATCGCCGTTACTCACGCCATCCGCCCATGCCCGTCGACGCTCACCACCGTCGAGAAACGCCGATGACGAGACCTCAACAGTCTACCACGCGGCACGCGGCAACGTGGCGCTATGCAACCCATCGCGGCATCGCTCCGGAGTAGACGACGCGACCACCATCGTTGCGCTCGAAGACGCCAGCGACGGCCGAAAGAAAATACGCGTGCCCGAGGCGCTTCATCCTCGACGCGTAGGCCAGAGGGGCGAGCGCGCACGAACGCGTGACGAAGAACTCGATGAGAGGGCTCATGTCCATTTATCGTCAAACGGCAGAAAAAGTTGCGTATGGGTGCGCCACCGACGGGCTGATAACGTTCAATTGCGTCAACTTGTTCGTCGACGAAGGCGCCGTTTTGACGGGGTCGACCAACCCCGGCGCTACTAACTGGTAAACTGTATGTCTTAGCCGAAATGTCCGGTTCCAGATGGGGCTACTTCAAGTAGCGTCTCGGGTTTGACCAACACGAGAGCGGACCGCCACCGCGTGAACAGCGACGCCAGCGCTCCCAATAGGACGCGTTCCCTCGGGCGGAACCGTGGCGTCTTGACCTTGCGCGCAGCGACGATGAGCTGCCGAAGCATCGCGTTCTCAACCAGCAACTCGTGCTTCGAGCGCAACAGGTCCGCAATCAATCCTCTGGCGATCCCGGCGTTCCCGCGGGTCGGCGCGGGTGCGCGTCGAACTGCGGCCACGCCGCGGCTGAGCATCCGGCCCGCGAACGCCAGTTGTGCCACGCGCCATCGATGCCCCCACTCTGCCTCCGAATCAAGATTGTGACGTCGGGCGCCGTCGTCCAAAATGGTGCGCTCGAACGCCACCGCGCCGTCGGAGAATTCGCGGATGAACGAATCGGCCAGCACAGGCCTGGTGCGCCTGTCATCACCGATTGGGTCATCCGCGAGTCCAACGCGAAGGCGTCCGCGTTCATGCCGCGATCTGGTAGGTGTGGTGCAGCCCGCCGAGAACCGGCCTAGCGACGACTCGAGCGCCCGCTGCGTGCCGGGCAATTCGCCCGGCGGGGTATTCCGCGAGTTGATTTGTCGTGCGACGAGGGGGAAGAACAGCGTATGACTGGCGCCCGCGCGCCAAAGGCCCACTCCACCGGATGATGCCATGATCCCACGCTACGTCGTTTCCGCCGCCCTCCGCCTCACCGTCCTGTCGTCGGGTCGCCTGGCAGCGGCCGATTCGATGTGGCGCGCGCCGCGCGAGCTCGGCCCCGAGGCGTTGCCCATCCTCCTCGCCTTTGCCCGCCCTGCCAGCATCGACGAGGCCCTGGCCAGCGTCCGCCGCGACCACGACATGGATCGCGGGGCCTTCGTGGGCTTCGTCGAGAAACTGACGGAACAGAATTTTCTCGCCGCGGCCGACGCCGCCCAGGTGTCGATCGGTGGCTTCGCCGCGCTCGACGTCCACTTGCGCATGCTGCGGGACGTCTACCGCGTGCTCGCCTACAAGGTGGCGATCGAGCGTCACGTGCAGGGCAAGAGCGTGCTCGAGATCGGCTGTGGCACCGGCGTCCTCTCGTTGCTCGCCGCCAAGGCCGGCGCGCGCAGTGTCGTCGCCATCGAGGAGACCTCGATTGCCGACGTCGCCGAGCACATGTTCGAGCGCAATGGCGCCAAGATCGATCTGCGCCGCGGCAACAGCCGCGACGTCACGCTCGACGAGCCCGCCGAGGTGCTCATCCACGAGATCATCGGCAACGACCCGCTCGGCGAGGATCTCCTTCCCATCCTCGCCGACGCGCGGCGCCGCCTGCTGGCGCCCGGCGGCCGCATGATCCCCGGCCGACTACAGGTCGCGTGCGTGGGTTTTCACGTCGACGACAGACCCTGGCTCGGGGTGCGCGAGGCGACCCGGCGAGCCCGCGAGCTCGACTCGCTCTACGGCCTCGACTTCTCGGCCTTCGCCGAGGCAATCGAGGACAGCCCACCGCCGGCTTTCAGTCGCCTGCCGCCGCACTTCGACTCGGGCGATCTCAGCCAGCATCTCCTCACCGACGAGTGCATCATCGCGGACATCGACCTCCAGCACGAGCTCGAGGAGTCGCCGTTCGCCGCTTCCCCCGCGCTCAGGGTCGAGCGCGCCGGACGGCTGGGTGGCGTGCTGCTCTACTTCCGCGCTCACCTCGACGAGGAGACGCAGCTCACGAACGCGCCTTTTCTGCAGACCACACACTGGCGCCACTGGCCGCTCATGTTTCGTCAGGTTCGCGAGGTGGCGGTGGGAGACGTCGTGCCTCTGCGCGTGAAGCTCACGGAGGCGCTCACAGGACAGTCGCTCGTGGTCGACCTCCTCTGAGTCACCCGAAGACCCTGTTCCAGGTCCATGGCGAGTAAGCGGTGATACGGTCGGTCGAGTGTTGCGGCGAGCGCCAGTCGGATTCAGCGCCAGCAGGCTCAATGCAGGCGAGCTCGAAGCAAGCTCGTCGCACGTGAGTGCCTCGGTCGCCATAGAATCCCCACGCTGTCGCAGCTCGTCGCGAACACAGAGGCAAGCTGCAGGGGGCGAAGAGCGCCCGCCTTCTCAAGCCAAAGAGTCGCTTCGGATCGCGAATCGTCGAGCAGGAGCAGCGACATTGCACGGTGGAGCTCCATGCCTTCGTCTTCAAAAGCACGTATCGCCGAAGACGCATGCTCACGCACGAGAACGACGTTCCGCCGCGTGAGCGCGACTTGCGCGAAGATGAGCTGCCCGAGGCCGCGCGCCCACGTTACACGCTCGCTACAGAGGCGAGCTGCGCCGGAGCTTGCGTGCGCCGAATCGCCAACGGCCAGCGCCGTTCGAGCCCAGACCGAAGTATCATCGACGCGTAGCGGTCGCCGCGATCATCCGCGTCGGCGAGTAAGGCGGGTAGCGTCGAGCTGAATCTCGTTCGTTAGAACATTCTCCAGGACAAAAGGCCAAGGAACGTCGCCGCAACGATGAGCATGCGGCTCACCGTGCGGCCGCGATGGCCGACCGACGCACGCGAGTCAACCGGCTGCGGACATGCGTGCGCAGGCTGGCGCCTCGGCGACATTCGCCCCGACGACGCGGCATCGCGCGCCGGAGGCTGTCCTCCCACGCTCGCCCCCTGCCGTGTGCAATCTGCCGATCCGCTGGCAGCGACGGCAGTTGCCGCGCCGCGGCTTGCTGCGCGTCGACGGCGCGCCGCTTGCTTAGTGCGCCGGCCGCAGAGGGAGGTTCCATGAACCGTACGTTCTTGATCGTGAATTTGATGGCGCTGCTCATCGCTGGTTGCGGTGGCAGCAATGGTGACAACGGCGGTACCGGCGGCAACGGCGGTACGGGTGGCGACGGCGGCACCGCCGGCACGGACATGTCCGCGAACACGAGCGGCGACGGCGGCATGACGCTGCCGCCGGACATGCAGCCGGCCTACGGCTGTCACGCGCTGAACGGCTGTCTCGACGCCTGCACGGATCAGGCGAGCTGCAGCCTGTGCAGCCAGAGCGCCACCAGCAACGCCAAGATGCTGTATCAGACGGTGTCGCGTTGCGTGCGCCGGCTGTGCTTCCCGCATCCGGACGGCGGCGTGGCTCCGTGCACGCAGGGCGGCGGCACACCGTCGGCGGAGTGCACGAAGTGCCAGGACGACAGCCTCAAGGCGACCGGCACCTGCGGCGCCGACACCATGTACTGCGGCACCTGCTTCAGCGCCTACTCGGCCTGCGAGGC
>JAQBQH010000120.1 GCA_028287105.1 Myxococcales bacterium
TGTGTGGCATCGTCGGCGTCTACGGCCATCCCGAGGCAGCCAATATCACTTATCTCGGTCTGCATGCGCTTCAGCATCGCGGCCAGGAAGCTGCCGGCATCGTCACGTCCGACGGTGACCGGTTTCATCAGGTCAAGGAGCAGGGGCTCGTCGCCGATGCGATCTCGCGGGGCGAGATGGAGCAGCTGCCCGGGCACCTCGCCATTGGTCACGTTCGTTACTCCACCAGCGGTGGCGGCGGCATTCGCAATGCCCAGCCGTTCGCGGTCGAGTACGCCCATGGCAGCATCGCCGTGGCGCACAACGGCAACCTGGTGAACGCCGCCGATCTGCGCCGCAAGCTGGAGATGGACGGCTCGATCTTCCAGTCGACTTCCGACTCGGAGGTCATCGTCCACCTCCTGGCGCGCGGCCGCGAGCCCGACATCGAGAGCCGTATCACCAACGCGCTGCGCGCGGTCGACGGCGCCTACTCGCTGGTCTTCCTCTCCGAGTCCAAGCTGGTCGCCGTCCGCGATCCCCGGGGATTCCGCCCACTTCTCCTGGGACGTCTCAAGGATGCCTTCGTGTTCGCGTCCGAGAGCTGCGCCTTCGATCTGATCGAGGCCGAGTTCATCCGCGAGGTCGAGCCGGGCGAGATGGTCGTCGTCGACGCCAAGGGTCTGCGCGCGTTCAAGCCGTGGGCCGAGGAGTCCAAGCGCTTCTGCGTCTTCGAGCATGTCTACTTCGCGCGCCCCGACTCGTCGATCGACGGGCGCTCCGTCTATCGCGTCCGCGAGGCGCTCGGCCGTCAGCTCGCCAAGGAGCATCCGGTCGAGGCCGACGTGGTCGTGCCGGTCCCCGACTCGGGCACGGCGGCGGCCATCGGCTACGCCCGCGCCAGCGGCATTCCCTATGACCAGGGGCTCATCCGCTCGCACTACGTGGGGCGCACGTTCATCGAGCCGCAGCAGTCGATTCGCCACTTCGGCGTCAAGCTCAAGCTCAACGCGGTCAAAGAGGTCATGGCGGGCAAGCGCGTCGTGGTCATCGACGACTCGATCGTCCGCGGCACCACGTCGCGCAAGATCGTCAAGATGCTGCGCAACGCCGGCGCCCGCGAGGTTCACCTGCGCATCAGCTCGCCGCCGACCACGCATCCCTGTTACTACGGCATCGATACGCCGACGCGCTCGGAGCTGATCGCGTCGTCGCATACGCCCGAAGAGATCGCGCGCTACATCACCTGCGACTCGCTCGGCTACCTGTCGCGCGACGGCATGATGAACGCGGTCGCCTCCGTGGGCCCGCCCGCGCAGGGCAAAGCGCTCCCCGGCGCCTCCTATTGCGACGCCTGCTTCACCGGTCATTATCCCATTGAATTCCGCCCCGGTATGATCGCTTCCTTGAAGCGAGTTGTTAACTAGGGAAAGCCGAAAAAAGGCTGACAGCTTTCCGCTCTCACCTCTCAGCTCCGTCTCGCTAGCTGATGGCTGACAGCCTTTTTTCCGTGTATACACGCACCCAATGGAAACCAAACCCCTCAGGGAGCGTATCGCGACCCTCGGAGCAGAGCTCGATTCGCTCCGAGGGAGTCTTTGACGTAGCCGCGGCCCTGGAGCGCGTCGCCGAGATCGACCAACTCGCCGGCGTCCCCGATTTCTGGAACGACCAGCAAAAGGCGCAGGCCCTGCTCAAGGAGCAGGCGCAGAAGCGTGACGGCGCCGACGCATGGCAGAAGCAGCGCGCCGCGCTCGACGACGCCGCCGTGATGCTGGAGCTCGCCGAGGAGGCGCGCGACGAGGCCTCCTTGCACGAGGCGGAGCAGATGGTCGCCAGCGTCTCCGATGGCATCGACAAGCTCAAGTTCGCCAAGATGCTCTCGGGCGAGAACGACCGCGCCGGCGCGCTGCTCAGCATCAACGCCGGCGCCGGCGGTGTCGATGCGCAGGACTGGGCCGAGATGCTGCTGCGCATGTACACGCGCTGGGCCGAGCGCAAAGGCTACAAGCTCGACCTCATCGACTACCAGCCGGGCGAAGAGGCGGGCATCAAGTCGGCCTCGTTCACCGTCGAGGGCGACTGGGCGTTCGGCTACTTGAAGGCCGAGAACGGCGTTCACCGCCTCGTGCGCATCTCGCCGTTCGACGCCAATGCGCGGCGTCAGACCTCGTTCGCGGCAGTCTTCGTCTATCCGGATCTCGACGAGACCATCAAGATCGAGATCCGCGAAGAGGACATCGAGGTGCAGACGTTCCGCTCCGGCGGGGCCGGCGGTCAGCACGTCAACAAGACCGAGTCGGCGGTGCGCTTCATCCATCGGCCGAGCGGGATCGTCGTCGCCTGCCAGACCGAGCGCTCGCAGCACAAGAACCGCTCGTCGGCGATGAAGATGCTGCGCGCCAAGCTCTACGAGAAGGAAGAGCAGGAGAAGGCGGCCAAGATGGGCGACGTGCATGCGCAGAAGAAGGCGATCGAGTGGGGGTCGCAGATCCGCTCGTACGTGCTGGCGCCGTATCGGCTCGTCAACGACCACCGCACCGAGCTCAAGGCGAGCAATGTCGATGCGGTGCTGGATGGTGACATCGATTCCTTCATTCAAGCGTTCTTGTTGCAGGACCAGGGCGAAGACGGCCACGGAATGGAAATTCCATCCAAGGCGTAAAATTTTCACGGTCGGCTGTGGATAACCTGTGCCGGCCCGTCGATGACGCCTGTGGATAACTTGTGAGTATCGGGAAGCCCATGTCGACTGAAAGCTCGGATCTCGAAGGACAGATGAAGGCGCGCACGGAGGCAGCCGAGTCGCTGCGTTCGCGCGGCGTCAACCCGTACGCCAACGATTTTCGCGTCACGCATCAGATCGCGGAGCTCCCGGTCGACGTCTCGGTCATGACCGGCGAAGATGGATTGACCGCCGAGTCACCGCGATACGCGATCGCCGGTCGCCTCGTGCAGGTCAACGAGATGGGCAAGGCGCGCTTCCTGTTCGTGCGCGGAGATCGCGGCGAAATGCTCCAGCTGTACGTGAAGGCCGACAACGCCGACGCCTTCGCCGCTGCCAAGGAGCTCGGCCTCGGCGACTTCCTCGGCGCCGAGGGTCCGCTCTTCAAGACGCGCAAGGAGAAGCGCGCGCTCAAGTGCGAGTCGCTGCGCATCCTGACCAAGTCGATCCGACCGCTGCCGGGCAAGGTCCTGCAAGAGGGCTCCGACGTCACCGACGTCGGGCTGCTCTACCGCCAGCGCTACCTCGACTTCATCGTCCATCCCGACAAGGTCGAGATCTTCCGCAAGCGCGCCCGCATCGTCTCGGGGATTCGCAGCTTCTTCGACGGGCTCGGCTACGTCGAGTGCGAGACCCGCATGCTCCTGTCGACCAACGGCGGAGCGGCGGCGCGCCCCTTCAAGACCCACCACAACGCGCTCGACATCGATCTCTTCCTGCGCATCGCGACCGAGCTGGATTTGAAGCGCCTGATCACCGGCGGGATCGATCGCGTCTACGAGATTGGACGGCTCTTCCGCAACGAGGGCATGGACCGCACCCACAATCCCGAGTTCACGACCATCGAGTTCTATCACGCGTATGCGACGTATGAAGACCTGATGACGCTGACCGAGCAGCTCTTCGAGAAGCTCGCCGTCGACGTCTGCGGCTCGACGGAGATCGACTACCAGGGCCAGGCGATCTCGCTCAAGGCGCCGTTCCGCCGCGCCACCATGCAAGAGCTCGTCGGCGAGCCGCTCACCGGCAAGGCGCTGGTCGCGGCCTTCGAGCAGCGCGTCGAAAAGACGCTCATCCAGCCGACCTTCGTGACCCAGCATCCGATCGAGACCTCGCCCTTGGCGCGCAAGAACGACAAGGACCCACGCTTCACCGACCGCTTCGAGCTGTTCATCAATGGCCGCGAGTACGCCAACGCCTTCTCGGAGCTCAACGACCCCGTCGACCAGCGCGCCCGGTTCGCGTCGCAGGTCAGCGCCAAGGCCGGCGGCGACGAAGAGGCCATGGACTACGACGAAGACTTCTGTCGCGCCCTCGAGTACGGCATGCCGCCGACGGCAGGCGAGGGCATCGGCATCGACCGGCTGGTCATGCTCTTGACCAACCAGGCGTCGATTCGCGACGTCATCCTCTTTCCGCAGATGCGGCCCGACGAGACCTGATGCTCCAGTTCCCGCGGCTCATCGCCTCGCGCTACTTCGTCCTCGGCACGCGTCGCCGATGGACGGTGTTCGTTCCGGTGCTGGTGCTGGTCGGGCTACTGCTCGTCACCTGGGGCTTCGGCTACTGGCTCTATCACGGGCGCTCGATGCGGGTGCAGCAGTGGCGGGGCGACTACGGCGCCGCGGTCATGATCGTCCGCGCCATCTTGCAGCTGCTCGTGGTCGTCGTCGGGTTCGTGACGCTGCTCGTGCGGCGGCTCACCATCTTCACGTCGATCAACATCACGGGTCTCTTCCTGGCGTCGGCGGCGATGGTGATCGTGCTGAGCGTCATGTCGGGGTTCGAGAGCGATCTCAAGCGCAAGATCCTCGGCAACAACGCCCATATCGTGGTGACGCGGCCGGATCAGCCGTTCACCGACTACGCCGCGTTGCGCGATCAGTTCGCCAAGGTGAAGGGGGTCGTGGGCGCCACGCCCTACGTCACCAACGAGGTCATGATCTCGTCGCAGACGAACCTGTCGGGCGTGGTGGTCAAGGGCATCGACCCGGCGACGGTGGGCGGCGTGACCGACCTCGTGCGCAACACGGACATCGGCGGGCTCGAGTACCTGATCTCGCCCGAGAAGCTGCGCGGCGTTTCGGGACCGCCCATTTTCCGCGACGACGACAGCAAAGACAAAACGGACAGGTCCGACAAAGCCCAGAAGTCCGACAAAGCCGAGAAGTCGAAGGCCGACGCGACGCCGAAGGCCGCTGCGGCCGACAACCCCGACAAGGCCGATAAGGCCGATAAGGCCGGCGAGAAGCTCCCCGACGGCGCCCTCAAGTTCGAGCGGCGCGTCGTGCCCGGCGTCATCATCGGCCGCGAGCTGGCCAAGAACCTGCGACTCTGGCTCGGCGACGACGTCAACATCGTCTCGCCCTTCGGCGGCATCGGCCCCTCGGGCGTCATCCCGAAGTCCAAGCCCTTCCGCGTCGCCGGCATCTTCTTCTCCGGCATGTTCGAGTACGACACCAAGTACGTCTACATTTCGCTCCCCGAAGCGCAGAAGTTCTTCAACATGAAAGGCGAGATCAACGGCATCGAGCTCAAGGTCGCCGATCCCGACGGCACCGAGCCGATCCTGGCCGCCCTCGAGCACATCGCCGGCAAGGGCTACGAAGTCCGTGACTGGAAGATGATCAACCGCAGCCTCTTCTCGGCGCTCAAGATCGAGAAGATCCTGATGTTCGTCATGCTCTGCTTCGGCATTCTCGTCGCCGCCTTCTCGATCATCTGCAACGGCTGGATGCTCGTCGAAGAGAAAGGCAAGGAGATTGCCATCCTCAAGTCGATGGGCGCCAGCGACCGCAGCGTCCTCATCGCCTTCATGATGCTCGGCCTCATCATCGGCGGCATCGGCACCGTCACGGGTCTCAGCATCGGCATCGCCGTCTGCTGGGCGCTCGGCCGCTTCGGCCTGCCGCTCAACTCCGACGTCTATTACATCACCACGCTGCCGGTGAAGATGAATCCCTACGAGATCGCGCTCGTCTTCGCTTCGGCGCTGGCCATCGCGCTGCTCGCCACGCTCTATCCGGCATGGACCGCCTCACGCCTCCGCCCCGTCGACGGATTACGCCGCTAAACGTTCCGTTCCGCAGGCAACCTTTTGCTTCAAAAGCCGGTCAATTGCAGTACACTGCGCCACCTTCAATGTCCGGGTCCCGCGTCGAGATCAAGCAATTGCGTAAGTCGTACGATCACGGGGGCCGGCAGATTGAAGTGTTGCGCGGGATCGACCTCATGATCGGTGCCGGCGAAATGGTTGCGGTCGTCGGCTCGTCCGGCGCAGGCAAGTCGACGCTCCTCCACGTGCTCGGCACGCTGGACCAGCCGTCGTCCGGTGCCGTCTTCTTCGACGACCGCGAGGTCACGCGCATGTCCGCCGCAGCGCTCGCCGATTTCCGCAACCACACCATCGGCTTCGTCTTTCAGTTCCATCACCTGTTGCCCGAGTTCACCGCGCTCGAGAACTGCGCCATGCCGGCCCTCATCGCGGGCATGTCGCGCGACCAGGCCAACGCCAACGCGAAGCGGCTCTTGTCGCGCGTCGGCCTCGGCGATCGCCTCACGCATCGCCCCGGCGAGCTGTCCGGCGGCGAGCAGCAGCGGGTGGCGCTCGCGCGCGCGCTGGTCATGGGGCCGCGCGTCCTCCTCGCCGACGAGCCGACCGGCAACCTCGACACCCACACCGGCGAAGAGATGCATCAACTGGTCGTCGAGCTCAACCGCGAAGAGGGCATGACGCTGGTCGTGGTCACGCACAATCCCGATTTCGCCGCGCGGCTGCCGCGCCGCGTTCGCATGATAGACGGCGTGATCGTCGACGAGACCGGAGGCCATGCGTAGCCTCGCCTGTCTCGCCGCCGCGCTGGTCGTTTCGTTCGCCACGCCGACGTTCGCGCAACAGTGGGACCAGCGCGCGCCCGGCACCAACGAGTACGAAGGCCGCCCGATCGGCTCGATCAAATTCCGCGGCAACAAGAAGGCGGAGGACGACGCCATTCGCGTCGCCATCCGCTCGCAGGTCGGCGAGAAGCTGAGCGCCGATCAGCTGCGCGACGACATTCGCGGCGTGTGGAAGCTCGGCTTCTTCGAGGACGTCCAGATCGAAGCGGTCGAGTCGGGCGGCAAGATCGACGTCGTCTTCGTGCTGCGCGAAAAGCCGGTCATCCGCAAGATCTACGTCTCGGGCGCCAAAGAGGTCGGCCTCGACAAGATCAACGAAGTCCTCGACATCAAGCGCGACACCATCATCGACCCCGCCAAGGTCAAGCGCAACGTCGAGAAGGTGCGCGACCTCTACGTCGAGAAGGGCTACTACCTCGCCGAGGTCACGTCCGACATTCAGCGCAAGGACGACCAGCACGTCGACGTCTACTTGAACGTCGACGAGCACGCCAAGGTCGAGGTGCGCCAGATCCGCTTCCTCGGCAACGAGCACCTGAAGGACGAAGAGGTCCGCTCGGCCATGGGCACGCAGGAGGGCGGCTGGCTCTCCTTCATCACCTCGTCGGGCACCTACCGCGAGGACGCCTTCGACCGCGATCTCCTCCTCATCACCGCGTTCTATTACGACCGCGGCTACATCAACGTGAAGATCGGCAAGCCCGAGATCGAGCTCTCGGGCGACAAGCAGTTCCTCTACATCACCATCCCCATCGAGGAGGGTGAGCCCTACAAGATCGGCAAGATCGACTTCAAGGGCGACCTCCTCCTGCCGAAGGACGAGTACTACCGCCGCATGGCCACGCATCCGGGCGAGATGTTCAATCGCTCCAAGCTCGGCTCCGACATCCAGAAGCTGAACGACATCTACAAAGACACGGGCTACGCCTACGTCAACATCCTGCCGCAGACCGCCATCGACGCCGTCAATCGCACGGTCGACGTGGTCTTCGACGTCCAGAAGGGCAACCAGGTCTACTTCGGCAAGATCAACATCCGCGGCAACACCAAGACCCGCGACAAGGTCATCCGCCGCGAGCTGCGCGTCTTCGAGGGCGAGCTCTACAACCAGACGCGCCTCGATCGCTCCAAGCGCCTGGTCACGGCGCTCGGCTTCTTCGAGAAGGTGGAGCTCTCGACCAAGGCGGTCGAGGGCACCAACGACAAGATCGACGTCAACATCGAGGTCACCGAGCGCGCCACCGGGACGTTCCAGATCGGCGCCGGCTTCTCCAGCGTCGAGAACTTCATCGGCCAGGCGCAGGTCTCCCAGAACAACCTGTTCGGCCGCGGCACGACCATGCAGCTGCAGGCGCAGATCTCGTCCTTGCGCCAGCTGTTCACGTTGCGCTACCTCGATCCCTACTTCCTCGACACGCGCCTCACGTTCGCCTTCTCGGTCTACAACTCGCTGCTCTTCTATCCCTCGTTCAACCGCACGGCGCGCGGCGGCGATTTGACCTGGGGCTATCTGTTCGGCGACTACCTGCGCGTCTTCGGTACCTACAAGCTCGAGTACGTCGACGTGCAGCAGAACCAGGCCGGCCTCACCATCGGTGGCTTCGCGCCGTCGACGCAGGTGTCGCCCGGCACGGTCTCCAACCTGTTCCGCTCCGGCTTCACCTCGTCGATCCGCCTGTCGCTGAACTACGACTCGCGCGACGATCGCATGTTCCCCAAGAACGGCATGTTCCACTCCATCGCCGTCGAAGTGGCCGATCCGCTCATCGCGTCGCAGGCGGTCTACACGCGCATCAACGGCTGGGCTCGCTTCTACAAGCGCTTGTGGGGGCCGTTCGTGTTCCGCTTGAACGTCGAAGCGGGCCTGGTGACCTCGCGCGATTCGCAAGGCGTGCCGATCTACGAGCGCTACTTCCTCGGCGGCATCAACACCATCCGCGGCTTCCAGCTGTTCTCGCTGGGGCCGAAGGTCAACGTGCTGTCGCAGCAGGAGCCGTCGGCGTTCCTGTCGCAGTTCAACATCGGCGGCAACTTGCAGCTGATCATGAACTCCGAGATCGAGTTCCCGATCTTCCAGGCCGTCCAGATCAAGGGCGTCATCTTCTTCGACGCCGGCAACGCCTACAACACCGAGCTCTCGAAGTACTGCCCGTCGGCGCTGGCGGTGTCGAACATCCCGGACGTGTTCAACCCGTGTAATCAGTACCCGACCTTCAGCAACTTGCGCTATTCGGTCGGCTTCGGATTCCGCTGGAACTCTCCGATTGGCCCGCTACGCTTCGAGTGGGGCATCCCCCTCAACCGCCAGGTCGGAGAAGATCCGATCGTGTTCGAGTTCACGATCGGCAACTTCTTCTAGACCGGTAAACACTTGACCTTTCATCGTACGTTACGTAAGAACGGCCGAATCCGAAGGAGCCCACCAAAATGACCCGCTCTATTTTCGCCTTCTGCATCGCCTACACGCTCGTCGGTGGCTTCGCCGCCAGCCGTGTCTACGCCGCCGACGACAAGATCGGCTACGTCGACCTTCAGCGCGCGCTCGAAGAGACCAACGACGGCAAGGCCGCCAAGAACAAGCTCAAGAGCGACTTCGACAAGAAGCAGAAGGAGCTCGACGAGAAGCAGGAAGAGCTCAAGAAGGCGAAAGAAGACTTCGACAAGAAGGCGTCGCTCATGAAGGACGACGCCAAGAACAAGGCGGCCGGCGAGCTGCAGCAGCGCTTCCTCCAGCTCCAGGAGACCTTCGCCCGTCTGCAGAAGGACCTGGCCACCAAGGAGCAGGAAGCGACGCGCGGGATCCTGGCCAAGCTGTCGCAGGTGGTGCAGAAGATCGCCGAGCGCGAGCACTTCGCCATGGTCCTCGAGCGCAGCTCGTCGGTGGTCTACGGCCAGCCGTCGCTCGACATCACCAACGAAGTGATCCGCACGTACAACCAGCAGGCTGGCGGCGGCAAGACGAAGTAATGGCGCTCGGCCTCACCGCGCCGCTCGACGTCACGCAGATCGAGCGCGTCATCCCGCACCGCTTCCCCTTTCTCATGATCGATCGTGTCGTCGAGCTCTCGGGCGACAAGGTCGTGGCGCTCAAGAACGTCAGCGCCAACGAGCCCTATTTCGCGGGCCACTTCCCCGGTCACCCCATCATGCCCGGCGTCCTGCAGGTCGAGGCGATGGCGCAGGCGGGCGCGGTGTTGGCGCTCAACCTGCTCGCCGAGCCGGGGCAGACGCCGCTCGTCTTCTTCATGGGCATCGACAAGGTGAAGTTCCGTAAGCCGGTGGTTCCGGGCGATCAGCTCCGTCTCGAAGTCGTGCCGACCCGCAAGGGGGGCGCCATCTGGAAGATGGCCGGCAAGGCGTTCGTCGACGGACAGGTCGTGTCGGAAGCCGAGTTTCTCGCTACATTCAAAAAATGAGACAGAAAAAGGCTGTCAGCCATCCGCTGTCAGCTATCAGCCTCGCGCTTCTGCTCGTCGGGTGCGAGCATCGCAAGCCGATCGCGGTCAGAGGCGACCTGGGGCCGGCGGTCGAGGTGGTCGAGGGGAGCAAGCGGCGGCCGGATCAGCCGAAGGGCCCGCTCGTCGACGAGAAGGAGCCCGACGACGACGTGGCGCACGCGCAGCCGATGACGCCGGGCTCTGGAATTCGCGGCACGATGGCGCTGCCGAAGACGGTCAAGGGCAACCCGGCCGGTGACGAGGACGTCTTCTCGTGGATGCAGGCGGGGACGCCCCGCGATATGGGCGGCTTCGATTACGCGCGGGTCGAGCTGACCGGCGTACCTGGACTGGATCTGCAGCTCGAGGTGCTCGACGGCGACGGCAAGCGGCTGGTGCTGGCCAACGACGGCGGGCCCGGGGAGTACGAGGTCATCCCCAACGTCGGCGTCGATCCGGCGCGTACCTATTACGTTCGCGTGCGCGAGGTGGGCGCGCCCAAGGGCGATGCCGACCATCCGTACGAGCTGACCGTGGCGACGTGGAACGCCTCGGCCAACGACGAGCGCGAGCCCAACGACGACCCGACCAGGGCGACGCCGATCAAGCTCACCAGCGGCACCAGCGGCGACGCGAGCGGCTTCTTCGGGCGCAAGCGCGACGAGGACTGGTTGGCGCTGCCGCTGGCGGGCGTACCGACCAAGGACGGGCGCGCGACGCTGCGCCTCGAGTTCGCGCCGCCCGAGGGCGTGACCCCGTCGCTGAAGGTGATGGGCGCCGGTGCCAGGGAGATCGTCGCCGAGGCCCGCGGCGCCAAGAACGACGAGCTGCGCCTGCGCAACGTCGGCGTCGACGCTTCGGTGGCCGCGGTCAACCTGGCGCTGCGCGCGGTCGAGGGCAGATCGGGCGAGGCGCGCTGGGTCCTGCGCGTCGGCATCGAGCCGCCGCTCGACGGTGCGGAGCGCGAGCCCAACAACGACGTCGCGCACGCCACGCCGATGGCGCTCGTCAACGGGACGGCGCAGCTGGCCGGCTTTCTCTGGCCCGGCGACGCGGACGTCTATCGCGTGACCGGCGCGCCGCCCGACGCGCTCCTCGGCTTCGACGTCGATGGCGTCGAGAAGGTCGATCTGAAGGTCGAGCGGATCGGCGCCGACGGCAAGGCCTGGACGCGCGCCGACGACGTCGGAGTGGGGCAGGGCGAGCTTCTGCCGCCGGCGCGGGCCGCCGAGGGGCTGGTGCGGGTATCGGCGCGCGCGCGCGACACTGCGTTCGATGCGCCCTATCGGTTGACCGTGACGATGGTGCAGCCGGCGCCCGACGACGAGCGCGAGCCCAACGACGGCCCGGCGACGGCGACGCAGTGGCTGCCCGGCTCGCCGACGATGCACGGCCGGCTGGCGCCGCGCGGCGACGAGGACTGGTACAGCTTCACCGCCACGGGCGCCGCCGCGGGCGCGCACTTCGGCGGGCCGATGCCGGCCAGCGTCAAGATCGTCGACGAGGGGCGCCGCGTGGTGCCGCCGGGCACGCCGCTGACGGCGGGCAAGCGCTACTTCGTCGTCATCAAGGCCGCCAACGACAAGGCGACCAATCCGCGCGAGCCGTACACCGTCACGCTCGGGCCCTAGTCCACCTTATATTGTCACCATGCGCATCTTCAGCGTGGGTCACGGCGCGCGTTCGCTCGACGAGCTCGTGCGCACGCTCGGCGCGGCCAAGATCGCCACCGTCGTCGACGTACGCAGCTTCCCCGGTTCGCGCCGCCATCCGCACTTCGGCTCGAAGGCGCTCGAAGCGTCGCTGCCCCCGCGCGGCATCGGCTACGTCTGGGAGCCGCGCCTCGGCGGGCGGCGGCCGCGCGGCAAGGTCCCGTCGCCCAATCCGTCGTGGCAGGTCGAGGGCTTTCGCAATTACGCCGACCACATGGACTCGGACGAGTTCGCCGCCGGGCTCGCCGCGCTCCTCGCGCTGGCCGACGCCGCACCGACGGCCTTCATGTGCGCCGAGACCCATTGGTCGCAGTGCCACCGCCGCCTGTTGTCCGACAAGCTCTGGGCGCTGCGCCACGAGGTGGTCCACCTGATCACGCCGTTCGACAAGCAGCTCCACCATCCGCCGCCGTTCTTGCGCATCGAAGGACAGACGCTCCGCTACGACCTCCCCATCGACGACGACGGACAGGTGCGGCTCTTGTAGCCACGGAACCCTGGCCGCGCGTGTTCTCTTACGGAACCTTGGCCTGGCGCGCTTCGTCGTGATCGCCGGCCGACAACACGCGCAGCACGATCGAGCGGACCGACGCGCTCTTGATGGGGCCGTAGTCGCGCGAGTCGCGCACCAGCGTGCGGCGATCGGCGACGACGAAGTAGCTGTCGCCGAGGGTCTCGGGAGGGCGATCGCCCGACGAGGCGACGCCGAGATCGCTCACGACGCGATACTCGTGCGTGCCGCTCTTCTCGACGGTGAGCGCGAACGGCCGCGGCTGCTTCGACACCGGATCGATGTCGTCGAGCTTGAGCGTGCCGCCGTCGCTGCCCTCGAGCGGCTTGCCGTTGACGAGCGTCACGCCCTTGTGGACCTCGACCCGATCGCCGGGCACGGCGACGACGCGGCGGATCGACAGGGGACCGTTGTCGGGCGACGTGAACAGCACGAGATCTCCCGGCCGCGGCGGGCCGCACACCCGGCACGCGAGCAGGAGGTCCGCCTTGCGAATTCCGGGCGCCATCTCGTCGGAGGTGCAGCGCGGAAAGTCGACGACGAACAGCGCCAAACCCATCGCCACGAGCGCGATGACCAGGATGATCCAGCCGCGCGCGCCCATTCAGCGGCCCATGTTAGCCGATTGCGGCGCCGAGCGCGCGGGCGCCGGCGGCGGCATCGCGGCGCCCGAGGACCGCGCCGATGCAGGCGACGCGCGCGCCCACTGCGACACATTGCCGCGCCCGATCCGCGTCGACGCCGCCGAGCGCAAAGACCGGCACCGGCGCGGCGCGCACCATCGCCGCCAGCGCTTCGATGCCGACTGCCGGGCCCTTGCCGTCCGTCGCCCACACGGGCCCGTAGACGACGTAGTCGGCACCGCCGCGCCACGCCATCTGCGCCTCTTCCATCGAGTGCGTCGACGCGCCGATGAGGCGCCCGCCCAGCCAGCGGCGCGCCTGCTTGACCGGAATCCCGCGCGACGGCAGATGCACGCCATCGGCCCCGACCGCGAGCGCGACGTCGGCCCGATCATTGACGATGAGCTTCGCCCCGCGCGCGCGCGTTACGGCCACCAACGCCGTCGCCGCCTCGAACAGCGCCGCGGCTCCGAGCTTTTTCGCCCGCAGCATCACCGCCGCCCGTCCCTCGGGCAGCGCCCCCAACGCCTCATCGACGCGCGCCACCGTCCCGGCAGTGAACCCGTTGGTGATGAGCAGGAGCTGATAGCTGATAGCTGACAGCTGATGGCCTCTTTCCGCCGCGCCTTCTGCGCCCCTACTCGATCATCCCATGCTCGGGCGACGACGCGGCCGCGTGCAGCTTCTTGCCGATGCGCCCGGCCAGGAACGCCTTGCGTCCGGCCTCGACGCCGAGCCGCATCGCCTCGGCCATCAGCACCGGCTTCTGGGCGCCCGCGATGCCGGTGTTCATGAGCACCGCATGGCAGCCGAGCTCCATCGCCATCGCCGCGTCGGACGCGGTGCCCACGCCGGCATCGACGATCACCGGCACCTTCACCGTCTCCATGATGATGCGCAGGTTGTACGGATTGCGAATGCCGAGCCCCGAGCCGATGGGCGCCGCCAGCGGCATCACCGCGGCGCAGCCGGCGTCCTCGAGCTTTTTGGCCATCACCGGATCGTCGTTGGTGTACGGCAGAACCACGAAGCCTTCCTTGACCAGCACGCGCGCCGCTTCGAGCGTCGCTTCCGCGTCGGGGAAGAGCGTGCGCTTGTCGCCGATGACCTCGAGCTTGACGAACTCGGTCATGCCGAGCTCCCGCGCGAGGCGCGCCGTCCGCACCGCCTCCTCGGCGGTGTAGCAGCCGGCCGTGTTGGGCAGGATGGCGTAGCCTTTCAGCGCATCCAGTAAGGACGGTTGCCCCGGTTTCAGCTCGATCCGCCGGAGCGCCACGGTGACGATCTCGGCCCCCGACGCTGCGAGCGCCTGACGCGTCTCTTCTTCGTCCTTGTACTTGCCGGTCCCGACGATCAGTCGCGAGCTCCAGCTCTTGCCTGCGAGTACGAAGGGGTCTTGGACACCCAACATGGTGGCTCCTCTAGCAGCCGGCGTGGCTTCGTCAGCCACCGCCGACGAACGTTACGATCTCGATTTGGTCTCCATCAGATAGCCGCGCCTCGGCCCACGTTCGCCGCGGTACGACGTCTTGATTGCGCTCCACGGCCACGCGCGCGGCCTCGATCGAAAGGTGCGTCAGGAGGCCGGCCACGGTGCTCCCGTCGGGCAATTCCACGGGGTTGCCGTTGACCACGAGCTTCATGCGGGGAGCCTAGCCGACGCTGACACAAATGTCAGCAATGGGTCACGTCCCTGGTGCGTTCACCTTTGAGAATCTGTGAACGAGCGTCGAAGATTCGTCCCTTGCGACCGTACAACCCCATGAATCCGCGACTCGTGAGGGATGGCACTGCGATTGCTTAGAGGTCCAGCCAACGGGGAGGCAACGCCCATGATGCCCAACGCTTCACGACAGGTGGTTCTCGACGAGGTCAAGCTGGAGCGCTATCGCGCGATTCTCGCGTCGACCGCGATCTTCCGCGGCTGCAGCGCTGCCGCCATCGACGACCTCGCGCACCGGTTGCAGGTTCGCACCCGGCCCGCCGAGACGATCATCGTGGCGCAGGACGAGCCGGGCGATTCGATGTTCGTCATCGCCGCCGGCCGCGTCAAGGTCGCCCTCTTCGGCGAGAACGGCCGCGAGCTCACGCTCTCGGAGCTCAAGCCCGGTGACTTCTTCGGCGAGATGTCGCTGCTCGACAACCGGCCGCGCTCGGCCAACGTCGTCGCCATCGATGACGCCACGCTCTTGGTCCTCACGCGCGAAGCCTTCGTCGCGCACCTGAAGGGCCATCCGCAGACCGCGATCAATCTGCTGTCGGAGATGACGCGCCGCCTGCGTCGCGCCGACGAGACCATCGCCAACCTGGCGCTCCACGACGTGGAGTCGCGCCTGGTGCGCACGCTCGAGCGGCTCGCCAAGGAAGACGGCGAGCAGACCGACGGGGGCCTGCTCCTGCGCAAGCGCCCCACGCAGCAGGATCTGGCCAACATGGTCGGGTCGTGCCGCGAGACCATCTCGCGCACGTTCACGTCGATGATCAAGCGAGGCCTGCTCGTTCCGCGCGGCCGCGCGCTGGTCCTGACGCGGGCGCTGCTCGACCGTCGCGCCGCCGTCCCGGCGTAACTCCGCATCGGTTTTTGCCTTCTCCGTCGACAAACGGCTAATATCCCGCCCCATCTACCAGGTATTCGACATCCGCACCGACATCCGGCCCACCGTGGCCGAGGTGGACCTCGCGGCGCTGCGCAAGAACGTCGATGTTCTGCAGGCGACCGTCGGTCCCGGCGTCGGCGTGCTCGCGGTGGTCAAGGCCGACGCCTACGGCCACGGCGCGCTGGCGTGCGCGCGCGCGCTCGAGCGCAAGGTGTGGGGCTTCGCCGTGTCGCTGGTCGAAGAGGGTGTCGAGCTGCGGCGCGGCGGCATCGAGGCGCCCATCGTCGTCCTCGGCAGCTTCTACGGTTACTCGCATCGCGACGTCATCGCCTTTCGCCTGACGCCGGTCGTCTCCGACGAGGGCGACGTCGAGAAGTTCGCGCGCGCGGCCGACGAGATGTCCGCCGGCCGCGTCGGGCTGCACCTCAAGGTCGACACCGGCATGTCGCGTCTCGGAGTCCGCCTGGAGCGGCTCGACGCCATGCTGCAGCGGATCGTGGCGACGACGGCCGTCGAGCTGACCGGCCTCTGCTCGCATCTCGCCTCCGCCGATGCCGACGACGCGGCGCCGTCCGAGGCGCAGCTCGCTACCTTCGCCGAGGCGCAGGCGCGCGTGCGAGCGGCCGGCCTGTCGCCGGCGCTGACCCACGTCGCGAACTCGGCGGCGACGGTGCGCTTCGGTGACGCCCGCTTCGATCTCGTGCGCCCCGGCCTGGCGCTCTACGGCTACAACGCCTCGCCCTCGGCCGCGTACACGGGACTGTTGCCGGCGATGAGCTTGAAGTCGCGCATCGTGGCGCTACGTGATCTGGCGGCAGGGGACCATGTTTCGTATGGCGGCATGTGGAAGAGCGATCGCGCGGCGCGCATCGCCACCGTTCCGATCGGCTACGCCGACGGCTATACGCGGCGCATGACCGGCAAGGCCTGCGCGCTCGTCGGCGGCCGCCGCTGTGTCGTCGCCGGCGCCATCACCATGGACATGTGCATGGTCGATGTCACCGACGTGGCCGAAGCCAAGCTCGGCGACGAGGTGGTGCTGCTCGGCGCGCAGGGTGGCGAGCGCATCGACGCCGACGAGCTGGCCGGCTGGGCGGGGACCATCTCGTGGGAGATCTTCTGCGGGATCTCCAAGCGCGTGCCGCGCGTCTACGTCGGGGAGCGCTGGTAGTGGCCACTACCCCCGGCGGGCTGATGTCCGGCCCCGATGCGGCCGACGAGCCGGCGCCTCCGCGCGGCGCATGGGACCGGGTCGTCGACCTCAACGACCGGCTGTGGGCCTTTCCCACGCGCGGCATCGAGGAGGTCGGCAAGCACGTCATGCTGTTCGGCGCGTCGGTGCGCTGGCTCTTCAAGCGGCCGTTCCGCATCGGCGTCCTCGTCGAGGCGATGGACTACATCGGCGTGCAGTCGATCCTGATCGTCGGCATGATCGGGCTGTTCGTCGGCATGGTCTTCGCGCTGCAGCTGGTCTCGGCGCTGCGCACGTTCGGCACCGAAGGGTTCGTCGGCGCCACGCTCGGCATCGCGGTCACGCGCGAGCTGTCGCCGGTGTTCACGTCGATCGTCGTCGCAGCGCGCGCCGGCGCCGGCATGGCCACGGAGCTCGGCTCGATGCGCATCACCGAGCAGATCGACGCGCTCTCGACGATGGCGGTGAATCCGATTCAGTACCTGGTCACCCCGCGCGTGCTGGCGGGGACGATCATGGTGCCGCTCATGTCGATCTTCTTCGTCATCATGGCGATGACGGGCGGCTACGGCGTCGCCGTCTTCATCGAGCATGTCGACCCCGGTGTGTTCATGGAGAACCTGCGCTGGCTGGTCGACACCAAGGATCTGATCCAGGGGCTGACCAAGGCGACCGTGTTCGGCACCGCACTCACCGTGATCAGCTGCGCGCAGGGGTTCAACGCATCGGGCGGCGCCAAGGGAGTCGGCATCGGCACCACCCGCGCCGTCGTCGGCAGCTTCGTCACCATCCTCGTCCTCGACTACTTCCTCACCGACATCATTCTCGTCCTTCAAAATAAATGAGCGGGGAAACGGAGAGAGCGGAGGGCGCGAAGGAGGGCAAGGAGGCGGCCGTCGATCGCAAGTCGGACCAGTATCAGATCCGCATTCGCGGGCTGACCAAGTCGTTCGGCGACCACAAGGTCTTGCGCGGCGTCGACCTCGACGTCGAGCGCGGGAAGATCCACATCATCATCGGCGGATCAGGACAGGGAAAGTCGGTCCTGATGAAACACCTCATGGGGCTCCTCAAGCCCGACGCCGGACATATCTGGGTCGATGGCGAGGACGTGGTGCCGCTCGACGACGTCGAGCTCAACCGCGTGCGACGAAAATTCGGTATGCTGTTTCAATATGCGGCATTATTCGATTCGCTTACTGTCGAGCAAAATGTGGCTTTCCCCTTAATCGAGCATACGAAGAAGTCGAAGTCCGAGATTCACGAGATGGTCACCAAACGACTCAACTCGCTCGGGCTGCGCAACATCGAAAAGAAGTTTCCCGCCGAGCTCTCGGGCGGCATGCGCAAGCGCGTGGGCCTGGCGCGCGCCCTGGTGCTCGAGCCGCAGATCCTGCTCTACGACGAGCCGACCACCGGCCTCGATCCCGTCGCCACCAAGAACGTCGACGACATGATCCGCGACATCTCCAAGGAGACGGGCGTGACCAGCGTCGTCATCAGCCACGACATGGCCTCGACCTTCCGCATCGCCCACCGCATCTCGATGCTCTACGAGGGCAAGATCGCGGTGACCGGATCGCCCGAAGAGATCAAGCGCTCGAACCTGCCGTTCGTGCGCGAGTTCGTCGAGATGTCCGGTACGGTGCAGTTCGAAGGCAACGACAAGTGTGCCGACGACGACGAAGACACGCAGACCCGCCCCGGTGATCGATGAAGCCGACCTCGGCCGCGATCAAGGTCGGCATCACCGCGATGCTCATCGCGCTGCTCGGATTCTTGTCCTTCCGCTTCGTCGCCAAGGGCATCAGCGGTAATCAGGGCTATCGCGTCTGGTGCATCTTCCACGACGCCACCGGCCTCGTGGAGAAGTCGCGCGTGCAGATCGCCGGTCTCAACATCGGGCAGATCACCGACCGCCGGCTCGAGGGATCGTTCGCCAAGATCACCATCAAGGTGAAGCCCGAGACCCAGCTCTGGTCGAACGCGACGGTGTTCAAGAAGTCGGCGTCGCTCCTCGGCGAGTTCTATCTCGAGATCGATCCCGGCACGTCGGAGTCGCCCGATCCGATGACCGGCAAGATGCAGAAGAACCACCTCCTCAAAGAGGGCGACCAGATCCCCAACGTCGTCGAGGCGGTCTCGACCTCCGACATCCTGGTGCAGGTCAACGAGACGCTGCCGGTGTTGCGCGCCATCTTGCAGGACGTGCGCAAGCTGACGCAGGGGCCGCTGCAGGACATCGCCAAGAGCGTGCAGTCGGGCGTCGATCGCAACTCGGCCGCCGCCGAATCGCTGCTCCATCACATCGACTCGATCGCGCTCGACATCAAGGGGCTGACGGCGGGCAAGGCGAGCGACGACGTCAAGAAGTCGCTCGAGAACATTCGCCAGATCACCGAGAGCGTCAAATCGCTCGTCGGCAAGGGCGACACCGAGATCGGCTCGACGGGCGACAAGCTGCGCCAGGATCTCGACAAGATCGGCAGCGCCGTCGACAACCTGAATCACACGCTCGAGAACATGGCCGCCGTCACCGACAAGGTGAAGAACGGCGAGGGCACCGTCGGGCGCCTGCTCAACGACGAGACCATCGCCAACAACGTCGAGCAGATCACCGAGGACGCGTCGGGCTTCATCCGCTCGCTGACGCGGCTGCAGACGCTCATCGGCCTGCGCTCCGAGTACAACGTCCTGGCCAACACGCTCAAGACCTACGTCGCGGTGCAGTTGATGTCGCGGCCCGACAAGTACTTCTTGATCGAGCTCATCGACGATCCACGCGGCTTCCGCACCGAGGCGCGCACGTACACGACCACCGACGATCCGTCCAAGCCGCAGACGACCAACACCGAGACCATCACCATCACCGACCGCTTCCGCTTCAGCTTTCAGCTGGCCAAGCGCATGTACCTGTTGAACGGCCGCATGGCGCTGACCGGACGCTTCGGTATCAAGGAGTCGACCGGCGGCATCGGCGCCGACCTCGAGATTCCGCTGTCGCTGGCGTCACGCTGGATGAAGACGCTGACCTTCAACCTCGACCTCTTCGACTTCAGGACGAACATCTATCCGCGCTTCAAGATCCTGGCGGCCCTGGAGTTCTACAAGCACATCTGGATCGTCGGCGGCGTCGACGACGTCTTCAACGGCCGCGGACCCGGCGCCGGCGTCTCGACCGGGCGCGACTACTTCTTCGGCGCCCAGCTCACCTTCAACGACGATGACATTCGCGCGCTCCTCACCATCGGCGGCGCAGCGATTCTCGGCTCCGCCGGCCGCTGATCTCGGGCTCACCGGAAGCTCTTGCCCATATCTATGGATCCGCTTGACTTTGGGCGCTTTACGACTATAGTCAGCCGTCTTTTTTAAGGTTATGCGCTATAAAATCAAGGACATACCGAGTGAGGGCCTGCTCGTCCAGGAGGAGCTCACTCGTACGCTTCTGGCGGACGCGTTGGAGGGGTTGGACGCCAACCTCGACGCGTCGACCGGCAACGTCCGCGTCGACCTGAACAAGGACGACGATAACGTGTTCGCGCGCGGGGACTTGCGCGCGCTGGTCACGGTGCCGTGCTCCTCCTGTCTGGGCCCCGCGCTGGTGCAGATCGCCACGCCGATCAAGATGACCTTCGTCGCCGAACCCGACGACGACGACGACAGCGCCGATCCGCTCGACGACCTCGAGGTCACCTCGCACGACCGCGAGACCATCGATCTCGAGAGCGTCGTGCGCGAGACCCTCATCCTCTCGATTCCGATTTCTCCGAAATGCCGGGAGAATTGCCTCGGCTTGTGCGCGACTTGCGGGCACAACAAGAACGAAAGCGACTGTGGCCACAAGCCGCCGTCGCTGGCAGACCCGCGGTTGGCGGTGCTCAAGAATCTCAAGCTTCCCGATTAACCAGTAACCGTTCACGAAAGGCAGGACCATGGCTGTTCCCAAGCGAAGGAAATCGAAGGCATCGCGTGATCACCGTCGTGCGCAGTGGATGCGCTCGGTGCCCAAGCCGTCGGTGACGCAGTGCCCGAAGTGCCAGGAGCCCAAGCTCCCGCACCGCGTCTGCGAAGCGTGCGGCTTCTACCGCGACCGTCAGGTAATCGCGAAGACCCAGGAGACCGAGGCCTAACAAGGTCTCGCATGCGAACCGTCGCCGTCGACGCGATGGGGGGAGATCACGCGCCGGGTCCCGAGGTGGAAGGCGCGGTGGCGGCGGTGCGTGAGCGCATCGCGCGCGTCGTCCTCGTCGGCGATCAGGAGCGCGTGACGGAGGAGCTGCGCCGTCACGACGCCGTTGGTCTCGAAGGTCTCAGCGTCAAGCACGCATCCGAAGTCATTCGCATGGAGGATCACCCCGCGGTCGCGGCCAAGGGGAAGAAGGATTCGTCCATGCGCGTGGCGTTCGACCTGGCCAAGGAAGGCAGCGTCGACGCGGTGATCTCGGCGGGGAACTCGGGGGCGATGCTGGCCTGCGGCCTCTTCGTGATGCGGCGGCTGCGCGGAGTCGAGCGGCCGGGCATCGTGACCACGTTCCCGACGCAGAGCGGGGTCTGCGCGCTCATCGACATGGGTGCCAACGTCGACTGCCGGCCCGAGACGCTGGCGCAGTTCGCAGTGCTGGGGGCGGTCTATGCGCGCCTCTTGCACGGAAAGGCGCGCCCCAAGGTCGGGCTCTTGTCGAACGGCGAAGAGGCGATCAAGGGAACCGATCTGACGCGCGGCGCCTACAAGCTCCTGACGTCGCCCGAGGTCGACAAGGACTTCGAGTTCGTCGGCTACGTCGAGGGGCGCGACATCTTCGGCGGCGACGTCGACGTCGTGGTCACCGACGGGTTCACCGGCAACATCGTGCTCAAGACCTCGGAGGGCGCGGCGGCGGCCATCGGCGCCATCATCAAGCGCGAGCTGCTGTCGACGGTGATGGGCAAGCTCGGGGCGCTCATGCTGCGCGGCGCGTTCAAGCGGCTCAAGCGGGTCCTCGACGTCGACGAGCATGGCGGCGCGCCGCTCATCGGCGTCAACGGCATCGCGGTCTTGACCCACGGCGCCGCCTCGGGGCGCGCGTTCAAGAACGGGATTCGGGTGGCGGCGAGCTTCGTCGAGTCGGGGCTCACCGACGCGGTGTCACAAGCCATCGCCAAGCACGCCGCGTTGTGGTCCGATGCCGCGGTACAGGCGTCGAGCGGGTAGGGCTCGGCGAAACCGGGCCGAACGGGAAGGAAAAGGACGATGCTCAGATCACGGATCGCAGGGACGGGGCGCGGGACGCCCGACAAGGTGTTGACCAACGACGATCTCGCCAAGACCGTGGCGACGTCGGACGAGTGGATCCGCGAGCGCACCGGCATCCGCGAGCGCCGCATCCTCGAAGAGGGGCGCACCACGTCCGATCTCGCGTCGCTGGCGGGCAAGCGCGCGTGCGAGAAGGCCGAGATCGATCCGAGCGAGGTCGACTGCATCATCGTGGCGACGATCTCGCCCGACATGCCGATGCCGGCCGTCGCGGTGACCGTTCAGCAGAAGATCGGCGCCGGAACCTGCGCCGCGTTCGACATCTCCGCCGCCTGCGCCGGCTTCATCTACGGCCTCTCGATCGCCGACTCGTTCATCAAGACCGGTATGTTCAAGCGCGTCCTCGTCATCGGCGTCGAGATCCTGTCGCGCGTCGTCGACTGGACCGACCGCAACACCTGCGTCCTCTTCGGCGACGGCGCCGGCGCGGCGCTCCTGGTGCCCTACGAGGCCAAGGACGCCGACGATCGCGGCATCGTCTCGACGCACCTCTACGCCGACGGTGCGGGCGTGCCGTTCCTCAACATCCCCGGCGGCGGATCGGCCGAGCCGACGACGCTCAAGACCGTCGAGGCCAAGCGCCACCTGGTCAAGATGCAGGGCAAGCCGGTGTTCGCGCACGCGGTCAAGAACATCTCGGCGGCGGCGATGACGGCGCTCGAGTCGAACGGCAAGACGCCCGCCGACATCGATTGGGTCGTCGCGCACCAGGCGAACCTACGCATCCTCGAGAACGTGGCGCAGCGCTGCGGGCTGCCGATGGACAAGTTCTATTTGAACATCCACAAGTACGGCAACACGTCGTCGGCTTCGATCCCCATCGCCCTCGACGAGGCGATGCGCGAGGGCAAGGTCAAACAGGGCGATCTCGTGCTCATGGCGGCATTGGGCGCCGGCCTCTCGTGGGGCTCGGCATTGGTGAGGCTGTAGGAGATTCGATGCGCGCGTTCTTGTTCCCCGGGCAGGGATCCCAGAAGGTTGGGATGGCAGAAGGGTTGTCGAGGCGTCGCTTCGAAGAGGCGGACGAGGCGCTCGGTTATTCGCTGTCGAAGATCATCGACGCCGGGCCGGCCGACGAGCTGACGCGCACGCACAATACGCAGCCGGCCATCCTGACCGTCTCGATCGCCTACGTCGACATGCTCAGGCAGCGCGGTGTGGAAGCGGAGATCGCGGCCGGCCACTCGCTCGGCGAATACTCGGCGCTGGTGTACGCGGGCGCGCTCGCCTTTGCCGACGCGGTCAAGCTGGTGCACCTGCGCGGCAAGTTCATGCAGGAGGCGGTGCCCGAGGGCTTCGGCGGCATGGCGGCGATCATCGGGCTCGAGGCCTCCACCGTCGCGGATACCTGTCGCGAGGCGTCGCCCGACGAGAGCGACTCCTGCCAGCCGGCCAACTACAACGGCGGCGGCCAGGTGGTCATCGCGGGACACAAGAGCGCCGTCGATCGCGCCATGGCGCTGGCCAAGCAGAAGGGCGCCAAGATGGTCAAGGCGCTGACGGTATCGGCGCCGTTCCACTCGTCGCTGATGGCGCCGGCGGCCGAGAAGCTGCAGGCGGAGCTGGAGCGCGTGAAGATCTCGCCGCTGAAGATCCCCGTCGTCGCCAACGTGACGGCGGAGCCGAACGACGACGCGGGGCGGGTCAAGGAGCTCCTCTATCGTCAGGTGACCGGCTCGGTGCGCTGGGAAGAGACGGTGCAGCGGCTCGCCGCGCACGGCGTCGACGAGGCGTTCGAGGTCGGTCCGGGAAATGTGCTCCAGGGCCTCCTCAAGCGCATCGCGCCCGGCATCAAACTGGGAGTGCTCAATGGATAAGCGCGTCGCACTGGTCACGGGCGGCTCGCGCGGCATCGGTCGCGCCATCGCCATCGCGCTCGGGCAGGACGGGCTGTTCGTCGTCGTGAACTACAC
>JAQBQH010000163.1 GCA_028287105.1 Myxococcales bacterium
ATCGGATGTGGGCGCGGTACCCCGACGCCCCCGGTTCGTCGTCGGCGCCTCGCGCAGTCATGGAGGGCGTGAGCGCCGCCGCGCGCGCAGCCAGCGATACAGCAGCACGGCGCCGACGCACAGCGCAATCAGCTCGCCGACTGGCCGCACGATGCCGACGATACGCGCGCGGTCCTCGTCGGCGCGCGTGCGCCACTGCGCCGGCGTCGCTGCATCGGGCAGCGTGGCCGTCTTGACCATCGCGTCGCCGCGCTCGATGAGCCACGGCAGCTCGGCACGCGTGCCGACGAGCTGCAGCTCCACCAACTCCTCGCGGCCGATGAGGACGTAGCTGACGGCGACGTCTCCCCGTGCGGCTCGCCACCTCCTCGATAATTGCTCCCCTGACGACAATGCCGTGATGAGGGTTGCGGCGAACCGTCCCAATCACGAGAATCAACGAGCACGCGGCCATCGGAGGCGAGGTAGAGGACCGGACCGAGGCCGGCATCCAATAAGAACGCCGACTCGCGCTCGATGACTTCGTCGCTGTAGCGCCTCGCGGTGTGAACGTCGCGAAGCCTGCCAAGGCCGCGCGAACATGGTTGATCATGGCAGTTACGCTGTCGGGTGGCAGGAAGAGAAACGGAAACCACTGCTGCCGAAAAAACTCCGTCCATTCCCCGTCGCTGATCTTGAAGCGATCCTGGAAGAACAGCGTCGAATACGCCGCGCCCAGTCTCGCCCCGAGATCGTAGTCGCGGCTCGCCGTTTGATCCGCACTTGCCGAAGCCCTTGATCATCGAGCGCAGGTCGGTCGGCGTCATCGGCACGTAGGCAGGAGGATCCAGATCTCGTCGGCATCGATGCGCAGGTGATGCGCTATGACCGCGCGCACGTGTGGCGACGGCACGAGCCCAGCGTAGATCTGTCGGACGTAGGCGCCGATTCCTGTCTCGCGCCCAAGGTCGCTCAGCGACATGCTGCGCGCAGCGAGCACGTCCGCGAGCTTCGGCTTGTTGAAGATGTAGTAGTCGAACGTGTTAGCCACGTTCAAGTTGTAACCGGACGCGTTGAACAGCGTCGGGAACGCGCGGCGCCTGCTACTGCTTGCGCTTGTTCCTTGACATCGCGCCCGGCAGTCGTCGTCCAGCTTGCAACACGCGCTTCTTCACAGCAGCCAAGGTGCCTGGCACGTCCGAGCTGTGAAAGTAAAAGATATGCGGGACCAGCTCGCGCTTCCATGGGCGCGTCTCACGCAACAGTGCCGTCACGATCGTTTGCGCGGAGGGCGCTCGGTAGCGAAGCTGCCCCCGCTGCGCGGACACAGTCTCGTGGGCGAGGCGCACGATGTCGCGCGTCATCAACAGCGTTGGCATGACCCTCGCGATGCGGAGGTGGTTCTCGCGATCGCAATCGACGATCGCCGCATCGATGAATGCAAGGTGACGTTGCAGCCTCTCTGCTGACCAGGCGAGATCGGTCTCCCATCCCGGCGTCCGCATGATCGTCAGCACAGTCGAGAACTGCGCTAGCGACCACGGCGGCGTGCTGGCTCGTATCGCCAGAATCGATTCCTCAAGATCGACCCACTGCGCTGGCGTTGGATCAACGCGGCACCACCAAGCAAAGCAGGTCTTGCGCGCTTCGGCGTCGCACTGGAAATGCCAGGGCTGGCCGCCGTCGGCGAGCAGCTCGATACAGCGCTCACGCGCCGTCATGCTGCACCAATACGTCTTCGTGACGGCGTGCTGTGCGCGGGGACCGGTCTTGGCTGTCGTTCCTCGACGCGACGGCAGTTGTTGGCAGAGTTTGGCATGCGCCGCAGTGTCGACAGCGGTGGGCAAAATAGGAATCTGGAAACTGGACGCCGTCCCGACGTATGATCGCGTTCGCAGCTAAGCAATATGCTTAGCTGACGCTGGCTCGGTCACGCCCACGTGAGGCGGTGAAGTCGTAGTCGAAACGCCATTCGACTTTACGGGAGCCACCGTTCGGAACGAGCAGGACCTCGACAGAAACACGCCTTCGCTCGAAATCCATAGCGAAGCAGTCGAGCCGGTTGAGTGTCATCACGCAGGAGAACGTCATCAGGAATTGGCGAACTTGAGGCAGTAGCTGCTCCCGAAGGAACGCCGGGACTGTGCTTTCGTTGAGCGTCCAGATCGTGTCGAGCGCGGACGTGGCAGTGCTGAACGCAAGATGATCCTCCCCAGCAGGACCCAGATAGGTCTTCAACAACCGACGCAATGCTTCGTCGCCCGAGATATTTAGCCAATTAAATCGTTCAAGAGCTGTTGGCGATTGCGCCGTGGCGGTGACAGGCTCGTCTACGCACGCGATCCGTTCGCCATTGACCAGCGCGAGGCAGCGCGCAATCCACGCATCGTCGGCGGGGAGCCGCAGGACGCCGGACAAGACGTGCAGCGTGAGCGCGCCGTCCCACCTCATCTCCAACTGCTCGTTACAGACCCTTTTGTCGTGTCGTGTGATGTTCGAACCGCCTGTGCAGACGGCGCCAGGATCATCGATTTTCGGCCATGGCTTCCGAAACGCTTCCGTGCCCGAAAAAACGACGCTCCAACCGTCGTCGTCGGCAGTTCGGCACTCCAGCCCGCGTGACTGGAAGAACCCCCTGGAGCCCGTGTCTGTCATGGTCTCGGCGTCCATTGGATCCGATTCGAAGCCCCGAACCGTCATCGTCGGGATCATCTTCGCTGCACGTCGAATGTCGTAAGCGAGTTGCGCCGCCGCCTCGTGTCGCGCGCGCCGCACAATGCGATAAAGCTCGTGTCGCCTGTTGACGTCGTAAGTGCTCCAATTACTAACGCGCCCGAGATCGTCCCCCAAGATCGACGGCGCCCGCTCGATAATTCTGCGGAGTTGATCCGCGACGTACTGCGCTGTCGGCCGATCGTTGGGATGCTGCAGCATCTCGACGAGCGGCGCGACGATCGGAACATCGTCGCGCATTACGTCGGAGATCAGCTGTCCGAGTGCGACCTTGTCGTCGGCGAGCGCGGGAGAAATATTTTCGGTCGAGCCCGCGTGGCCGGAACTCGTTGATCCAAAGCGCCTCGCACCGGGATCAATCAACACGATGCGGCCACCTTCAGGCACAAGCACATTCCCGACGTGAAGGTCCCCGTGGTGTATGTCCGCCGCGTGAAGATCGGCCAAAGCCTTGGCGACGCGGATGAGCGAGCGCAAGCGCTCGTAGACAGGCTGCCCGTCGGACCAGTCGCGTAGCGTTGGCCCTTCGACCAACTCCATGACAAGCATAGGCAGCCGACCCGCCGGAGCCTGATGTTCGTCATAGGTCAAGACGCGCACGACGTCCGACGAATTGACGCGGCGGAGTTTGCGGTATTCCTCTTTGAACGCGCTCGAATCGTTGCCCGCGACCGAGTCTACGAAGCGACCAACCTTGCATACGACTCGCTCGTCGGTCAGTCGGTCGTTTGCCTCGAACGCTCTCGCCGAAACACCTTCGCCGAGTTCTTTTCGAACCTCATAGCGCCCGGCTAAGATGGCGTCGATGTCAATCGATGGCGTCTCCCACTGCATCCCGCCCATGTGTAGGAGTCTACACGACGAGTTCGGTCGGATAGTCGCGTCACCGACGTCATCGCGCTACGCCGTGCCGCATTTCGACGCCAGTGGCGGCTACGGCGCCGAGGCCGCCACGTTGAGCCCGCCTCGGCAGGCGCCAGTCAGAACGTAGCCGACAGGCCAAAACTGGTCGTTGCAACGACGGGCGCCAGTTTGAGCCAGGAGAATTCGTGCGCCTTGGTGGTGGTGAGCAGCATCTCGAACTGTGCTCGGCCCCGCCGTAGGTGGATGTTCAGCATCGCACACAGCGTCTGCGTGCGCTCGCGCACGCGTACGTCTGCGGCGAGCGCCTGGATCTCCCAGCATTCATGATCTCCGTTATCAGGAAACCGACAAAAAGTTGCGTTGCAGTACGCGTCGTCGTCCGATCTTGTGGATGCCGTCGAAGATCCGCTTCACGTCATTCCCGCAGACGGAGCCACCGCCCGCGTTCATCGAAGCCCTCGCCGGAGTCTTTCGCAAGCACGAGCTGGCGATCTGCACGGAAGTGCTTTCCAAGGGGCTGACGAGCGACAATGTTCTCGAAGTCTTGGCGGACGACCTCACGCTCCTCGGCTTTCAGGTCGAGGCCGGTAAGACGACGGACAAGACAATCGATCGTCCGGTATTCTTTGGCGAGAACGGCGAACCGATTCGTCGTTACGAGATTGACGGCTTCCATCCCGCCTGGCACTGCGGCCTTGAGATCGAGGCGGGCCGCGCATGGATGGGAAACGCCGTATACCGTGATCTGATCCAGGCCGCCGTGATGGTCGACGTGAATCATCTCTGTCTCGCCGTACCACTCGTTTACAAGTATCAGAGCGGCGGTCGCGCCGCTTCGAGCCCCGACTACACGAACACACTGTCCGTTGCGACGGCGGTCTTTGGACACAGTCGATTTCGACTGCCGTACGGCCTGACGGTTCTCGGGTACTGAACGCTCGACGACACCGCCACGCGTGTGGACACACAAGATGATACTATTTGGGGCGCCCGTTTGACCGCATTGGTCCGAGACGATGCACCCCTCGTGATGCTCGTGAAATATGCGGTGCGCTGCGAAAAATGAACTTCTCACGGATTTGAGGACGACGATGCTTACTGAATGGACCCTGGGCCGGTTGAAAGCGGTCAGCAATCCGGTGACGCTAACGTTCAAGCCTATCACCGTCTTCGCCGGCTTAAACAGCTCCGGCAAAAGCACGGTCTTGCAATCCGTGTTGATGATCAGTCAGACGCTCAGCAATCAGAATCCCGACAAGCCGTGCATTATCAACGGGAACATCGTCCAACTCGGCACGTTCACCACGATTCTGAATGATCAGTCAACGGGTAAGCCCATCAGCATAGGCTTCCGGCTTACCCGAGTTCCCAGACTAGGACGCCCGCTTCGACGGGCGTTGCTCGGCCAGCCCTCCACCGTGCGCGAGTCATTACTCGCCGTAAAAGCGCTCGCAATGTTCGTCGAGTTAACTGAATCGAAGGACGGGTCGCAGGCGACAAGAATATCGCTCGATTCAGCACAATATGAAGTCGTAGCTGATCTGAATATCTTGCGAGGCGAAGCAACGGATCCCACGCAACAACAGGTTCTTCGAGTAGGGACGCATCTGTCTCCGATGTCGGACGGCGAGGAGGTAGCGTTTCTGTCTGACGTGAACAGAGAAGCAATGGCCTCATTCGTTCCCTACCCGTCCGGATCGAACTACCGCTTCCGAACCGACTATCCGCTAGTCGAGGATCAAAACTTCGAGGGACTGGTAAGGCTCAACCACTTCTTGCCGGGCCGATTCATTTCGAAATACAGCGTTCGCGAGCGTGTTGGACAGAGACACAACGTGTCGTCGACGCGCTCTACGGAGAGCAGCTTTTTCTCTCCGCGTCCAAATGCCGTTACCGATGCCAACGCAAAGAAGCTGAACGAAGCTAGTCTCAACAAAATAAAGCAGCTTGCCGATTCGAACACTAGGATCAAACCATTTCACGGAACGACAGTCGGCGATTTTGTAAAATGGGCAAGAACACAGCCGCTGCGAACGAAGGCGAAATCGAAATTCATTGCGGAAAGCAAAGCGCTTCTCATTGGGCTGTTGATGCTGGACCGACAGGAGGCGGCCGAATTAGATACTGAAGGATTGGAATCGAGGACGGCTGATATCAGGACGCTCCTCTTTGACGCCGCAAATCAAGTGATTACGTCACAGCTAACGGAGTTGCTTCGATATCTTGGCCCTTTGCGGGCAGACCCGCAGGCTGCTCAGGGATTTTCACCGTCGAGCGAACCGGACGACGTGGGCACGAAAGGCGAATATGCAACGGCCGTATACGACAGCCATCGTCATCATCCAATTAGATTCTGGGAGCCCACAAAGCACGTTATAGAGATCGGCCAACTCTCGTCGGCCGTAGATATTTGGGCGAGGTATCTGGGCGTCGCGCATCATGTCTCGACTAACGAAGCCGGTGTCTCGGGCGTATCGTGGTCAGTCGAGCACTTGGCCGGTTCTGCACCGCGACCGCTAAGTGCGGTGGGGATCGGCGTCAGTCAGATTCTGCCGATTCTCGTCGCAGGTCTACTCGCGCCGCAAGAGGCGATCCTACTGATCGAGCAACCCGAACTGCACTTGCACGCGCGCGCGCAGGCGCGCCTGGCTGACTTTTTCGTAGGGCTCAGCCGGATCGGGAAGCAATGCATCGTCGAGACGCACAGTGAATGCTTCGTAAATCAACTCCGATACAGCATGGTCAGTGCTAGCGATGTCAGAAATGACATCGCCATCTATTTCGTTCATCAAGATCAGACAGGGGCAGCGCACTTTGATTCGATCAATATCTCTGAATCGGGCGCCATTCTAAACTGGCCTGACGGTTTCTTTGACGAAAGCCTGCACCAAGCCGACCGAATCGCGCACCTCGCATTGAGCCGGCGATCACCTGCGAAGCCGCAATGATTCAATTCATTGCCGATCCAGCGCTCGTTACGGTTCCCGATGTCGCAGCCTCGGCCGCACAGAAGCACTCTTGGTTGGCTGCCTTGTCCGCATGGCTGAATGAAGCGATGACCTCACCTTTTCAGTGGAGTCACTTTCACGCGTGCTCATTGAAGCTCTTCGAGATCGACAGGGCTCCGACGTTTCCGCAGCTACGTAGGCTAATAGGAGAGCTGCGACAAGCGAACGTTGAATGTGAGACCGCCGCCGCCTCACTCGAACAGGTCGTTCGCCGGATTTCTGAGTTCTTCTTGGATGAAGCACGCGACGTTCGAGAACATACACATACGCGTGACGCGCTGATCGAAGACAGTGTCACCGCCGATCCAGTCGAGTTTCTCGTAAGGAACGCTTCGGTTCGCTCAGAGTTGGAGACACCGCTGGCATGCGTCGCGCATGACGTTCACGCAAGAACCGGCCTTTTTCGTGAGAGCAATATCGTTACTATGGAATTTGCGAATGGAAACCCCACGCCGGAAACAATTCGTGTGACGGCTCAGCTCTCCCTCGTCGACCCATCACCGAACGACGAGGCGATCGTCGTAGACGTATCACTTCCGGCCATCTATTCGCCCGACGAGTTGGTGGTGCCGGATGTCATTTCAATCCCTGAGATGATCGCTGGCGACGCGCAGCATTTCGTAGTAACTGCGACGCGGATGGCACACAGACACGCCGAATCGCCGGCATCGGCCACATCTGGAACACTCTTTTGGCGGTCTCTATCAGATTCACACATCAATACGGACCCAAGCGGATTCGAGAGATTGCTGAAAGTCGCGGCGGTGGTTGTCGCAGACAGAGCTGTCGAAACTCCTGCTCTGAGTGTGCGACCGATTCGAGAGAGTTTGGCGGCGAATGCCAAACAACTGGTCCGCGCACAAGACGGGGCGAGCGCTTGGCGAGTGACTGTCGTGAAAGCGGGTGCTGGTTGGCGGCTCCACTACTGGCGTCGCCAGAACGCCGACGGAACGGTAGAGGTCGAATTGGCCAATGTCGTTCGGAAGAACGACGCCGTCGTGATTCCGGCCTGACCTTCTACAGACTCGCAGTACCTGCCGGACAGCAGTTGATCAGAGTCGTTGGCGCGAACCCTCGATACGTATGCCGGCAGCCAGACGCGCGTGTAGACCATCCGGCCGGGATGCGCGTGGCCGCCCGAGAAGTCGAAGCGGGCGTCCCAGAGTTCCGGGCTGGCATCGAAGCGCAGCAGGGCGCGGCAGCTCGACGCCCGTGCTGGCTGGTTCGGATTGAGGCCGAACCACACCACCAGGTGGTGACGCTGCACATCGAATTTAGTCGCTCGATGGCCCGATGCACGTCGTGACGAAGTCGGAGCCGAGCGCGCTTCGGTAGACGTATCCCCTATTGGGTTTGATCAGGAAGCGTGGACCTGTCGCATGCGCAGCCTCGATGGCCTTATATTCGTCGGTTTTGTAAATCTCCCGATACGCCTCGTCTTCGAGGGTCCGCATCATGTCTGCCGCGAGCAACCCGAGGCGTTCGAGGTTGTCGATGCAGCGCTGAACCGCTATGGGTTTCCGACGCTGGACTAAAGCGAGCAACCTCGGATCGAACAGGTGGCCGACAGTCTTATGCGGGCCACGTTCCGCGAGTTGCAGTCTTGCTGGCGGAGAATCATCGGGAGGCCGCTCCGCCGACAACACCTCGATGAGCGTGAACGCTTCTTCATGCTGGAACGCACGCATGATCCGCGCGTCGTCGCCCGTGAGCTGCTTCAGCATCTCGACGAAGGCGGGATGGCACTCTTCGACCGTTGCAGAGTTCATCGACGAGGCCAAGAGCTGCTCGAATAGGTCGCGCAACTCAGGCTCGTCCTCGGTGAAGGGGTACGCCTGGAGTAGCGGGTAGGCGATGTTCTTCGGCGGCTCGCGGATGTTCTCGGCCGGCACGTTCTTCAGCTTGTGCGTCAGGGCGGCTTGGAATTGCCTCCACACTCCGTTCCACGCCTTCGCGAGCGTCTCGAATGGGACGAGAACGCCGTAGAGGATCTCGCCGACGGCCTTCATGCTCCCTTTGAACGTGTCGCCGTAAACGTCCTTCGCGATCTGCACGCCTACTTCGGTGGCAGACTTTACTAGCGCCCTCTGGGCTTCGTCGTCGTTCATTACGGCAAGTATACGGGCAATCGACACAGGCAAGGTCAGGCGACGAGGAAGTCTACGTCGCCCTCGCGATCGTCAGCCTAAACGGCGCGACGACCTGCTACGATCGTGGCGTGTACTGCCCGAAGTGTTGCGCACCGATGGATAACGCGACCGGCGCCTGGCGATGCGGCAATGGTCTTGAGCTATCGATCAGTCTCGGTGGCAAGCTCGCCGCGCAGCATGCGGCATCCTTCCGACCTGGACGGCAGGCGTCGTTTCCCGTCAAGATTGGTGTCTACTACTGTCCTGGCTGCGGCACGCAGCTAGATGCCGCGATGACGTGCGCGGACTGCGGCAAAAGCCTGCGACCGTTCCTGTACGAGCTAGTCGAACTGCATCCGCATCCCCCGTACAACATGCGGTAGGCAACTAATGACCCCAGCTGAGCTAGTCCCGCGACTGAATGCCCTCGTCGACAACTGGTGTGAGCGGCGAGCGCTGAAGCCGTTGAGCACTATTCTGGCAGCATGGCCGTTCGGCGGTGCTGGACTCACCGACGACTGGGGGCGCCTCATGGATGCTCTCAAGAACGTTCGTTCGCTTGGCTCGCTGCCGCCGGACGATGCGGCGGAGATCGACGAGGCCATTCGAGTCGTCGAGAAGTTGGTATGTCGATGAGTCGGACGAGCCCTCGGCGCCGGTAAACGATTCAAGTATAAGCACTTGTATCCGTGAACCCCTGCTACGCCGCCCTCGGGATCGTCAGCCTGAACGGCGCGATTTCGACGCACCAAGGCCGTGCTTTAGGAGTGCTGTACGTCGACCGTTCTCAGATGTAACTCTACGGTGAGGGCTTCGCGTTTGCGTACGTATCGAGATATTCTTGTGCTGCCGCCTTAGCTGCCTCAACCGTTTCGGCGACGCCTCCCTGAAAGCATCCTTTGAAATCGGTGTGGAAGACTAGCCACGCGAAACCTCCGCCAGTCGCGTCTCCTATCTGCACGGAGAAACGAGTATCGGTGTCGCCATAGTAGTACGTGTACTTCCGCTCGGCGCTCCGCCAACGTATCAGCACGACGCCAGCCTAGCCTTGCTCGCACCGATGCGTCGAGTGACGCGGCGCAAGTGTGGTCTTCTCGGTCCGTCTTGGCGTCGCGCGCTGTAAATGATTTGGACCTAAGCACTTGTGCGACGCGACGCGCTCAGGCCGCCAAGCGCAGCGTCAACGTGATCTCGCGATTGCTCGGCATGACAGAGCTGTAACCAGCTCCAGCAGAAGATCGCCCGCGGGCGCCCGTCCACTGTGGCGGTTTGTGGCAACGCCCACCGACCACGAGCCAGCAACCGCGGCACTCTCAGCCGACACGATGAGCACCTCTCGCAAGACAGATCGAAGTGGTCGAGCAGGTGCCGAGCTGACCTCCTCGACGTCGGCGACCGCCACCGCAGCGGTGCAAACGGTGCTTCCGGCGACCTGCTTTTTCTGCCGCGGCGAGAGAACCGACAACGAGTTTGCGGCCGAGCACCTCGGCCCGTTGTGCGGGCCTTGCTTCAGGCGGTTCCAAGCGCACTTGGGGAGCGCCGGGCGGGGAAACCTCGATCACCACTTTGATCACCACTTGAGCCTAACGAACGTGGACGGACCGTAACGCCCTGTTGCAATATCTAGCGGTTAGTGTTCACAACACCGACGGAGAATATGACTCGGTCATTCTTCCCAAACAGGCTGTCGCCGGTTCGAGCCCAGTCGCCCGCTCCAACCAAGCTCCCGGAAACTAAGGCCGTGTGGTGGTGGCAGCCATCACGCGGCCTTCTTCTTTTCAGGATGTAACCCCGATCATCATCCCGATCAGCCTTACCCACGCGCTTCAGCTTCACCGCGGCTGCTTCCATCGCTTGGCGCTTCTCTTCCAAGGACCGTCGAGTAGTGCTCGGTCATGTCGTCAGTTACGTGGCCAACCATCGCCTTACGCGTGACCTTGTCCGACATGAGCGAGGCGAGGAGCATCGTTGAACAGGTAGCGCATCGTGTGCGGCGTGATGCGCACGGTGATGGCTGCCTCACTGGCACTCGACTTGATTGCATTCGTGGGACAGCCCGACAGCCCCTAGCTTAGCTGCCAACGGGCCGCGCTCGTCGTCAAGACGAGGGACAGCGCTGCGCCGCTACAGATGCGCATCGAAGTTTGCCAGGTCGAGCTCGACGAATGTGCCACTGCGCAAATCATACGTTGCACGCCAGAACGCCGCATCGTCAGCGACGTCGTTGCCGAAGAAGTTTGGACAGCGGCGCGTGTCTGCGTCCTCCGAGTGCTCGTAGACGTAAGCTGGCTCGGCGTACACGTGAATCTGGCCATTGCGCTCTTGCACGTACCACCGCTCGAACTGGAGCAGCGCCTGCGCGACGCCGGACGACGACCCGAGCCGATCCGCCTCGCGCGCGAGGGCATCGTCGACCCGTGCGCGATCGCGCAGGGCGAGCGCCTTGAGGTGGCGTCGTGGCCAGCAGCGATTCGCTTCCCGCACGCTCAGAGCCCAGTGCTTGCCCTTGGTGCTGGCGTCCGTCGAGGCGTCCGCCGCCGCCGCTGTGCTCACCAGCAGCGCCGCGCTCGCTGCCACCGCGCGAGCAAACGTCAATCGACTACGCTCCATGAGACGCTCGCGGTCCAACGCCATGTCAACAGGTTAACATGGGCTTCTGCATACGAGCCGATAGCGACAAGGCGTCCCGCCGCAGCATCGACTGTAGTCATGGATAACTTGATGTCTGCCGAGGCATTGGCTGGCAAAACCTTCAGACTGCGCCGCGAGGGCGCGGACCGTCACGGTCTGGTTGTGATCAGCGCGTCGAACCGGGCGCGGATCTCATCTATCTCAGCCAGTCTAGCGCACCGCAACCCTCGCTCAGTCTCCGTGCAGCAACCGGGGATCGACGGACATTGCGCTGATACCCAGTGACTCCAGCAACGCGACCGTCCCGAGTTCGGGCTTTGAGCGTCGGGGAAAGCGACGCCGTCAGGAGCAGAAGCCGTCGTAGCCGATGCAGTCGCCCGCCATGAGCACCGTCGTCAGGCCGAACGCTGTGCACGTTTGAGACGTCGGACAATCGTTGCCGCCGATGTGACATGGCTGCCTGCACAAGCTGTCGCCGCAGAAGGAGCAGCGTCGGCCGCCCAATGCCGGACAGTCCACCGGCAGAACTTCGTTCGGGTTGCAAGCTCCGCCAAACGGCGCAGCGCTGCCCATATCGTCGCCGCCGCTGCCCGAGCCGCCGTCCACATCGCCACAAGAAATCTCAGCGTGCACGTATAGACGGTCTTCGGCGCCAGCGGAGATCAGGCGAAGCGGTGGACCCTCGCTGAATTCCGGCTGCAGTGTAAACGTCGTGTTCGCGGTGGCGATCATGTTTACCTGCAGTTGGTCCGTGTTGATACCGGGCCAGAGAATGTCGACGACGCCACCTTGCTCGAACCCCTGATACGGCACCGCATTGCCCTGCCCATCGTCCACGAGAAACCACCAGCGCGTCACATCGCTGTTGAACCCCCAACCGATCGCATTCGCAGGCGCCGGCCCTGCAATGCCACTTGGAGGATCGCATCCGACCCAACACCCGGGCAGCAGCATCTCCATCTTCGAGTGATCGACAATCTGGAACGGCCCGGCATCCGCAGCGGGCACGCAGCCCGCGGGCAAAGCCCTGGTGAAGGCGCCGCAGACGCCGAATTTGCACGTCGTCCCGCTCGCGCAGTCGGCGTCCATCGTGCACTGCGTCGGGCCGCCGCCGCAGCCGAGCACTGCTGCCATCGAAACGCTCATTAGGAATTGTGCGCGCATTAGAACTTCAAGACGTCGCCGCCAGCGACTCTCCTGGCGATGCTGGTCGCACGCGGCGTCGAGCTGCGGTTCGCATGTATCCACAGCCAGACACCAGCGATGACGCCGACCCCGCTCAACACGGCCGCCGTGATGGCGAGCGGCTCGAAGACGTTGAAGCGCGCGCGTGCGTCCGCGGCGGGCTTCTGCAGCGTCGTTGAGTCGAAGTCGTCGAGCGCTTTGGCGGCAAGGCCTGCAAAGACGATCCAACCGATCGCGAGGCCCCCAGCGACACCGAACGTCGCCCACGCCGGGCGCCGTGACGGTTGCGTAGGTGCCGTCACGAGATCAGCTGTGCGACTCCCGGCCAGCGGCACCGGAGCGAAGTCGCTCTTTCCGTCGACGAAGCCGCTGTAATACTCGGGACCGAATGGCGCGGCGAATAGGCCGCGCTCCAGGGCGGACTCCAGCGCGCCGCGCACGTTGGTCGAAAGTGGATGCATCTCGAGGCTAGCGAGCTCCACGACACCTCCCCGCGCGACGCGAACGCTCGCCTCTGCCACTCGGTTGCGCAGGTAGAGCGTCTCGCCAGAGGGAACGGTCAGCGAAATATTGAAGCCAGCCTCGGCCCGCACGTCGGCGAGGCGATTGCCGCGACTATCTTCGACGACGAACCAGCCGAGGCTCGCACCGCTGCCGACGATGCGGCCGGCGTTGGGAAGCTCGTGCAGGTCCACGATGGGCATGCGCCGATTGACCATCGGCGGCCGGGCCAGCACGGCCAGGCGCGCGCGCTCGTCGGCGACCTCACGATTGGCGGCGGCAAGGAAGGCCGATATCTCGCTGTACTCGATACGCCCGTCGCGGTTCACGTCGGCGGCGCCTCGCAGCCCGGACAACAGCTCGTGCGAGAAGACGCCCTGACGGTACACATCCCATTCGTGAGTCTGTGCCGCACTCGAAGTCGCGATGACGGCGCCGACGTTGGGGAAGCGCGCAAGCGTCTGCCGCGACGCGTAGCTCTGGAGCTCCGTGTCGCTAACATCCACAATCTGCGCTTGCAAATCACGCGGACGCACCACCGCTTCGGCGTAACAGGCGTCGACGAGGAGGTGGACGTAGCGCGCAGGCAGCACGGCAAGGATCTCGTCGTACAGCACACTCTGCGTAAGCGGACCATCCAGCATCGACAGCGCCGCCGCCTTTCCTTCGGGGCGGCTGCCATGCCCGCTGTAGAAGAGAAAGAGGATCGGATCGTCTCCGCGACGCCGATCCTCCTCGAACCGGTCGCGGTATGTGGCGATGACTCGGCGCAGCTCGACCAGCGACGGCGGATGCGCGACATGCGCCATGTCTGGGAAGCGACGCTGCGAGTCGTCGTCGAGAATCGTCAGCAGATTGGCATCAGCCGCGAGCGGCCGCAGGAAGCTGAATATTGCGGCGGCGTCGTCGTCTGCGTAGTGGAGCTCGCGCAAACGGCTCTCCCCGTCGCTCGATGCAGGCGGCGCGTTGTTACCGATGGAGATGACGTAGTTGATCGACTTGGCCTTCGCGCTTCCGGCCAAACAACACAAAAAGAAGACGCCGAGACGAAGTCGTTTCACTGGACGACCTGCACCGTGACCGTGGACGAAGCCAACAGATCGCCGGCGGGCGGCGCAACCGCTTCAACCCGACTGAGCGCACGCCGCGCGAGCACGAGATGCACCACGTATCTTCCCGGCGCGTGCTCGGGGCCGAGGCGCACTCCGCGACTCAGTGTCTGGAGCGATCCAGCGGCCGATACCGCGGCGGCAGTTCCGTCGCCCGTCGGCAGATACCAAATTCGCTCGCCGCCGTTCGCAGGATCAGCCCATGCCATCAGCGCGCCTCCCAAGGTCGCACCACCGACGTGAAACAACAGCGTACCGCCGACGCGACACGTCGCGCCGGCGCCATCACCACAGCTGACGTCGAGGAACGTAGTCGCGGGTGGGCCCTTCGGCGTAAACGCCGAACGCGGCCACAAGAAAAACAGAAGTACTACCGCCGTTGCGGGCAACGCGACGGCCAGCCAGCGCGTCAGGCCGCCTCGACGCTTCGCGGTGTTGCCGAGCGCTCGGTCGAGGATGCGCTCACGTTCCGGTCCGCTCGTGCGGCCCCGCGCCAAGAGGCGATTGATCTCTTCGTCGTCGCGGGCCATCAGGAGCAGTATCCGCCGTACGCGACGCAATCACCAGCCAGCGTGTAGGCGCTGAGCGCGACGCACTGTTGTGGCGACGGGCAATCGCTACCGCCGACATGGCACGGCTGCAAGCACTGCCACGCCATGTTCGCGTAGCCGCAGACGCTGCAAGCAACGCCGCCGACCGCCGGACAGGTCGTAGGGAGAACCACGTTCGGGTCGCACGTGCCGCCGAAGGTGCCGCTGCTCGCGAGGTCGGAGCTGCCGGCGCCCATATCGGTGCTGCTGCTGACTCCACACTGCGTCTCGTCGTGGACGTAGTCGGCCATAGCACCGCTGAACGTGAAGCGCATATGCAGCGGCGGACCATCGGTAAGCTCGGGGACGACCCCGATCCAGTGGTTGCCGCTCAGAACCATGTTGATCTGCAGCATCGACAGATCGCCGAGAAACTCGACGGTTCCGCCCGCGTCGAAGCCAGTCGCCCTTACGGGAACGCCGTTGCCCCCGTCAACGAGGACCCACCACAGCGTCGCATCGGCGTTGAACTCGAAGCCGATCCCGTCCTGCCGCCCGAACTTCACTGGCATCCCCGCAGAAATGCTTCCCGTACACCAGAGCCAGCGTCCCGGCAGCAGACGCTCCACCTCGGAGCGATCGATGGGATGGCTCATTCCGAGCGGCTGCGCACATGCTGCCGGAGGGAAGGTCTCGCAACCGCCGCCGCCGCCGCCGCCGTCAACCGGCACGCATACCTTCTCCTGGCAAGTGAAGCCGTTGAGGCAGTCCGCGATGGTGTCGCACGAATTGCGCGGCTGCGAGTTTTCGACACGGCACGCGACGAGCGACAAGGCGACGGCGAGTGCGAGTGCGAGGAACCTGATCTTCATGGCGACCAATCTCCGCTCTACCGAGTACATACGGAGACCGACCGGATTGGGTTGAAAAAACGCTAGCGGCGCGCCAGACGGCGCCGCAGCCCGTCGCGGAGCCGCTTCTCGAGTGTGCGTAGTTGCTGACGAGAGATTCGCAGCGCAGCCGCCGCGTCGCGCTGCGACCGCGAGTGGATGTAACGCTCGCGGTGCACGTCGGCCAGATCGGGCGGAAGACCGGCGAGATATTCCTCGACGACTCGGACCGTTGCCGCGTCAGCCCACGGCGCCTCGACCTCGTCGAGCGTCTCGCCGGCCGCGCCCGCGAATCCGTCGTGATTGAAATCGACCGAAATCTCTCGCCCCTGACGTCGCGCCCAGTCGACCAGTAAGTTGCGCGAGATAGTGGCGAGGTAGGGCCCGAAGTCACGTAAACCGTCAAAGCCGAGACGCGCGCGCTGAGCGAACGCGCGGGCAAACGTCTCCTGCACGAGGTCGGCTACGTCCGCGCCGCGGGGCGGCTCCGCTCGATCGCCGCTCGGTGTACGCCACCCTCCGCGAATCAGCCGCTCAACACGATCGACGTAGGCCCAATAGACCTCGACGAGCGCCGAACGTTCGCCCCGACGGAAGGCAGTCAGGAGCTCAGGGCGATCGCGAAACAGCGTCATGCGGAGATCGGCCCACCCTAACGCACTCATCGGAATCTGGCCAACGATCGTGCGCAGCAACGCGCCGAATTGTCGCAGCCCACCCAAATGGAGCGTCGGCCGTATGAGAGGAAGTGGCCGTAGTCTCCTCGTCAGGTGCGGCGCTGCTCGTTGTGGCGCTCGGCGTTGGCTGCGGCAGCTCGGCCGACACTGCCTGCGTGGCGGGCGCTGCGTTCCCAGCACCACGCTTCACGAAGAACGACGGTATCACTGCCACTGTGCCGAACGCGTGCGTCGACACGACGGATCTGGCCCTCGTCCCTTCGACGCAAACGACGCTCGACGACGCCATCGCCCGCTTGCTCTCTCAAAATGGACTGTCGGCCCACGGTGGTGCGCGATGCGCGTGGACCATCACATTCACCGGCGATGCCTTACCGCTCGACGCCGACGCAACCCGCGCCTGGAGCGCGGCGCCAGCGTCAGGACGTTGGGCCGCCGAAACCGTTGTCGTCGGCCCAACCGAAGCGGCGACCACGGTGAGAGCCGACGACGCGTCTACGGCACTGAACGCGCTGCGCGTGCTTCTCGCGTCGGGCAGCGCCGTCGCCGAAGGCACAATCGTCGATGGGCCAAATTTTGCGTCTCGCGGCATCATCGAGGGCTCGTACGGCTCGCCGTGGAGCGTAGACGATCGGGCGACCACGATCGCGCTACTCGGCCGGCTGCGCGGCAACGTCTACGTCTACGCGCCGAAGGAGGATCCATTTGCGAACGAACGCTGGGCAGACCTATACCCCGCCGACAGGTTGGAGGCGATCGCCCGCGCAGCTGCGCAGGCGAAGCGCGATCTCGTCGATTTCTATTGGGCGGTCAGCCCCGGATGGCGAACGGGTCCTCCAATAAGCTCTATCCAATACGGCAACGAAGATGACTTCACGCGATTGACCGCGAAGCTTAGCCAGTTGCGCGCCGCCGGCGTCGACCACTTTGCGCTCTTCCTCGACGACATTCGTCCCGATTTCGCGTGGCCAGCGGATGCGACGATATTCGGGTCGCTCGCCGCCGCACACGCCCTCTTGGCCAACCGTCTCGAGGCAATTGTCGCGTCTTCTGACACTACGGATCTGTGGTTCGTCGGCACCCACTACTTCTTCGATGAAGATTGGCTCGACTACAACACGACGCTCGGCAATTCGCTTGACCCGCGCGTCACGGTTCTTTGGACAGGACCTTCGGTCTACTCGAAGACGATCACCGCTTCCGACCTTGCGCCCATCGATCTCGCGCTGCGGCGAAACGTCGCGGTCTGGGACAACGCCCCCTCTCACGTCTTACCCCTTGGTGGTCGTGCGTCCGATCTTGCCAGCGCCGCATCGGGCTATCTCGCCAACACCGTGTTCCGCGAGTCGGGGCAGCGGCTCGAGGACTATTTGGCCATACTCGGCACCGTCGCCGACTATGACTGGGACACCGAGCGCTACGAGCCAACGACGTCGATCGCGCAGTGGGCCCGCGTCCGGACCTGCTTGGTGCTGCAATCGCGGGAGAAATAGGATCCGAAACGAATCGCAATTGAAGGAGGGAGCTGCAAGCCGCACAATGAGCGCGTGACCGCCGTGATGCTGAGCAGTGTCCTCGCACTCGTCAACGTGGTCAGCATGTCACCGTGCCCTGACTCGGCAGCGATCAATCAGCGGCTGCGACCGCTCCTTCCCTCGTCAGCAGGCCCTGCGGACCGTGCGCTCGTCCAGGAATCCGCGAGTGCGATTCGGGTAGAGGTGCGCGATGCCGCGGGTGTCCTCGTCGGCGTGCGCGGATTGCCGCTGGCGGGTTCCTGCGACGACCGCGCGGACGCCGTGGCAGTCATCATCGCGGCGTGGGAATCGAATGTGGCACGACGAACAGAAGCCGAGCCTGCTGGCGTCGCGCTGGTGCCGGAGGCCGCCGCAGTCGTCGCGACAAGTCCACGGCCCTCACAATTGACCTGGGATGTCTCAGCGTCGTTCCTCGCAACGATCGCAGGCGGCGCGTTCGCCGCTGGTGCGTCCGCTGATGTCACGATCGGAAAGCGTGGCTTTCCGCTGGCGGCTCGCATCGGTGTCG
>JAQBQH010000189.1 GCA_028287105.1 Myxococcales bacterium
GCCTCAACGTCTTTACGTTCCTCATCTTCGGGATGTGGACCACCGACTCGCAGAGCGGCCTGCGCGGCTTTTCGCGCGCCGCGCTCACGCAGATCGAGATCCGCATGGATCGCATGGAGGTCTCCTCTGAATTCATCAAGGAGATCCGTCGCTGCCGCCTGCCGTTCCGCGAGGTCCCGATTCGTGCAATCTACAGCGACTACTCGCTGGCCAAGGGGCAGCGCAGCGTCAACGGCATCAACATCCTGATCAAGCTCGTTCTGCATCGACTGATGGAGGACTGAGGTGGCCATCAAGATCTTGAGCGTGCTGTTCGCGCTCATCGCCATTCGCCGCGTCGTGGTGCGCTACCGTCGCGGCGGCACACTCACCGTCGAGTTTGCGCTCTGGATGTTCGTCTTCAGCGGCATCGGCGTGGTCGTGTTCATTCCGCATGTGACCGACCGCTTCGCCGAGCGGATCGGGGTCTCGAGCGGGTTCAACGCGCTCACCTTTCTCGCCATCTCGGGGCTTCTGTTCGCGGTCTATCGCCTGTTGTCGCGGCTGCAGACCGTGGAGCGCGACATCACGAAGCTGGTGCGCACGCAGGCGCTGGCAGCCGCGGCGCGCGTGCCGCCCGGACCGCCACCGACGCCCACGCTGCCCCCGCCCACGCCGAGCTCGCCCGGCGTGCCTACGCCGTCTTCGTCTTCTCCGCCTGCAAAATGATCTGATACGCGAAGAGCGATGGCCACAGCCGCGCCAGCGCGTACTCCGCCTGTTCGATTAGGCCGCCGATGCGCGCCTGCTCCGCGCGCGCGAACAGCTGCTCGAGCGGAATCACCGTCGAGTCCTCGTGAACGACGTCGAGGCCGCTGCCGCGCAGGAGCGCGACGAAGCTCTCGCGCGTGTAGAGCCGCACGTGGGTCTCGTCGAGGATGCCGCGCGGCGCGTAGCGGAAGCGGCCGAGGAGGAGCGACAGCCGCATGAACCAGAGCGCCACGTTTCCCGTCGACGCGACGATGCGCCCGTGCGGCGCCAGCCAGTCGCGCGAGCGCCCCAGGATCGACGTGTCGCGCAGATGCTCGAGCACGTCGCCGTAGAGGATATAGTCGAAGTCGCGCTCCTCGGGCGCCCAGCTGCCGCCGTCGAGGTTGGCCACGTAGAAGCGGTCGCAGGCCGTCGCGGCCGCGGCGTCGGGGCGGGCGTCGACGCCGATGACCGTGCAGCCGCGCGCCTTGAGGGCCCGCGCGATGTAGCCGCCGGCGCAGCCGACGTCGAGCACCCGCGTTCCGGCGCGCACCGCCTCGACGAGCCGATGGTGCGATGAGAACGGCGAATGCTTCTCGGTGTACTTGGCCACCGGCGAGTGCGCGTACTCGGCGCGATGCTGAAGGCCCGCCTCGTGGCGCCGGAACTCCAGCACCGACTTGACCACGTCCTTGGCGTACTTGAAGCCGTTGACGTAGGAGATCTCGTCGCCGTAGTAGGTCGGAATCGGCACCTCGCGGATGCGAAAGCCGCCCGCCTTGAGCTGGATGATGATCTGGGTGTCGAAGTGGAACTCGTCGCTGTTGGCCTCGAACGGGATCTGCGCCAACGCCCGTACCGAGTAGGCGCGATAGCCGGAGTGGAACTCGGTCAGCTCCATGCCGAGCGCCGCGTTCTCGAAGCGCGTCAGGATCTGGTTGCCGATCCACTTATAGAAGGGCATGCCGCCGCGCAGGGCGCCGCGCTTGTCGATCATGCGCGACCCGAAGACGGCGTCGGCCTCGCCGTCGAGGATGGGCTGGATGAGGCGCGGCATCTCCTCGGGCGCGTACTGGCCGTCGCCGTGCAAGAGCACCACCACGTCGAAGCCGTGATCGATCGCGTAGCGATAGCCGAGCTTCTGATTGCCGCCGTAGCCGCGGTTGATGGGGTTGCGATGGATCTGCAACGTCGGCCAGTCGTGGGTCGCCTTGTAGCCGGTACCGACGAGAAACGTCGAATCGGACGAGGCGTCGTCGTAGACGCAGACCTCGGTCAGGTGCGGACGCAGCGCGCGCGGGATGCGGTCGAGCACCTTGGCCAACGTCGCTTCCGCGTTGTAAGCCACGACGTGGACCATGATGCGCGGTTGGGCGAAGCGGCCCGCGTTGAGCACGCCTGACTCTAGCAAGCGGCCCGTCGCTGCGCTACCCTCGCGCCGGATGCAGCTGACGCCGCGTGCGCGCTTCGGGGCCGCCCTCGCCTACGGAGTGTTGGCGATGGTCGCGACGTTCGAGCTTCTGCGCGACGCGTTTGCCAACAAGCTGGTGGCGGCGCTGCGCACCGGCACCGGCGATTGCGTGATCAACTGGCTCGGCGCGCGCGCGTGGCAGCGCGGCATCGACGTCTACAGCCCCGAGGGGCTGCGCTGGGCGGGCCTGCCGAGCTTTGGTCATCCGCCGACGACGCCGCTTTGGTACCTGCCGTTCACGGCGTACGGGATCTTCGAGCTCAATCAGGTCTACGGGCACCTCCTCATCCTGATGCTGCTCGTCCACTGCGTGCTGCTCGCCGCGGAGCTGCGCGCGCCGGTGGCGCTGGTGACGGGGCTCTTCGCCTTCGCGCTCGTCAGCGACACCTCGTGGTGGGCGAACCACGTGGCGATGATCCAGATCTCGGAGCCGATCGCGTTTCTCTATCTGCTGGCCTGGCTCTTCTTGCGGCGTGACCACGAGACCCTGGCGGGCGTGATGGTTGGCCTCGCGCTCTCGCTCAAGCTCTACGCGGGTCTGCTGGTCGTCATGCTGCTCGTCGGCCGTCGCTGGCGGGGCGCCGGCGCGGCCGTGGCCACCTATCTCGTGTTCGCCATCGCGGCAACCTGGCGCTTCGGGTTCGCCTGCTGGGGCGAGTTCGCCAAGATGCTGCCGGCCACGCAGAACTATTGGACGGCGCACATTCGCAACGCCGGCGTGCAGGGAATCGTGCTGCGCTGGTGGTGGCCGAGCTGTCAGCAGCGCGGCGGCGTGCTCCCGGC
>JAQBQH010000420.1 GCA_028287105.1 Myxococcales bacterium
GCGTAGCTGTTGACGAACGCGGGCACGGCCAGCGGCGCAGCGAGCAGCGCGCCCCAGATCCGCCGACCCGGCAGCGTCGTGCGCACCACCAGCCACGCCGCGGCCGTGCCGAGCACCGCGGAGGCCAGCATGCCGGCGACGAGCAGCGTCAGCGTGTTGATCAGCAGGTCGCCCACCCTGGACCGGAAGAGCAGCGCGGTCGCGTCCTCCCACCCGATCTGGACCGTCGAGACGATGACGAACAGCAGCGGGATCAACGTCAGCATGGCGACCGCGACGGCGGCCACGAGCCGGAACACCGGGTAGGGCTGGCGCCGCCGCCGGGACGCCGCCTGCGTGGCTGACGGCCCGAGACCGGGATCGCCCGCGGAGCGTGGCTGGGCCAGGTCCGGCCGGGAAACCTCGGTCAGGCTCACAGCAAGCCGACCCCCTGTAAGGCCGCGATGATCTTCGGACCATTCAGCGTGCCCAGGTCGACGTCGGGCGGGCTCAGTTCGGAGAACGGCTTGAGCTTGGGGTTCGCCGGCACGTTGGAGCCGACCGTGTACTCGAGGAACTTGCTGTTGGCCAGCAGCTCCTGGCCCTGCTTGCCGCTGTGGTACGCGAGCAGCTTTTGAGCGTCCGCGGCGTGTTTGCTCGACTTCAGCACACCGGCGCCGGAGATGCTGACGAACCCGCCGGCGTCGTGGTTGCCGAAGAACTTGAGCTCGGTCTTCGAGCTGTTGTCGCCGGACTCGGCTCGATCCTGGAACCAGTAGTAGTGGTAGATGATCCCGGCGGCGATCTGCCCGGAGTTGACGGCCTTCAGGATTGCCACGTTGTTCTGGTAGATCTTGGCGTTGTTCTTCAGCCCCTGGACCCACTGCTGGCCTGCGGCGTCTCCGTTGACGGCGAACACCGCGGTGACGATCGCCTGGAAGTCCGCGCCTCCCGGCGCGACGCCATACTTGTCCTTGAACGCCGGGGTCGCCAAGTCCATGATCGACTTCGGCAGGTCGGCGGCGGCGATCAGCGACGGGTTGTAGACCAGCGACGTGGACCGCCCCGCGATGCCGACCCAGTCACCCTTCCTCGAGGAGAACTGGGCCGGGACCTGGTCGCGGGTGGCCTGGTCGACCGGGGCGAACAGTTCCTTGCCCGACACGAGCGCCATCGCCGGCGAGTTCTCCGTGATGAAGACGTCCGCAGGTGAGCCGGCGCCCTCGGCGACGATCTGGTTGGCCAGCTCGAAGTCGCTGCCCGAGCGGATGTTGACCTTGATGCCGGTCTTGGCGGTGAAGTCGTCGACCCATTGCTGGGCCAGCGGCTGGTGCTGGGCGTTGTAGAGCGTCAGGGTGTTGGCATCGGTGCCAGAGCCGGAGCCACCGCATGCGGGCAGGGACAGCGCCGCGACCAGGAGACCACTCAGGAGCGCAGCGCTGCGCATCCGTACCCGCATGGATCCTCCGAGCGCGGTCGTTGACGATTCGAAGAAGGCTAGCATCACCTAACCTAGATCTGGCCAGCGTTAAGCTCGACCCCGATGTCACAACCACTGCGCTTCACCCGCCGCGACCCCGGCTCCAGCGACCGCCAGCGCGATCCGGCGATGGGTGCGATCGGCCGGCCGCACGCCGAAATCGAGGCTCAGCTTGCCGAGGTGGTCGAGGAGCTGACCCAGATCGCCGGCTGGGAGTCGCTCACCGACCCCGAGGTCCGCGAGTCGTGCGCTGCGTTCACCGCCTACTACGAGGGCGCGCGTAAGACGCTCGAATGGGCGCTCGGCCGGCGGTTGGAGTCACCGATCCTTGCCGTGCCGGCACTCACCAGCGAGGTGCTGGCGCAGGAGCTGCGGGCCGCGCGCCCGTCGGCCGGCGAGCCGGAGTCTGAGTTGGAGCGGGCCGTGTGGCGCACGCTGCGCTGGGTCAAGGACGACGGGTCGTCCAACGAGCACCTCGACGAGCCTTCGCAGTACGGCTGATACCGACTGCCTCATTGCGTCGGTCTGCATCCGTGACGGCGTCCACATTGCGGCGATCAGTGAGTTACGAACCGTCCCTGTCCCTGACACCCTGCCCGGTGGCGCTGACATATGACGGGATGAGTGCACCCCACGCCTGGTAGGTCCTGGACCGCCGCGGCGGGCCGGCGTCGCCCAGCCGCTCCCAGCCGGCCTGCGCGATCCGGACCGCCACGCCATCGGGACTGTCGGCGAGCGGGGTGAAGGTGACCTCGACGTCGGTGGCCTCGCTGGGGTCGAAGAACAGGTGCCAGCGGTAGCGCAGCCGCGTCGGCGGTTCCCAGTCGAGCACCTCACCCCACGGGTGCTCCGCACCGCCTGGCGCGCGCTCGAAGATCCGCCCCCCAGGGCGCGGCTCGAAGACGATCGCCTCCGGGCTGCCGCTGACCGTGTGCGTCGAGGGCCACCACATCGCCACCCGGTCGGTCCACATCGCGAACGCGTGCTCTAACGGCGCGCGGACCTCGAACTCGACGACCAGCGGCCCGGTGTCAGCCATCGGGCCGCTCCGAGGTCGTGGTGTTCTCCGCGGCCAGCCGGAACCGCGCCGCAGCGTCACCCCAGACCTGCTCGAAGTAGGCGCGGATCGCCTCCACGCCGTCGGCGCGCAGCGCGTAGAGCCGGCGCACACCGACCGGCTCGTCCACAACGAGGCCGGCGTTCTTCAGCAGCCGCAGGTGGCGCGACACCGCCGGCCGGCTGACCGGCAGCTGGTCGGCGATCTGCTGCACCGACCGCGGCCCGCCGGCCAGGATCTCCAGGATCGCCCGCCGGTTCGCGTCACCGAGCGCGTCCAGCGCTGCCTGGTGCAGCGGTTCGGCGGCCACGCTCAGCGCCCGTACTTGGTCGTCATTCGCGCGCCCCTCCGATTCCGTAACTTCAGTGCTACGGTAACGCACGGTTTACGGAAGCGGCTACCAGGAGGCGACGATGGCCGAACCCGAAGCGAGCGGCTCCGGCACTCCGGACGACCCGTGGGTCCTCAGCACACCGCCGGGCACCTCGCAGTACACGGCGTACCGCGACGAGGCGGCGGACCCGCCGGCCGTGGTGGTGCAGGTCGGCAAGACGCAGGTGCGCTACCACCTGCGGGCCATCGAGGACCTGCACAAGATGCTCGCCGAGCACGGCGACTGGGTCCCGCTGGGCAGCGCCGACGAGCAGAAGACCGCGGCCGACGGCACGGTCGAGGCGTGGGGCCGGGCCGCGGACAACCCCGTCGGCGGCTGGTACGGCATCAAGAAGGGCCTGCGCGGCCGCTTCGGCATGTACCTGCCGCCGGTCCTGGAGCGGCTCGGCTTGGCGGAGGTGGAGCACAACCCGCGCAACAACAGGATGCGCACCCGCTGAGCGGCTGACCGGACCGTCGCCGATGATGCGGCGATGAGTGTCGAGATCGGGCAACGGTCGGTGACCTGTGGTGACATTCGGTTGAACGTGGCCGCGGCCGGCGACGGGCCACCGGTCTTGTTGCTGCACGGGTTCCCCGACTCGTGGCGGCTGTGGCAGCACCAGATCGAGCCGCTGGTGGCGGCCGGGCACCGCGTGATCGCACCCGACCTCCGGGGCTTCGGTGGCTCCGACAGGCCCACCGACGTCGAGGCCTACCGCATCCGCAACCTCATCGACGACGTCGCCGCGCTGCTCGCCGACGAGGGCATTGCGCGGGCGGCGGTCGTCGGGCACGACTGGGGCGCGGGGTTGGCCTGGCAGGTGGCGCTGCGGCGCCCGGACCTCGTGGAGCGGCTCGCCGTGTTGTCGGTCGGCCACCATCGGGCGAGCGCGGCGAGCGGCATGCGCCAGCACCAACTGTCCTGGTACATGCTGTGGTTCCTGTTCCCCGGGGTGGCCGAGGAGGTCATGCCGCGGCAGGACTGGCGGTTCTTCCGCGAGTG
>JAQBQH010000263.1 GCA_028287105.1 Myxococcales bacterium
CGCGGCGGCGAGCATCGCGGCGGCGAGCACCGCGGCGGCGAGCACCGTGGCGGCGAGCATCGCGGCGGCGAGCACCGCGGCAACGAGCCGCGCGGCGGCGAATCCCGGGCTCCCGAGACGCGGGCACCCGAGCCCCGCGGCCCCATGGGCCCCGGGCTCATCGACATCATCCTCGAGGTGCTGCGCGGCTCCGAGGGCCGTCCCATGCACGTCCGCCAGCTGGTCGAGACCGCCGTCAAGCGCAAGCTCGTCGACGACAAGACGCAGCCGAACGATCTGGTGCGCCTGGCCCGCGCCGCGCTCCTGCGCGAGCAGCGCGAGCGCGACGCCGACGGCCTCCGGCCGCGGGTGCGTGCCCTCGGCGGTGGCAACTACGGCACCGTCGACCGCAAGCTCGATCCCGAGCTCCTGCAAGCCGAGCGCGATCTCGGCGAGCGCGCCGCGCGTCTGCGCGACGCCACCCGCACCGCCGTGCGCCGCCGCCTCGGACGCATGTCGCCCGCCGCGTTCGACTCGATCGGCCGCACCCTGTGCGACCGGCTCGGCATCACCGGCCTCGAGTTGCTCCGTCGCGGCGAAGGCGTCACGTACTGGGGGGGCACCTGCTTCCGCGGCGTCGGCGTCGTTCGCACGCTCGTGGCGCTCCGCCCCGGCGACGTCGAGATCAACCGTCGCGCCGTCGGTGAGCTACGCGCGGGACTGGCCGCCAAGGGCTACGACGAGGGGCTCCTGCTCTCGGCGGGCCGCCCCAACCCCGAGGCGCTGGCCGAGCTCAAGGTCGGCGGCGTTCGTCTCTACGACGGCGGGGCGCTGGCGGGCCTGCTCATGAAGCACGGGCTCGGCGTTCGCCGCGCCGCGCTGCCCGTCGACTACCTCGACCTCGACTTTTTCAGCGAGCTCCAGGATAGCTGACCGCGATGCTGACGTGGCAGTGGCTGGGACGCGTCGCCTACGCCGACGCGGTGTCGCGCATGGAGGCGTTGCGCGCCCGCATCCTCGACGGTGACGAGGCCGCCCAGACCCTGCTGCTCGTCGAGCATCCGGCGGTCATCACGCTCGGACGCAGCGCCGATCGGGCGCACGTGCTGGCCTCGGCCGACGCACTCGCCGCCCGCGGGGTGACGCTAGCGCCGTCGACCCGCGGCGGCGACGTCACCTATCACGGCCCCGGCCAGCTCGTGGCCTACCCCGTGGTGCGCCTCGACCGCGGCGTCGTCGCGCACGTCGAGCGGCTGGCGCGTGCGGCCATCGACGTGGCCGCCTCGTTCGGGGTGAGCGCGCGCTTCGACCGCGCCTGCCCCGGGGTGTGGGTCGAGGATCGCAAGCTCGCCTCGCTCGGCGTTCACGTGCACCGCCGCGTCGCCATCCACGGCCTCGCGCTCAACGTCACCACCGCGCTCGACGCCTTCGAGCTCATCGTCCCCTGCGGGCTGCGCAACGCCCGCGTGACCTCGTTGGCCGCCGAATCTGGACGTTCCCCAGCCCTGGCCGAGGTCGCCGCCGCCTTTGCCGCCGCGTTCGGCGCCGCCCCTTCGCCGTTGCATTCGTCGACGGCGTCCGTAGAATAGCGCCAGCGCGTTCGGAACGGCGCGGCGATGCCGGGACGCCATTGGATGGGCCATTCGCGACGAGGTCGTATCCTCGTCTTGCACAACCGGGATTTTGCCGCCGTCGATGATCCCGAGTTCGCGTCGCGCGCCGACGTCGAGAATGCCGCTCGTGACGTCACGCGTGCGCTCGTGTCGCGTGGCTACGCGGCCGAGATGCTGCCGGTGCCGGCTGATCCGCTCGCCGGTCCCGCGCTCGTGGGCGACATCGCCCGTCAGGCGCCGTCGCTGGTGTTCAACCTGTGCGAATCGCTCGCCGGCGACGCCCGCCACGAGGTCGTGTTCCCGTCGCTGTTCGAGCTGGCCGGCGTGCGCTACACCGGCTCGGGTCCGCTCGCGCTCGGCACCGCGCTCAGAAAAGATCGCACCAAGGCCATCCTGCGCGCCTGCGGTGTCCCGACGCCCGCCGCCGCCGTCTCGCTCGACGGCAGCGTGCCGGCCGAGCTGCCGCCGTTTCCGCTCATCGTCAAGCCCGCGCGCGAAGACGCGTCGACGGGGATCTGGCTGCGCTCGGTCGTCGCCAACGCCGCCGAGCTGCGCGCGCGCGTCGCCGAGGTGTGGGCGCGCTATCGGCAGCCCAGCTTGATCGAGCAATTCGTCGCCGGGCGCGAGCTCTACGTGTCGCTCCTCGGCAACGGCGCCACGCTCTCGGCGCTGCCGATGCACGAGGTCGACTTCCGCGACATGCCCGCCGGCGCGCCGCACATCGTCACCTACGACGGCAAGTGGGACCCTTCGTCCGAGGAGTACAAGGGCACCCGCTCGGTGCGCGCCACCGTGACGCCGGCGCTCGGCGCCAGCTGCGCCGCCGCCGCCCGCGCCGCGTTCGTCGCGCTCGAGCTGCGCGACTATGCGCGCGTCGATCTGCGCGTCGCCGGCGACGGCACGCCCTACGTCATCGATGTCAATCCCAACTGCGACCTGTCCGAGGGCGCCGGCGTCTGCCGCGCCGCTTCGTTCGGCGGGCTCGACTATCCCGATCTCATCGAGCGCGTCGTCGCCGCGGCGACTGCGCGCTATGTCTCGTCCGAGAAAGAGAGCATGCATGGCCTCCGAGAACCTCGTGCAACGAAGCGCCGCGCCCGCCGCACCGCCGCTGACGACGCCGACGCTGCAGATGCGCCCCCTCCAGCTCCGCGACCGCGCGGCGCTGCACCAGCTCCTGACGAAGGACGGCCTGTTCACGCGCGAGGAGCTGTCGGTCGCGCTCGAGCTTCTCGACGCCGCGCTCGCTGAGCCGGGCGGCGAGTACCGCGTCTTGTGCGCCGATCTCGATGGCGCGCTCGCCGGCTACGTCTGCTACGGCCCGACGCCGATGACCGAGGGCACCTGGGATCTCTACTGGGTCGTGACCCATCCGCAGGCGCGCGGCAACGGCGTGGCGCGCTCCTTGGTGACGCGTATGGAGGAGGAGCTGCGCGCGATGGGTGCGCGGCTGGTGCGCGTCGAGACCTCGCAGCTCGACGGCTACGGCGCCGCGCACGCCTTCTACGAGCGGCTCGCCTATCCGGTCGTGGCGGTGATGCCCGACTTCTATAAACCGGGCGACGATCTCTTGGTGATGCTGAAGCGCCTCTGACGGTCTAAGCTGATCGGGTGAAGCTCCGTCTCTGCCTCGCGGCCGCGGCACTCTGGGTCGGCTGCAAGCGTGCACCCACGCCGGTGCCGCCGCCTGAGGTCTCCGAAGTGCGCGTGACGTACAAGGGCGCCGACGTCGAGGGCGCGCCGGCGCTCGACCTGGCGAAGCTGACCGAGGTGGCGCGCGCCGCGGTCGGCAGCTCGAGCGGCCTGCCCGTGCGCCTCGACGGCGGCGTCGACGCCGCGCACGATCCGCGGCAGCGGCGCTATCGGCTGCGCGTGCAGCTCGAGATCGGCGCCGCCGAGGATGCCGTGGCCAAGAAGGGAAACATGCGCGCGCTCGTCGAGGCCAAGCTGGCGCCCATCGGCGGCGAGCCGGGTGCGCTCTCCTTCGAGCAGACTGCGCTCGCCGAGCGCGCCTACGTGCCGGGCAAGCCGGGCGAGCCGGCATGGCAGACGCACGCCGAGCGCGCCATCAAGGACTGCGTCGGCGGCGTCGGTGCGCGCGTCAAGCTGGCCGCCGGCGAGGTGGGCGCCATCGTCACCGCCATCGACGGCAGCGACGAGGAGCTGCGCGACGAAGCGATCCGCCTCGCCGCCGAGCGGCGCGAGACCGCGGCGGTGCCGGCGCTGGTCAAGCGGCTCAAGAGCGACGACCACGCGCTGCGCGACCGCTCCATCGGCGCGCTCGCCGCCATCGGCGACCGGCGCGCGGTGCGACCGCTGACCGAGGTGGCGAAGTTCAACGACCTCAGCGACCTGCCCAAGGTGCTCGACGCGCTGGCCACCATCGGCGGCGACGAGGCGCGCTCGTATCTCGAGTTCGTCGGCTCGGGTCACGACAGCTCCGAGATGCGCGACCTCGCCAAGCAGGCGCTCGTGCACCTCGAGCGGCGCGAAGCCGAGCGCCACCGCGACCTCGGGGCCGCCCACTAACTGCGCGCTCAGCGGCCGCGCGTGATCGTGTAGGCGAGCGCGACGGGGTTACAGACGCCGAGGCCGGCAGGTCCGCGCACCTCGTAGCGCCACTTTTGCAGCACGGCGACGGCGTCACGATCGGCGCCCTCGATGCCATGCAGCGGCTCGACGCTGATGACCGAGCCGTCGGCGGCGATGCACTGGCGGTAGCTCGCGTAAACGGTACCGGCATCGCGCAGCCGTAGCTTGAGCTCGTCGGGCAGGTGGGGAAACGACCCCGCCACGCGGTGCAGCAGCATGACGATCGAGACACCATGCTCCGGCCGCGCCAGCTCGGGCGGATCCGGCAGCGGCGGTGGCACCGCGACGCTCGCCGGCAGGTTGCGCTGGTCGAGCCGCACCGGTGCGCCAAAGCAGAACGGCGCGACGGCCAGGGGACCGACACGCAGATCCCACGTGGATGCTCGCAGCCCCGCGATGAAGACGTCGTCGGCGCCGGGCACGCCGGCGATGGGGCGAACCGACTGCACGAGGCCGGTCTCGCCGATGCAGACCTTGTACATGCCGTCGACGATTTTGCCGGCGTAAGCAGAGGCCAACCACTGTGGTGGCGCGGCCATGACGTTGTGCACGATGGTGGCGAAGACGCCCGAGCCCGCCTGGCGCGAGATCAGGCTCGGCGAGGGGACCGCCAGGTGCACCGTCGTCGGGAAACAGCTCGGCGCCTGCTCTTCATGCACGACGAACCAGCTCCAGCCGTGGAGCGCGGAGATCACGGCCTCGTCGGCGCCGGCAATACTCTCGAGCGGCTTGACGCTGCTGACGCGGCCGCCGTTGTCGAGGCATACTTCGTAGCGCCCCTCGACGAGCGTCCCGGGTGGCCCCGCGCTCGCCGGGGCCGGCGGCAGCTCGCCGGAAAGTCTGAGCGGCTCGCCATGTGGGACGCGCGGCGGCGGGGAGGGCAGGGTGGGCGGCACCGTCGAGGCGGCGCATCCCGCCATCAGCGCCACCAGCGCCGTCGCCGCCCGCATCACAGCTCCCCGATGACCCGGCGCAGCGCGTCGCCGGCGCGCATGCCGAGGCGGCGGAAGATGGCCTCGGCCTCGGTGAGGAGACGCTTGCCCCCCTCGTGGTCGCCGCGCTCGATGCGGTACTTGCCAAAGCGATCGAGCCCGGCGGCGAGCTCCGCGTCGTTGCCGATCTCGCGGAAGAGCGCGACGCCGCGCGTGAAGAAGTCCTCGGCCTTGAGCGCGCCGTGCCCGGTGTCGTCGAACAGCGTGGCCGCGTGCACGCCGCCGAGCGCCAAAAGGGCGCGCCCCACGTCGACGCGAATGCCGGCGCCCTCGGCGATGTCGAGCGCGCGCTCGCAGCGTTCGAGGGCGCGCTGCGGATCGCCGCTCTCGAGATCGATGAGACCGAGGAGCCGCTCGGTCTCGGCGAGGAGGTGCTTGTCGTCGAGGTCGACGGCGAGCGCCAGCGCGGCTTCGAAGCGCGTGCGCGCCTCGGCGCGGCTGCCGTCGACGCGCGCGGTCTCGCCGAGATGCGACAACACCAGCGCCTGCAGCGGCAAGGCGCCGATGCGCTCGGCCTCGCTCAGCGCTTGCTCCCAGATGCGACGCGCCTCCTCGACGTGGCCGCGCGAGAACGCGAGCACGCCCATCTGGTTCTGGCACTGCGCGATGCCGGCCTGATCGTTGAGCCCGCTCCGGAGGTCGAGCGCTTCGCGATAGCAGGCCTCGGCGGCGTCGAAGAGCCCGCGATGGCGCTCGATGTTGCCGATGTTCACCAGCGAGGCGGCGATGGCGCGGCGGTCACCGAGGCGGCGGCGCGTCTCGAGCGCCGAGGCGGAGCGATCGAGCGCGTCGTCGTAGCGCGCCAGCAGCCACAAGACCTGCCCGATGTCGTCGAGCGAGCCGGCGACGCCGCGCGTGTCGTCGGCCTGCTCGAACAGCTCGAGGCCGCGCTCGAGATATTCGAGCCCCATCTGCAGATCGCCCTTCTGGCGATAGATGCGGCCCATCTTGTTGAACGCGACGGCCGCCTTGGTGCGCGACGCGACGACCCAGGCGAGGCGCAACATGCGCTCGAACGCCTGCAGCGCCGAGTCGAACTCGCCCTTGAGCTGAAAGACGCTGCCGAGGTCGTGCCACAGGTGAATGCGCGAGGCGAGGTCGCCGCGGCCGAGACAGTTGAGCGCGGCGTCGTAGAGGCGCACCGCTTTGTCGTTGTAGTAGCGCGCGCGCGCGGCGTCGCCGGCGCGGCGATAGCGCAACGAGGCGGCGTCCCCGTCGCCGGCGCGCTCGAGGTGGCGGCCGATCTCCTCCTGCTCTTCCTCGCCGCGGCCGGTCGGGCGCAGCTCGAGCCACTGCGCGACGAGGCGGTGGTAGCGGCTGCGCGCGGCGCCGTCGATGCCGTCGTAGACCACTTCCCACCAGGGCGGGTAGGCGAAGCGGAACTCACGCTCGCCCGGGATCGACGAATGCGGCTGCTCGATGCACAGGCCGCGACGGCCGAGCTCCGCCAGCGCGGCGTCGACCTCGGCGCGGGTCCGATCGCCGGCGGCGGCGACCTCGCCGAGCGTGGGACCGTCGGGATCGGCGCGACCCCCGTCGGTGTAGACGGCGGCGGCGCGCACCAGCATGACCACCGCGTCGAGCCAGAACGCCTCGCCGCAGGCGGCCGCTTTTTCGAGGAGGTCGCGCTCGCCGGTCGCCATGACGCGCAGGCGCGCCGCGACCACGCCGGCCAGCTCGTCGGGGAGCGTCTCGCCGGTGAGGCGCGCGGGCGCGAAGGCCCAGCCGTCGCCGTCGGGGATGATGGCGCCCAGCTCGAGGAGGTAGCGCACCAGCTCGGTGAGCGCACGCGGCACGCCGCCCATGCGCTCCCTGGCGTGGCGCATGACGTCGGGCGGCGGCGCGCCGGCGGGGCGGCACAGCTCGAGGAAGAGCTCGGCCGACTCCGCCTCGTCGAGCGGGCCGAGGTCCAGGCGCGTGACCGCGGTGTCGCCTTCGCCGAAGGTCGGGTGCTGCTCGAACAGCGACGGGCGCGCGACGCAGAGGAGGACCAGCGGGGCGCTGCCGAGGCCGGCGGCGAGATAGTGAACCAGGTTGACCGTCTCGGGCGAGGCGCGCTCGACGTCGTCGATGGCGAGGACCAGCGGACCGCGCGCGGCGTCGGCGGTCAGCAGGCGCTTGACCGCGATGAAGGTGCGCGCCTCGAGCTGTGCCGGCGTCTCGGCGAGCGGCTCGACGACGGCCGAGTCGGGGTAGGGGATACGCAACAGCTGCGCGACGAGGTGCGTGATCTCGGTCGCGCGCGGTCCCGGCACGAGGTCGCTCACGCCGGCGTGCAGCCGCGCGCGCGCCAGCTCCGGTGCCATCGACGCGGTGAGACCGAAGCGCCCGTTGAGGAGCCGCTCGAAGGAGGCAAACGGTGGCGCGCCCGGTCCACCGGCGACCGCCGAGAGCACGCGCGTGCCGCCCGAGGCCAGCCGCTTGCCGAGCTCCTCGACGAGGCGGCTCTTGCCGACGCCGGCCGGGCCGGTGAGCGCGACGAAGGCGACCTCGCCCCGCGCCGCTTCCTTGACGATGGCGGCGAGCCGTTCGAGCTGCGTCACGCGGCCGACAAAGCGCGTGGCCGCGGGGTAGCGAGGCGGCTCCTCGATGACGTCGTGATCGTCGAGGAGCTCGGTGTCGTCGTCCGCAAGCTCGACGCCGAGGGCGGCGGGGACCCGCTCGGTGCGGCAGCTGGCGCAGAGGTCGACGCTGTCCGCGACCGGCGCCCCGCAGGCGACGCAGGTGCGCGGCAGATCGCCCGCGCAACGTTTGCAGCGTTGCGCGCCGGCGCGATTGGCAAAGCCGCAGGCGGGGCAGTTCACGGCGCGCACCCTAGCACGGGAAGAATCCCGGACAAACTAGCGTAAACTATGCCTCGGAGGCGGCGCCATGAAGAAACTCTTGTTGCTCCTGTTCCTCATTATTGTGGCGTATCTAGCGTGGCGTTGGTGGCGCGGCCCCGAGGGTGAAACGGCCGATCGCGGCCAGGATCTCTTCTACGACCGCGTCTGGGTGGACCACCTGCCGGCTTCGCAGACCGATCGCTTCGACATCTTCGCCGCCCTCACCGAGCAGCCGGTGGGCGTGTTCGACCATCGCTCGTCGTGGAAGGGCGAGTGGGAGCTGTTCCGCTACGAGGGGCGCGGCGACGGCCAGGTCGAGCTCCTCTTTCCGCAGTCGAAGTCGAAGTCCCGTCTGAGCTATCGCGCCTGGAAGTGCACCGAGAAGAAGGACTTCGACTTCTGCCTCGAGGTCACCGGCGGCAAGGGCGCCAAGAAGTACTACAGCCAGCGCGGCTGGGAGATCGGATCGATCGACGGCGCGCGCGCCTTCGAAGAGCGCCTCCTCGGCGCCGCGCCGACGGAGTAATGGCGAAGGTCGTCATCGGCGCGCGGCTGCCGGGACGCATCGACCAGATCCTGGCGGGCCACGAGATCGTGCGGCCGGCCGAACCCGAGGCCGAGCTGCCGCGCGCGCGGCTGACCGAGGCGCTGCGCGACGCCGAGGGCCTGTTGACGCTCCTCAAGGTGCGCATCGACGATGCGCTCCTCGACGGTGCGCCGCGGCTGCGCGTGGTGGCGAACTACGCGGTCGGTTACGACAACGTCGATCTCGCGGCCACGGCGCGGCGCGGGATCGTGGTGACCAACACGCCCGACGTGCTGACCGACGCCACCGCGGATCTGACGATGACGCTGATGCTGGCGGCGGCGCGGCGGCTGCCCGAGGGCGGCGCGATGTTGCGCGAGGGGCGCTGGCGTGGCTGGGAGCCGGAGCAGCTGCCGGCGATGGACCTCGGCGGGGCGCAACTCGGCATCGTCGGGCTGGGGCGCATCGGGCAGGCGGTGGCGCGGCGTGCGCGCGGGTTCGGGATGCGCGTCGTCTACACGCAGCGGTCGGCGGCGACGGCCGAGGTCGAAGCGGCGACCGGGGCGCGGCGGGTCGCGCTGGACGAGCTGGTGGCGACGTCGGACGTGGTGACGCTGCACGCCCCGGCGACGGCCGAGACGCGGCACCTCATGGACGCGGCGCGGATCGCGCAGATGAAGCCGCGGGCGGTGCTGGTCAACACGGCGCGGGGCGCGCTCGTCGACGAGGCGGCGCTGGCGGCGGCGCTCGATCGCGGGCACCTCCTCGGCGTCGGCCTCGACGTCTTCGAGGACGAGCCGCGGGTCCACCCGGCCCTGGCCGCGTCACCGCGCGCGGTCCTCATGCCGCATCTCGGGTCGTCGACGGTGGGGACGCGCACGGCCATGGCCGAGCTGGCGGCGCAATCGATCGCCGACGTGCTCGCCGGCCGCCGCCCGGCGAACGTCGTGAGCGCTCCCGGATCACATTGACAGCCACCTGCGGCGATGCTACCCATTTCGCCGCTCGGCTCCTTAGCTCAACTGGTTAGAGCAGACGCTTCATACGCGTAAGGTTCTCAGTTCGATTCTGAGAGGAGCCACCAGGACTTAGCAGCGCGGTTTTCCCTTCGGCACACGAAACGGCACACGAAATCATCGCCGGCCTCCAGCGATGACCGCGAACGCCCTCGTGACCTGAGCCTGCTCAATGGCGCCTTTGGCCACGTAATGCTTGGCCGTGGTCGAAGCTTCTTCGTGCGACAGATGATCCGCGATGCGATCAGCCAGCTCGCCGGTCTGGCGAGGAGGGCAGCTGCCGTCCCCAAACGGTGGCTGATGTCGCCCGACCGCAGCGCCATCAACAGCGCCATGAGGACGCCGAGCGCCGCATGGTCTCCGGACGCCGCTCGCGCGAGGCAATGCGCGTACAGCTTTCGCGTCTCGTCGCCGGTGTGCTGTTGCTTTCCGGCATTGCGCCGGCCGACGCCTTTGACGCTTGCGAGCGGATTCACCTGCAGCCAGCCTTGCTCCAAAGACCACGACAAGAATGAACGCGCGTTGATGAGGGTGCAGCGGTGGTAGTCGACGGAGATTGGCTTCCCATTCTTCTTCCGTCGCTGCCGGAAACCCTGGTCGCGAAGCGGTCGTCCGCGGCGACGGCTCGACAATTCTGACGCTTGGCCTCGCGCCCGACGGTCGCCGTATGGCGAGCGGTGATTCGGACGGTACCATCCGGCAGTGGAAGCTCGCAGGAATTCACTTCGTACCCGGCGGCGGCAATGGTGACCGGCTGCGGCATTGGCTGGACGCCGCGACCGACTTCACCATTGCCGATGGCGACGCAAGAGACGAATGACATCGCACTTCAACGAAACACCACGATGGAGGATGAAGATGAACAAGAAGCCCGAGCGTAAGAAGCTGCAACTGAACAAGCAGACAATCCGACGACTGACGAACGCTGAGCTCGATACAGTGAACGGCGGTCTCAAGCGTGTATCGGAGGACACCCCGTGCTGCGGCACCGGCTTGGAGACCTGCACGACGGGAACAGGCGGCTAAGATTCTCCGCCGTCACCGAGAATTCCTGGTGTCGACCACCACCAAAGGTCCGGCGGCGTCCCCGTTTTTCTGGGTGATGGCGGCGGTGCGCACGAATTCCTGGGCTTGCGCTGTGCTGCTGC
>JAQBQH010000285.1 GCA_028287105.1 Myxococcales bacterium
CGCGCCTGCCGCGCCCGTCACGCCGCCCGTCGCGCCTGCCGCGCCGCCCACCGCGGCCGCACCGACTGCGCCTGCGACGGCCCCTGTCGCACCTTCAGTCAGCGCTGACCGAAAGCCGGTCACTGCCGTCCTGATCGCACGCGCCGAGCTGGATCGCGAGCTGGGTGACTTCGGCGCCCTCAGCCAGAACATCCAGGTCGCCGCGCAGCCCGACGGCGGCTTCCGGCTCGCCCAGGTCCGCGCCGGCTCGTTCTTCGAGCGCATCGGGCTGCGCACCAACGACGTCGTCGTGCGCGTCGACGGCCGCTCCATCAACGGCGTCGATGACGCCTCGGCCGCCTACGCCTGGCTGCGCGTCACCAATCGCTTCAGCGTCGAGGTCGTGCGTGACGGCCGACCGATGACGCTCCGCTACGTGGTCGCGCCGGCGCAGCCCATGACCGCCGCCGCCCGCTGAGTCCCCCGCTACTTCTTGATCATCACGCAGCCGCCGTCGACGCAGTCGGCGCGCTGACCACACGACGGATCCGTCGACAGCATCATCGTGCAGACCGTGTTCTTGCACTTCTGCGTGCGCGCCGCCTTCGACGCGGCCGCGAGCTTCTTCGCGATCGCGTGCTGCTTGCCACCGTTGGCGCAGTCGCAGCAGTCGCTCGGCTCGATCACGCAATCCGCTGCGACCTTGCACTCGACCGCGCCTTTGGTCGGCGGCTTGACCGCCGTCCCCTTCTTGGCGACGGCGAGATCCGGCGTCGGCGCCGCCGCCAGATCGGCCGCGGGGCGCGCGCCGAGGTCCGCCGTCCGGCCACCCGACATGTCGTTGGGCTCGAACTTGATGACGATGGTCGGCTCCTCACGGCAGCCGCTCAGGGCGCTCGCGAGCGCCACACCAACCGTCATACGAAGGACCACATGTAGAAGGGCGCCAGCGACGGAGGCTCGGGTCATGGCCGCGCATCCTAGCATGCTTGACCGGCTTGTCGCCGAGGGGGTAAAGTAAAGTCGAGGCACCGTCTGCCTTCGTCACGCGACCGAGGATACTGATGGATTTTCAAGACCGTCCGCTGCAGTGCCTGGATTGCAAAAACGAGTTCGTCTTCACCGCCGGCGAGCAAGAGTTTTACGACCGCAAAGGGTTCCGGGAAATTCCGAAGCGGTGCAAGCCCTGTCGCGACGCACGCAAGACGCGCCGCACCGACGGAGGCGGCGGTAGCGACGGCGGTGGCGGGGGCGGCGGGGGATACGGCGGCGGCGGATATGGCGGCGGCAACGGCTACGGCAGCAACGGAGCCGGCAACGGAGCCGGCAACGGAGCCGGCAACGGCGGCGGCAGTGGCGGCTACGGCGGCGGCGGCTACGGCAGCGCGGGCGGCGGTGGCGACGGTAACAAAGCGCCCCGCGGAAACCGCGAAATGTTCGACGCCACGTGCGCCTCCTGCGGCGCACCGGCGCAAGTTCCGTTCCGTCCGGCCGCTGGACGCCCCGTCTACTGCCGCGACTGCTATAGTTCACGGCAAGGACAAGGCTCCGGGTACGGTGGAGGGTACTGATGGGATCGCGCTTGAAGGAGTTCATCGAAAAGCTGGTCGACAAGGTGCGCGAGCTGACCGCGCCGCCCGTCATTCTCGTGCCGGTTCCGGTAACCCCGAACCGCCGCCCGTACCGTTGATCTCGAGCGACCGCGACCGGTGACGCGGCTCAAGCTCCATCTCGTCGAACGCGCCGACTTCCACAAGTACTACGACCCTGCCACGGGCATGTTCATCCCCGGCGCCGACGCGCCGAGCGTCGGTGAGCGCGTCACCGTCGAGGTGATCTTCCAGGGCGGCCCACGCGTGCTCCTCCACGGCGCGGTCCTGTGGCGCCGCACCACCGGCGACGCGCGCGCGCGACCGGGCGCCGGCGTCGGCATCGACGGCGCCGAGAAGTCCAAGGTGCGTTACCTGCTCGGCTACGTGCGCGGCGGCCTCATCGACGTGCGCGAGCGACGCCGCCTGCCCGTGCGCCTGCGCGTCGCGTACAGCGGCGTGCGCGGCCGCCGCGTCAACTTCACGCGCGACCTCAACGAAGAGGGCGCCTTCGTCCGCACCGCCGAGATGCTCGACCTCGGCGCGACGACGCTCCTGTTGGTCTCCCCACCCGGCGGCGACTACAAGCCGTTCGAGGTCCACGCCACCATCACGCGCCAACACACCGACGGCGGCGATCGCGGCGTCGGCGTGCGCTTCGACTTTCGCGACGAGACCGAGCGCTCGCGCTGGAGCGCCTTCGTCCACAAGCTCGAGAGCGACTACCTCGACGGCCGCCTGGCCGACGACGTTCTACTCTAGCGCTCCTCTTTCATCGCGGCGTCTGCTTCGCAGGTGATCTCCCAGGGGATGCTGAAGCGATCGACGAGCACGCCGAAACAGGGTGACCAGAACGTCTTCTGCGGCGCCATCTGTATGGTGCCGCCATCCGCGAGCGCGCCAAAGACCCGCTCCGCCTCTGCCGCGTCACGACAGGTCAGAAACGCGAAGAACCCTTGCGGCCGTTCGTGCGTGTCGGGCAGCACGTCGGCACCCATCAAGACCCGGTCACCGACGGTGAGGTTGGCGTGGACGATTTTCTCGCGCCAGGCCGGCGGCACCTTCTCCGCCATGGGCGAATCGGCGTACCTGAACAGGAGGAGGTCCGCGCCGCCCAGCGTGCGCTGGTAGAACTCGAACGCCGCCTCGCATTGGCCGGCAAAAGTGAGGTGAAGACTCAGCTGCATCGCAGGCTCCCCGTGGGCTGACGACGGCGGCGAATCAGCAGTCGGCCGCTTCGGGCGTCAGGCCCTGCGGCGGCGGAAGGCGGAAGAGCTCCTCGGGCAGCTCGACGTTGGGCTCGACTGCGCGGAACTTGATCTCGGCGTCGGCTCCGTGCGGCGGCTCCTCGATGTCCGATACATCCGGCAGACGAACCCCGCCGTGATCCTTGAAGCCGCTGTTGGTGACCCGCCACAGCACCTTGCCGCCCGCGTCTCGACGCTCGGCGCGCATCACGTCCCAGCGCTTCTCGGCGGCGTCGAGTTGGATGGTCTCTTCGCCGCCGTCAGCCGTCGACAAGGTCAGCACCTCGCGCCCGCCGTGGTTGGGATCCCACGTGACGCCCTTGAGCTTGCCTTCGAGCGGCGCCTCGCCCATGAGCACCGCCACCACGTCGTCGGGTGGAATGGCGAGCCGGATCAGCCGCGCCACGTTGCACGCCTTGGCCGGCCCGGTCAGGAAGCGATTGTTGCGCACGTCGAGCAGCGAGAACTGCGTGCCGTCGGAGGTGAGCGTCGCCAGCGCGCCGCCGAGCGGGCTGTCGGCCTCGAACCGCAGCTTGCCGCCGCGCGCGACCAGGATGTTCGCCTTGATGCGCACGCGCTCGCCGCCGTTGGCGAAGTGATCGACCTTGGCCGTCGCGCGCAAGCTCTTCAGGTGCTCGGCCCGCCCGCGCAGCGCCGCCAGCAGCTCCTCGCCCGTCGGTGGCGGATAGGGTCGCATGGCGGGCTTGGGGCAGCCGGCCGCGAGCAGCACGACGCCGCACAACAGCGATGCGCGAATCATGTGGGGAAACTTAGCGCGAACCGGAGCCGACCGCGAGCTTGCCGGTCTCGAGCTGAAGCAGCTGCTCTTCGATCACGTGGCGCAGACGCTCGTCGGGCTTGTTCTTGAGCGCGCGCTTGTAGGCGTCGACGGCGCGCAAGCGATCGCTCTTGCGCACGTAGAGGTCGCCGAGGTGCTGCAGGATCTCGGGATCCTCGGGCGTCATCCGATCGGCGCGCACCAACAGCCGCTCGGCGTCGTCGAGGCGATTGATCTTCACGTAGAGCCAACCGAGGCTGTCGGAGACTTCGCCGTTCATCGGCTTCAACACGTTGGCGCGCTCGAGCATGCGGCGCGCCTCGTCGAGACGCTGCCCCTGTTGCGCCAGCGCGTAGCCGACGAAGTTGAGCGCCTGCACGTTGTCGGCGTCGCGCTTCAAGATGGCACGCACCACCTCGACGGCGCGCTCCCACTGCCCATCGCGCTGATAGGCGGCGCCGAGCGCGAAGCGCAGCTCCTGCGACTGCGGCCGCTTGGCGACGGCGCGCTCCAGCTCCTTCATCGCCTGATCGCGGTCGCCGGCGCGCTCGTGCACCTGCGCCAGCAGATCTTCGAGCGCATCGCTGCTCGACCCTTCGGCGCCCGCGATCGAAGAGATCGCCCGGCCCAATCCGTCGGCGGCCTCGCGATAGCGACCGCGGTCGCGCAGGAGCCGTCCGATGATCGATTGCGCCGCCACATACTGCGTGGCGCGCGCCGGCACCTTGGTCAGCTGCGCGATCGCCTCGTCCGACAGCCCGAGCGCCTCGAGTGACCTGCCCTGCAACAGATGCGCGCCCGGCGTATCGCTCCCCTTGAGCACCGACTCCGCCATCGCACGGGCGCGCTCCGGCTGGCGCGCGTCGAGCCAGCGCCAGCCGATCCAGAGCTTGCGATCGATCCCGCCGCCTTCGTCCTCGAGCCGGTCGACGAGCGCACGCGCCTCTTCATCGCGCCCCGTCACCATCTGCAGGCGGATCAGCCGCTCTGCGGTCTTGCCGTCGCCGGTGCGATCGAACGCCTCGGCGAGCGCGCCCACTGAATCGGCGAAGCGCCCCTCCGACTGGTAGAGCTCGGCCAGCTCCTCGCGCGCGTCAGCGAGATTGCCGTCGAGATCGAGCGCACGCTGGAACTCGGTCTCGGCCGTCTTCCAGTCGCCGCGCCCTTCGGCGGCGCGCGCCAATGCGTGATGCGCCTGCGCCGAGTCCGGCACGTGCTTGGCGAGGTCGCGCCAGGTCTCTTGCACGCGGCCGTCCTGCCCGCGCTCGCGATACAGATTGACCAGCTGCACGTATGCCTCTTCGCAGCTGCGATCGGCGTCGATGGCGCGCTTGAGCGACGCCTCCGCGCCGCCCGCGTCACCGAGCCGCAGCTTGACGCGCGCCAGGTCGACGTAGGCCTCGGCGAACTGCGAGTCGAGGTGCAGCGCCGCTTCGATTTCGTCGCGCGCTTCGTCGATGCGCCCGAGCGTCAACAGCTCCTCGGCCAGTCGCGTGCGCAGATACGGCGACGCGCCGTCCGAGGCGATCGACTGACGCAGCTGATCGGCGGCCTCTTCGGCCCGGCCATCGTTGGAGAGAATCTGCGCGCGCAGATAGTGCTCGTATGCGCTCGGGCTCACGTAATACCCGGGCACGAGCGTGCCGTGAAAGCTGCGCACCATCGTCGGAGCCTTCGGCTCCGGCATCCGCCCCGCACAGCCCCCGACTGCGACTGCACCCACGACCAGGTATCGTAAGAACATCATGTGGCGGGCTCAGAATATCATCTGATCGCCTGCTCGGCAATCGAGCGCTACAGCGGAAGGTTTCCGTGTTTTTTCGGCGGGTTCGACTGTCTCTTGTTGCGCAGCATACGAAGCGCGGCGGCGACCTTGATGCGGGTCTCCCGCGGGCGGATGACCTCATCTATATAGCCGAGCGCGGCGGCGGCGTAGGGATTGGCGAACTTTTCGCGATACTCCGCGACGTAGGCGGCCTTGGCCGCGACCTTGTCGGTCTCCTTGTCCAGCTCGTTGCGATAGACGATGTTGACCGCGCCGTCGGGCCCCATGACGGCAATCTCCGCCGTCGGATAGGCGAAGTTCATGTCGGCGCGCACGTGCTTGGACGCCATGACGTCGTACGCGCCACCGTACGCCTTGCGCGTGATGACCGTGACCTTCGGCACCGTCGCCTCGACGTAGGCGTAGAGCAGCTTGGCGCCGTGCTTGATGATGCCGCCGTACTCCTGATCGGTCCCCGGCAAGAAGCCCGGCACGTCGACGAACGTCACTAGCGGGATGTTGAAGCAATCGCAGAAGCGCACGAAGCGCGCCGCCTTCACCGACGCCTTGATGTCGAGGCAGCCGGCCAGGTGCGCCGGCTGATTGGCGACGATGCCGACCGGCCGCCCCTCGACGCGCGCGAAGCCGACGACGATGTTCATCGCGTGCTCCGGCTGGATCTCGAAGAAGCGGCCGTCGTCGACGACCTTGGTAATGATGAGCTTGATGTCGTACGGCTTCGACGAGTCGGGCGGCACGACCGTGTCGAGCGCCGCGTCCTCGCGATGCACCGGATCCTGCGTCGGCGTGACCGGCGGATCCTCGGTGTTGTTCTGCGGCAGGTACGACAGCAGCTCGCGGATCGCGTCGGCGCAGGCGCGCTCGTCGGGCACCGCCAGCGACGCGACGCCCGAGCGGGCCGCGTGCGTGTGCGCGCCGCCGAGCTCCTCCTTCGACACCTCCTCGTGCGTCACCGTCTTGATGACGTCGGGGCCGGTGATGAACATGTAGCTGGTGTTCTCGACCATGAGGATGAAGTCGGTCATCGCCGGCGAGTAGACGGCGCCGCCCGCGCACGGTCCCATGATGGCGCTGATCTGCGGGATGACGCCCGACGACAGCACGTTGCGCGTGAAGATCTCGGCGTAGCCCGCGAGCGACTCGACGCCCTCTTGAATGCGCGCGCCGCCCGAGTCGTTGAGACCGATTACCGGCGCGCCGACGCGCATCGCCAGATCCATCACCTTGCAGATCTTGGTCGCGTACGCGCCCGACAACGAGCCGCCGAAGACGGTGAAGTCCTGCGCGAAGCAGAATACCTGGCGGCCGTTGATCGTCCCGTAGCCGGTGACGACGCCGTCGCCGAGGAACTTGTGCTTCTCCATGCCGAAGTCGATCGAGCGATGCGTGACGAACTTGTCGACCTCGATGAACGATCCGGGGTCGAACAGGAGCTCGAGGCGCTCGCGCGCCGTCAGCTTGCCCGCCTGATGCTGGCGCGCAATGCGCTCGTCTCCGCCGCCCTTTAGCGCAGCGGCTTCCATTTCTTCAAGACGCTTCAACGGATCCACTTCACTCCTCTTGACGCTCATTGATAGCTGCTCAGCCTCTCGGTGACGTAATTGGTGATGCGCGCGCGCCCGTCTTGATCGAGGTCGCTCAGCTCGATGGCGCGGCGCTCCGCCCGCTCCTCTTCGCCCTCTCCGACGACGACTTCGCTCGCACGACCGCGACAGCGGATCGGCTCCGGATCCCCTGGCAGGTGAAATGCAACCTCCAGCGGACCATCGAGCGCATCCGGTACCACATGTGCGAGGAGCAGCCCCTGTTCACTTACCGCGGCGGAGAGTCGAAACCACCGGGTGCGGCCCTGGCGACGCAATTCGACCGGAACATGCAGCGGGGCGCGTTGCGTCATGAGAGTGCGGACGTTAGTTCCACCGCGTGCTTATTTCAAGCGCGTGATAATATCACCTGGGGGCAAGGAGGTTCGAATGAAGTGGTCGATTAGGCTGGTCCTCTCGCTCGCGATGGGAACGCTCGCGATGGCGGGCGCTCTGGTGAGCTGCGGACCCAACAATGGTGCGGGTCACGGCGGCGGCGCGGACGGCGGGACTGGCGGCGGTGGCACGGGCGGAACTGGCGGCGGCGGCTCGGGCGGCGGCCCCTGCGTCGGTCTGCAATGCCAGCAGGTGCAGTGCATGAACGGCGGCTCGACGACGCTGACGGGCAAGGTCTACGCGCCCGAGGGCACGCTGCCGCTCTACAACGCGACCGTGTACGTGCCGAACACGACGCCGGCTGCCTTCACCGAGGGCGTGACGTGCGATCGCTGCGGCAGCGCCATCTCGGGCAGCCCGGTCGTCACGACGCTGACGGACGCGTCGGGCAGCTTCACGCTGACCAACGTTCCGGTCGGCGCCAACATCCCGCTCGTGGTGCAGATCGGCAAGTGGCGCCGTCAGGTGACCATCCCGTCGGTGCCGTCGTGCGTGACGACGCCGCTCGACAAGGCCGTGACCACGTTGCCGAAGAACCGCAGCGAAGGCGACATCCCGCAGATGGCGATCGCGACCGGCAGCGCCGATCCGTTCGAGTGTCTGCTCCTCAAGCTCGGCATCGATCCCAACGAGATCACCTCGCCGCTGGCGGCGACCCCGGGGCGCATCCACTTCTATACCGGCGCGACCTCGAAGGGCACCGATCTCGCGACGGCGGCGCCGAAGGAAGACGACGGCACCAACGGCCTCTACACCAACATCGCCAAGCTGATGAAGTACGACGTCGTGATGCTGCCGTGCGAAGGCACCAACAACTACAGCAAGACGACCGATCCGCAGCGCGCGCTCCTGGTGCAGTACCTCAACGCCGGCGGACGCCTCTTCTCGACGCACTACAGCTACCAGTGGCTGACGTACACCAACTCGCCGTTCAACACCACGGGCACGTGGAACGTCGATCAAGCCAATCCCGGAATCCCGTACACCGGCACGCTCGACACGTCCTTCCCGAAGGGCATGGCGTTCTCGAGCTGGTTGACGAACGTGACGACCAATCCTACGGTCATGGGCTCGTTCGACATCGTCGACCCGCGCAATGATCTCGACGCGGTCAACAGCATGTACGCGCAGCGCTGGGTCTATCACGCGGGCGACAACAAAGTGGAGCACATGACGTTCAACACGCCGCTCGATGCGCCCAAGAATGACATGGGCGAGCCGCAGTACTGTGGTCGCGTGGTGTTCAGCGACTTCCACGTCTCGGCGACGGCGCGCATGGGCAACACCTTCCCGGCGGCGTGCAAGTCCGAAGCGCTGACGACGCAGGAGAAGGCGCTCGCCTTCATGCTGTTCGATCTGTCGTCGTGCGTGCAGTCGGATCAGACGACGCCGATCCCGTAGCGCTCCGCCCTCCTCCGCTACACCTTCTCCACCACCACCGCCGCATCATCCCACTTCACCCTTCCGGTGAACTGCATCATCACGAACAGCGTCAGGATGGCGCCGATGGTGATCGCGAGGCCCGTGAAGCCGGTCCAGAAGAAGGTGAACGAGAACAGCACCAGGTAGACGAGCTGCGCCAGCGCCATCTCGCGGAGGGCGAAGCGCCAGCCGACGAAGAGCCGCGCGTACGAGACCACGAGCGCGAGCGACACCAGCGAGGCCACCGCGAAGGCGGGCGCCAGCGAGACGTGGTCGACGAGATACGCGAACAGGAGGTGGAAGGCGAAGAAGGCGCAGCCGAAGAAGAAGTAATTGAGCGGATGGATGCGGCGCTTGCCGGCCGCGGCGAGCACCGCCACGACGAAGAAGAAGAACAAGAGGCCGACCGGCGCGAAGAAGGTGATCTTCGAGGCCAGCGGTCCCGGGTTGAGCCGCTGCGGCAGGGTCAGGCCGATCGGCTGCGACGCGACGAGGCTGGAGAACTTCCACTCGCCGTGCCAGCCGCCGCCCTGCCGGCGATGCGACGAGGGCGAGAGCGTACCGGCGGGGAAATCGACAGCGCCGAAGTCGGCGTCGACGCCGAGGCGGAAGGCGCGCACCTGGCCGGTGCCGGCGGTCAGCTGGTAGCCCCAGCGCTCGGTGCCGCGCGAGCGATAGGCCACGGTCCAGGTGCGCTTCTCGCCGGCGCGGAAGATGGCGCGCCACTCGGCGAGGCCGCCGGCGATGCGCGGCTCGAGGCGGGTGCCGTCGTCGGCGCGGACCTCGAAGCCGTCGTAGACCGCCTGCTCGGCGCCGAGCGGGAAGCGCACGCTGACGGTGCGGTCCGCGCCCGAGTCGTTGACGAACGCGTAGCGCGCGCGGAAGTCGACGCCGTAGGTGGCGAACCACAAGAGGCCCTTCTGGCGATGCGCGAGCGCCAGCTTGACGTCGATGTCGCTGCCGTCGAGCGGGATGTCGACGTCGACCTGCTCGTCGCGCTCGACGTCGGTTTGCGTCGGGCGGCCTTGCGGGTCGGTGACGGTGACGCGCTCGCGATGCTTGCGGGTCTCGGTGAAGAGGGCGCGCGGGGGCGCCTGCTGCATCGGTGGGCCCCACAGGCCGTGCACCTCGTCCATGAGCGCCGCGGAGCTGTCGCCGGTGCGCACGAGGATGGTGGAGCCGAGGATCAGCCACGCGACGGCGCAGCCGAACCAGATGAAGCCGATGGCCAGGAGTCGTCTCATGCGGGCGGCCAGGAGCAGGCGGCGCGCCAGCGGCAACTCGGCGTGACCGCTGGGGCCGTGGCGGCGCGGACACGCCCGCCGTGTCACTCAGTCGTCGAGGGCCAGGGCGATGGCGTCGTGGATGGCAGGGCGGAATTGCTTGATCGCTTCGTTGGCGCGGGTCGGGTGGACGCGGTTGGTCAGGAGCACGACCCAGCGGGCGCGCGGCGGATCGATCCACAACGAGCAGCCGGTGAAGCCGAGGTGGCCGACGCCGTCGCGCGGCCAGCGCTCGCCGGCCGACGAGCCGCGCGCGGCCGGGCGATCCCAGCCGTAGCACCAGGTCGAGCCCGGCACCGCCGACGGAGTCCACAGCTTCTGGACGGTAGCGCGCGCCCAGAGCTTCGGCACCGTCGCCGAGCGCACGCCGTGCCACGCGGCGACCCACGCATGCGCGAGCGCGCTGACGTCGCGCGCCGTCGAGAACAGCCCCGCGTGGCCGGCGACGCCGCCCATGGCGCGCGCGTTCTCGTCGTGCACCACGCCGCGCAGCTGCCCTTCCGTCGGTGCGCAGGCGGCGGCATCGCGCGGCAGGAAGGTGGTGCCGACGCCGAGCGGCGCGGCGATGCGGCGCGCGAAGGCGGCCTCGAGCGGCTCGCCGAGCGCGGCTTCGACGGCAGCGCCGAGCAGGATGAAGCCGAGATCGCTGTAGCGCGCGACCGTGCCGGGTGCCGATTCGAGCGGCTCGGCAGCGACGGTGCGCAGCACCTCGTCGCGCGTGGCGCCGAGGAGCTTCCACGCCGGCAGCCCCGACGCGTGCGACAGAAGCTGCGCGACGGTGAGGTCGGGACGCGGCCGCGCGTCGAGCGTGAGGCTGCCGTCGTCGAGCGCCATCGCCGCGAGCGCCGCCGTCGCCAGCGGCTTCGTCAGCGAGGCGATGTCGAAGAGCGTCTGCGGCCCGCAGGCGCCGGCCGCGTGATCGAGAACCACGGAAAATCGATCTACGGCGACCAGCTGAGCCGCGGGATACACGCGACCCACCGCGTCATCCAAGAGCCCGACAACTGTCGCGAAACTGGTCAGGCTGTTTGCCGATGCGACATGTAGTTGACGCAATGCGTAAATAACGCAAGAAATCCAGTCACTTGACACAGGGGGTCAGGCGCCCTCAAATGTTTCGTCGGAGGTCGGACCGCGATGACACGTACGTTGACGGACGTCTTCCTCGCCTCTTTCGGCAGCGCCGCCCTCCTGGTCGCCTCGACGGGAGTCCTCACCACCGGCTGCAGCTCGAGCGTCGCCGGCACGCAGGTGCCGGCAGCCCCGACCGGCGACACGCCGCGCGGTGGAACGACCGACTGGCCGACGGGCCATCCGACCACGCCGCCTTCGCACCGGCCGTATCCGATCGTGCTCGTGCACGGCTTCTCCGGGTTCCACAACATCGGTCCCATCAACTATTTCTACGGCGTCGAGGACGCGCTTAGCAAGGACGGCCACGAGGTCTACGTTCCGCAGGTCGATCCGTACAACAGCTCCGAGGTGCGCGGGCCGCAGCTCGAGACCCAGGTCGTCGACATCCTGGCCCGCTCGGGCGCGCTCAAGGTCAACCT
>JAQBQH010000031.1 GCA_028287105.1 Myxococcales bacterium
GCGGCTGCAGGCACAAGATCAGCGTCGCCGAGGTCACGCGCGAGAGCAGCGCCCAGCGCACCGTCGCGGTCAAAAGCGACAGCGTGAACAGCCGCGCCGCGCCGACGCGCGCCAGGATCGTCGACGATACCGCCATGAGCGCGATCTCGACGGCGACGCCGACGGCCCACGCGACGCCGATGAAGCGACCGCCGAAGCCGAGGCGCGACAGGTGCAGCGAGAAGCCGGAGTCGTAGGCGGCCGTCGCCATCTGGCCGAACACGACCGCCGCCAGGAAGATCCACCACTGGCCGTCGGCGAGGAGCCCGAGCCAGGCGCGCACCACGCCGCGTCGCTCGACCGGCGGCGGCGCCGGCAAGGCCAACGCGCAGGCGGCACAGAGCGCCAGCGCCCAGGTCGTCGCCGTGATGAGCGCGGTGAGCCCCGCGCGCTCCGCCAGCGCACCGGCCGCGACGACCGCGACGAGAAAGCCGAGCGAGCCCCAGAGCCGGATGCGGCCGTACGACATGCCGTGGTGCTGGGCGTGCGCCAGCGCCGTGGCGTCGACGAGCGAGGTCAGCGGCGCGCGACAGAATGCGAAGATGGCGGTCGTCGTGTAGAGCTCGACCCGCGTCGAGGCGTGAAAGAAGCCGAGGAACGCGAGGAACGTCAGGAGCGAGCCGCCGCGCAGGAGCCACACGCGGGCGCGGCGCGCGTCGGCGACGAGGCCCCACAGCGGCGGAACCAGGAGCGTCATGAGCGGCGTCAGCGACACGACGCGCGTCGCCTCCGACGGTGACAGGCCGTGCGCGACCAGCCAGAGCGTGAAATATGGCAGGAAGATCCCGAGCGCGCCGAAGAAGGTGAAATAGTAGGCGCCGATCAGAACAGCGGACTGCATCGAGGCGCGGCAAGGTAGCACGCTTGACGCGGAGCGCCGCACTCCTTAGGTTCAGCCCCCAAGCGACGACATGAGCGAATCCAACGACGAAGGCGTCATTCCACTGAGCCGCTGGCGCGCGGCGCTCGCGCGTGCGCGGCGCGGCCACAAGGCCGACGCCATCCTCTCGGAGCCGAACGCCGAGAAGCTGGTGCCGACGCTGCCGGTGCAGGAGCTCTACTACGCCATCAAGGAGGTCGGGCTCGCCGATGCCGCCGACCTCGTGGCGCTCGCGTCGCCGGCGCAGATCCAGGGATTCGTCGATCTCGACGTCTGGGATAAAGATCAGCTCGACGTCGGCCGCCTCAACAGCTGGATCGAGGTGCTCGCCGAGGCCGGCTACGAAAAGCTCGGCGCGGTGATCGAGGCGCTCGATCCCGAGACGGTGGCGCTGTGGCTCAAGCGTCAGGCGGTCGTCTACGATCTGACGATGGAGCAGCCGCCCGACGAGCCGGAGGGGCAGTACTTTCCTACGCCGGATCGCTTCTTCCTCCTCGACATCCTGCCCGGCGGCGAAGAGGGCAAGGCGCTCGAGCGCATCCTCGACTGGATCTATCGATATGACCTGACGCTCGGACGGGCCATCGTCATGAGCGCCAAGTGGGAGCTGGAGTCGGGGCTCGAGGAGAACAGCTGGCGCTGGCGTCAGGGGCGCATGGCCGATCTCGGGTACGTCGATTTCTACGAGGCGCTCTCGATCTATCGCTACCTCGATCCGGCGTCGGTGAAGATCGACGAGCAGACCTTCGTCCTGGCGCCGCCCGATACGCCGAGCGAGCTGCCGGCGGTGCTGGCCGGGTCGCTCGACGAGGCCGGCTTCTTCGGCAAGGCGCTGGGGACGCTCGCGTCCGACGCCGACGTCGAGAAGCTGCACGGGGCGCTCGTCCTGCTCATCAACAAGGCGATGGCGGCGGACCTCGTCGATCCCGGCGACATGGAGCACGGCAAGGAGGCGCTGGCCCGCTCGGTCGCGTACATCGGGGTCGGGCTCGAGTTCCTCGCGCGCGGCGACATCGCGCGCGCCGGGCAGGCGCTCATGTCGGTAGCGCTGGAGCGCATCTTCCGCGTCGGCGTGTCGCTCACCCTGCAGCTCCGGACGCTGACCGACACGCTCTTGAAGAAGGTGAAGCCGGTCGATCTCGAGTCGCCGTGGGAGGACGTGCTGCTCGCGCTCTCGCGCCGCCGCCCCGAATTTCCGCGCGCGCTCGACCCGCCGCCGGCGGGCGATCCCGGGGCCGGCCCACCGACGGGTACGCGCCCCTTCCGCACGCTCGCCGATGTGGCCCGCGCCGCGGCCGCCTTGGAACAGATTGCGCAAATCGTGCACACGCCTGCGCGGGAATAGCTTGCGAAGGCGCGCTGTTCGGCGCTACAAAAACGGCGCCAAACCGGGAGCCCCACACGCATGACCGACAAGGTGATGATCCACGTCGAACGGTTGACCAAGGTGTACGGCCACGGCCGTCCCGCGGTCGACGCCATCTCGTTCGACGTACGCGCCGGCGAAGTGCTCGGATTCCTCGGGCCGAACGGCGCCGGCAAGACCACGACCATGAAGATCCTGACGTCGTTCCTGGCGCCGACCGCGGGTCGGGCGCAGGTCGCCGGCCACGACGTCTACGACGACAGCGTCGAGGTACGCCGCCGCATCGGCTACCTGCCCGAGGACACGCCGCTCTACAAGGACATGACGGTCCTCGAGTACCTCGAGTTCATCTGCGACGTGCGCGACGTCGACAAGGAGCATCGCCGCGGGCGGCTGCGCCGCGTCGTCGAGCAGTGCGGCATCGGCGACAAGCTCGGCAAGCTCATCGGCGAGCTCTCCAAGGGCTTCCGCCAGCGCGTCGGCCTGGCGCAGGCGATCGTCCACGAGCCGGAAGTGCTCATCCTCGACGAGCCCACCTCCGGCCTCGACCCCAACCAGATCGCCGAGATTCGCGAAGTCATCAAGGCGATCGGTCAGGAGAAGACGGTCATCTTCTCGACGCACATCCTCGGCGAGGTGCAGGCCACCTGCTCGCGCGTCATCATCATCTCCGACGGCAAGCTGGTCGCCGACGGCACGCCCGACGACCTCGCGCGCAAGTCGACCGGCGCGGCCTCGATCCTCGTCGAGATCGGCGGCAAGCGCGGCAACGACACCGACCCGCTGGGCCTCCTCCGTCAGATCGACGGCATCGAGGAGGTCAAGGCTATAAACTCGACCGGCTGGAGCCTCTCGGACCGGCCGCGCGCGGCGCAGTTCCGCGTCGTCGCCAAGAGCGGCGTCGATCCGCGCGGCGACATCGCGCGCGTCATCGCCACCGCCAACGACATGGATCTTTTGCAGCTGACCCCCGAGAAGGCCAGCCTCGAAGACGTCTTCCGCAAACTGACGACGACCCAGGGAGCCTGACCGTGCGCAACACGATGGCCATCGCCAAGCGCGAGTTCAAGAGCTACGTCAACTCGCCGATTCCGTACATCCTCGTGACGGCGTACATCGCCACCGCGGGATACATGTTCTTTCAGCAGCTGTTCATCGTCCGCCAGGCGGACATGCGGCACTTCTTCGACAACATGCCGCTGCTCTTCTGCCTCATCGTGCCGTTCGTGACGATGCGGCTCGTCGCCGAGGAGCGGCGCGAAGGGACGCTCGAGCTCCTGTTGACGATGCCGGTCACCGACTGGCAGCTCGTGTTCGGTAAGTTCCTCGCCGCGCTCGGGCTCATGTCGCTCTTGCTCGTCTTGACGCTGGCGTTCCCCATCACGGTGGCGGCGCTCGGTCCGCTCGACAAGGGCACCACGGTGGCCGGCTACATCGGCGCGATCCTCATGTCGGGCGCCTTCGTCGCCATCGGCATCATGGCGTCGTCGTTCACGCGCAACCAGATCGTCGCCGCGCTGGTCGCCTTCTTCATCGGCTTCGGGCTCTTCCTCATCGGCGCGCTCATCGGCGTCTTGCCGCCGTCGCTGGCACCGGTCGCCTCGGCGCTCAGCATCGGCTCGCACTTCCAGAACATCTCGCGCGGCGTCATCGACTCGCGCGACTTCCTCTACTACGTCTCGATCATCTTCGTCTGCCTGCTCGTCGCGCAGACGACGCTGGACTCCCGGAGGTGGCGCTGATGGCTTCGCAGTCCAAGGTCAAGACCGGGGCCAATGCGATTGGCTTCACGGTGCTGGTGATCCTGGTCGTCATCGCGGTCAACGTGATCGCGCAGCGCTTCGCCAAGCGCATCGATCTCACGGCCGATCACGTCTACACGCTGTCGCCGGCGTCGAAGGATCTCGTCGCCAAGCTGCCCGATAAGGTGACGATCAAGGCGTTCATCTCGAAGGATCTGCAGCCGCCGTTCTCGCAGACCGCGCAGTACGTCCGCGATCTGCTGGACGAGTACGCGCACGCCTCGAAGGGCAAGCTGAAGTGGGAGGCGATCGATCCGGGCGAGGACGCCAAGCTCGAGGAAGAGGCGACCAAGCTCAAGGTGCCGAAGATGCGGCGCGGTCGCATCTCCAACAACAAGGTGGAGATCGGCGCCAGCTATCTCGGCATCGCCATCCAGTATCAGGGCAACGTCGAGTCGATCCCCGAGATCAACGCGCCCGAGGGGCTCGAGTTCGAGATCGACAAGCGCGTCCGCGTGCTGACGCAGAAGAAGACCAAAATCGCGTTCGCCAACTCCGAGGGCGAGCTGACGGCGGCGATGAATCCGCAGGGGCAGCCCGGCGGGCTCATGATGGTCAAGCAGTACGCCGATTTCTACGACCTCGCGCCGACGCCGCTCACCGGCAAGCAGATCCCCGACGACGTCGAGGCGCTGGTCATCGCCGGGCCCAAGCAGCCGCTGACGGAGCGCGCCAAGTTCGTCGTCGATCAGTTCCTCATGCGCGGAAAGTCGGTCGCCTTCTTCGTCGACGGCATGACCTTCGAGACGCCGCAGCAGATGCAGATGCCGGGGCAGGCGCCGCCGCCGCAGATCGGTCGCAAGAACGATACGGGCCTCGACGACCTCCTCGCGCACTACGGCTTCCGCGTCAACGATGACATCGTCCTCGAGCCGCAGAAGAACCTGCCGGGGCCGCTCATGATCGACGGGCAGTGGCAGCTCATGAACTACGCGACCTTCGTGGTGACCGATTCGATCGCCAAGTCGAGCCCGCTGTTCGAGCATGTCGACGCGCTCATCCTGCCGTTCGCCTCGACGGTGGATCTGCTCAAGGACAACAAGGCGCAGACCGGGCTCATCTACACGCAGCTGGCGCAGTCGTCGAACAAGGCGTGGCGGCAGAAGGGCTTCTTCCTGGTGAACCCGACGGCGCCGCTCAAGCCGGGCGACGACAAGGGACCGTTCGCGCTGGGCTACTCGGCGGAGGGCAAGTTCAAGTCGTTCTTCGCGGGAAAGCCGTATCCGAACGAAAAGGGCGAGAAGGTGCAGCCGCTCGCCGCCAACGCGTCGCTGCCGCCGGATGCCGAGAAGCCGATCGACGAGGCGGCCGCGCCGGGACGCATCGTGCTCGTCGGCAACTCGCAGTTCGCGAGCGACTTCTATCTGGCGCAGGTCGGGCGGTCGGTGCCGGTGTATCAGATCGATCTCGCGTTCGTGCTCAACACGCTCGATTGGCTGGCGCAGGACAAGGCGATGTCGTCGATCCGCGCCAAGTCGATCACGCAGCGGCCGATCACCTATGCCAGCGAGTCGACGCCGATGCTGCTGCAGGCGGTGAACATCGTCGGTGTGCCGCTGGCGTTCATCCTGTTCGGCGTGGCGCGCTGGCGCATTCGCACGGCGCGACGCGCGCGCGCGAAGATCTAAGAGGATCGCGACATGGAAAAACGAACCCTCTATGCGCTGTTGGCGGTGCTGGCCTTCGGCGGCATCGCATTCGCGGTGCTGCGCTCTCCCGAGAAGGGGCAGCGGCAAGGCGCGCCGCCCCGCCCCATCGCCGAGATCAAGGCGGCCGACGTGTCGCGGCTCGAGCTGACCAACGACAAGCAGGAGAAGACGACGCTCGAGCGGGTCAGCGCTACCGAGTGGCGCGTCAAGGCGCCGGGCGACTGGAAGGCGGATCAGCAGGGCGTCAAGCAGCTGCTCGACGGCCTCGAGAAGCTGACCTTCACCGATACCGCGTCGGAGAACGCCGACAAGCACGCGGAGCTCGGCGTCGCCGACGGCAAGAGCGCGCGGCTGATCGCGAAGAGCGGCGCGGGCAAGACGCTCGCCGATTTGCACATCGGCAAGGGCGTGGGCGGCTATACGATGGTGCGCCTCGACGGCAAGAACGAGACGTGGCAGGCGGGCGGGCTCTACCCGTACATCGTCGGGCGCGCGCCGGCGGGTTGGCGCGATCATGCGATCTTCGAGCTGTCGGTCGCCGACATCGACAAGCTCGCCGTCGAGGCGGCGGGCAGTAAGCTCGTCGTGCAGAAGGAAGGCGCGGGCGCCGACAAGCCCGGAGCCGACAAGCCGGCCGAGGCGAAGTGGAAGATCGCGGAGTCGGCGGGAGCGGCGCCGAAGAAGGCCGAGGAGCTCGACCTCACGCAGGTGAGCGCCACGGTGCAGGGCGTGGCGAACCTCCACGCGACCGATTTCGCCGACGACAAGAAGGTCGAGGACGTCAAAGGCAAGGGCGTCACGGTGACCGTGACGGCCAAGGACAAGAGCCACACGCTCTGGGTCGGCGGCGAAAAGGGCGACGAGCTCTACGTCGCCACTGACGGCGGACCGACGGTGTACACGGTCAAGAAGTACTCGCTCGATCACATCGCGCGGAAGCCGGCCGACTATCGCGACAAGACCCTCGTGAAGGCGAAAGAGACGGAGCTGTCGTCGCTGGAGATCACCTCGGGCAGCGACACGACGACGCTGACGCAGGGCAAGGATGGCAAGTGGTCGGTGGGCAAGGGCAACGCCGACGAGACCAAGGTCAAGCCGGTCGTGGCGGCGTTCGACAACTTCGTCGCCAGCGGCTTCTCCGACGACAAAGAGCCGGCCAAGACGGGGCTCGGCAAGCCGTCGGGCTCGGTCGTATTGCGGATCAAGGGCAAGCCGCCCGTCACGATCAAGGTCGGCGCCGCCACCAAAGAGGGCGACTACTACGTGCAGAAGGCGGGCTCGCCCGACGTCTACCTGGTCAAGAAGTACGCGGTCGATCGCTGGATGAAGAAGACGGCCGACCTCACCAAGGCGAAGTAACCCGCCCGCTACGGCTCGCCGTCGAGCGCGCGCAGCGCCAGCTCGGCAGCGCGCTGCTCCGCTTCCTTCTTGGTCTTCCCCACTCCGCGCGCGTACTCGCGGTCGCCGATGTTCGCGGCGATTTCGAAGGTCTTGTCGTGATCGGGACCCTCCTCGTGGACCACGGCGTAGCGCACGTGGAGGCGACGACGGGCGGCGCGCTCCTGAAGACGCGTCTTGTAGTCGTGCAGCCCCGCTTCGCCGGCGGAGCCGACGCGATCGCCGAACAGGCGGCGGACCACGCCGAAGGCGCCGTCGAAGCCGCCGTCGAGGTAGACCGCGGCGACGAGCGCCTCGCACGCGTCGGCGAGCACCGACGGTTTGCGACGGCCGCCCGATTGCTCTTCGCCGCGACCGAGGAAGAGCCACTCACCGAGACCGAGCTCCGCCGCGACCTCGGCCAGCCCCACCTCGTTGACGATGCCGGCGCGCGTCTTCGAGAGCTCGCCCTCGTTGCGCTCCGGCGCCGCGTCCATCAGCAGATGGCCGACGACGAGATCGAGCACCGCGTCACCGAGAAACTCGAGACGCTCGTTGTCGGGACGCCCCCACGACGCGTTCTCGTTGAGATACGATTTGTGCGTGAGCGCGCACTCGAGCCGCGCGCGATCGACGAACGCGTAGCCGAGGCGTGCCTCGAGCGGCGCGTACGGATTGGCGTCGGTCTCCTCCATCGACCCCGACGATAACATAGGCCGTTTGTGTTATCCTGGCCGCCCACAAGGAGCGGTGATGAACCTGACGTGCGTGAAGTGCACCTCGGTCCTCGACAAGGCGCGCGTCGGCGACGTGGAAGTCGACCTCTGCCCCAGCTGCGGCGGGTTGTGGCTCGATCATGGCGAGATCGAGCGCATTGGTCGCGGCCAGGGCGACGAGCTGTCGAAGCTGCGCACGGCGCTGACCGGCTCGAGCAAGCCCGACCCCGCGTCGGAGACGACGAACACCTGTCCCGCCTGCCCCGGGGCGCTCAAAGAGGTCGTGTTGGGCCCCGTGCACGTCGAGTATTGCGGGAAATGCCACGGCATCTTCCTCGACCGGGGAGAGCTCGATCAGGCGGTCAAGGCGGTGGCGGGCACGACGGTGCGGCAGGTGATCGCGCTGGCGAGCCACGAAGCCAAGGTGGCCGCGGGCTGATTCAGTAGTGGAGCCGACGCACGGTCGGCTTCAGGCGCCTCATGTTCCTCCGTATCCGATGGTCACCTTTCCCTCCCCGTCGACGAGCACCGGCACGGCGCGACGCCCTCCCGAGTGCGTGAGCATTTCGTCGAGGCGCGACGGGTCGCTACGGATGTTTACGTATTCGACGGTGAAGCCCTGTTTCGTATACGCCGCACGGGCGTTGGCGGTGTACGGTCAGGAGTCCTTGCCGTAGATGCGAATCGAAGCGGTCATGACGCGAGTATAAGCCGGGAGCCGGTGTGGGCTGAAGTCCCCCAGAACTTCCGGTTTCGTGCTCCACCTAACAGTTTAGTCAGAGGGAATCGTCATATCGTGATCTCCATGACTGTACGTGCAGTGACATGTGCATGGTGCAGCGCCGAGATGAAGGTGCCCGACCCCGTCAAAGGCGGCGAGGGCTACTTCGTCCTGCCGCGCCGCTGCCGGGAATGCGCCGGAAACAACGTCGTCGAAATCGACGGCGCGCTCTCGATCGTCCGCCAGCAGCGCCGCGCGCGCCGGCGCTCGAACACGCAGAAGATCGTCGCCATCAAGCCGCTCGCCGTCTGAGCGCGCCGCTCTCCCCCACTTTACCGCGCTGATCCCCGCCGCTCGCGCTCAGGCGATGAAGCCCCCGCCGAGGACCGTCTCGCCGTCGTAGAACACCGCGGCCTGGCCCGGCGCGGGGGCGCGCTCGGGCGCATCGAAGACGACGCGCGCGCGACCGCGGTCGAGCGTCACGGTGGCGGCGGTGGGCGGATGGCGATAGCGAATCTGCACCGACGCGCGCAGCGGCTCGGACGGCGGCGGACCGGCCCAGTTGACCTCGGCGACGTCGATGGCGTCGTGCGCCAGCGCCGCGGGCGGACCGACGGTGACCCGCCGCGTGAGCGCGTCGACCGAGACGACATAGCGCGGATCGCCATCGCCGGCCGAGACCCCGATGCCACGCCGCTGTCCGACGGTGAAGCGATGCACGCCGTCGTGCGCGCCGAGCGTGCGGCCGTCGAGGTCGACGATCTCGCCCGGTGCCGACGGCGCGCGCTTGGCCACGAACGCGGCGTAGTCGCCATCGGGGACGAAGCAGATCTCCTGCGACTCGGGCTTGGCGCTGTTGGGAAGGCCGAGGCGGGCAGCGTGCGCCCGCACCTCGTCCTTGGTCATGCCGCCGAGTGGGAAGAGCACCTCGCCGAGCGCGTCATGCGGCATGTTGAAGAGGAAGTACGACTGATCCTTGCCGCGATCGCGCGCCCGGCACAGACGCAATACGCCGTCGGAGCCGCGCTCGATGCGCGCATAGTGGCCGGTGGCGAGCTGCTCACAGCCGAGCGCGCGCGCCCGTCGCAAGAGCGGCGTGAACTTGATGTGCTGATTGCAGCGCACGCACGGGTTGGGCGTGCGCCCGGCGGCGTACTCGGCCACGAAGTCGTCGACGACGCGGGCGCGGAACTCGTCCTCGTAGTTGCAGACGTAGAACGGGATGCCGAGGTGCGCGGCGACGCGGCGCGCGTCCTCGATGTCGCGCGGCCCGCAGCAGCGCCCGACGGCCGCGGTGGTGCCGCTGGCGTCGTAGAGGCGCATGGTGAGCCCGATGACGCGATGGCCAGCTTCGACCAGAAGCGCCGCCGCGGTCGCCGAATCGACGCCGCCGGAGAGCGCGACTGCGATCGGCGATGCTTTGGAGCTAACCATGGCGGCAGAACTTGCATTACATTTCCAGCGTGCGCAAGGGCGATCGGCTGCACCTCCGTGTCAGCTCGCTCGACGACGAGGCGGCGGGAATGGCGATGTTGGAGGGCGTTCGCGTCCACGTCGCCGGCGCCTTGCCCGACGAGGAGATCGACGCGACCGTGGCGCACATGTCGCCGCATCGCCCCGATGTCTGGGCGGTGCTCGCCGCGATCGCGGTGCCGTCGCCGTCGCGCGTGGCGCCGGTCTGCCCGGCCTACGGTGCCTGCGGCGGCTGCGTCCTCGAGCACATGAGCTACGCGCGGCAGCTCGAGTGGAAGCAGGCGCACGTCGAGGCGGCGCTGGCGGCGGCTCATGTCGAGGCGGCGGTGGCGGCCTGCGTGCCGTCGCCGCGCCCGCTCGGCTATCGCAACAAATCCAAGCTGGTCTTCGCCGTCGACGACCTGGGCCACCCGATCCTGGGCGCCTACGCGCCGCGCTCGCACCGGGTCATCGATCTGTCGGGCTGTCGCGTGGCCGAGGCGCCGCTCGACGAGGTGGCGACGGCGCTGCGCGAGCTGCTCTTGCGCCACGGCGTGCGCGCGTACGACGAGCGCACCGGCGAGGGCCTCTTGCGCTACGCCATCCTGCGCGTCAGCCACCTCGGTCAGGTGCTGGTCACGCTGGTGACCGCGGGCGAGCCGTTCCCCGACGGCGAGGCGCTGGCCGACGAGCTGCGCCACACGCGGCCCGAGGTCATCGGCGTGGTGCAGAACATCAACCGCACGCGCGGCAACACGCTCTATGGCGACGAGGAGCGGTCGCTGAGCGGCGAGCTGCACCTGACCGATCGCGTCGGCGCGGTGCAGCTGCGGTTGTCGTCGACGGCCTTCTTCCAGGTCAACCGCGACGTGGCGGCGCGCATCTACGCCGACCTCACCGAGGCGGCGGCGCTCACCGGTCAGGAGCGCGTGGTCGACGCCTACGCCGGCGTCGGCGGCATCGCCCTGACGCTGGCGCGCGGCGCCGCCGAGGTGATCGGCATCGAGGAGCATCCGCGCGCGGTCGCCGATGCGCAGGCGTCGGCGCTGCTCAACCACGCCGTGCGGGCCCGCTTCGTCGTCGGTGACGTCGAGCAGACGCTGGCGGGGCTGGGCGCGGCCGACGTCGTGGTGCTCAATCCGCCGCGGCGCGGCTGCGCGCCGAAGGTGTTGCAGGCGGTGGCGGCGATGAAGCCGCGCCTCGTCGCCTACGTGAGCTGCGCGCCCGACACGCTCGCGCGCGACCTCGTCATCCTGCGACAGCTGGGGCTACGCACGCACTCGGTGGTGCCCTACGACATGCTGCCGCAGACGCCGCACGTCGAGTCGCTGGCCGTGCTCACGCCCGCTTGATGCGCGCGATGAGCGACGGCAAGAGCGCGAGCACGCGGTCGACGTCGGCGGCGCGGCTGTCGCGCCCGAGCGACACGCGAATCCCCTCGGCGTAACCGAGGGCGCGCAAGACCGGCGACGGCTCGATGGAGCCCGAGCTGCAGGCGGCGCCGGTCGAGACGGCGACGCCCTCGAGGTCGAGCGCCTGCATGAGCAGCTCGCCTTCGACGCCGTCGAAGACGACGTAGCTGGTGGTCGGCACGCGCGCGGCCCCCGAGCCGGGAACGCGCGCGCCGAGGGCGACGGCACCGGCTTCGAAGCGATCGCGCAGCGCGGGCGTGGGCAGCTCGACCGCGGCCGCGGCGGCGCCGAAACCGACGATGCCGAGCGCGTTCTCGGTGCCCGGCCGGCGGCCGCGCTCCTGGTGGCCGCCGCCGATCATGGCCGCGAGGTCGAGCCCATCGCGCAGCCAGAGCGCGCCGACGCCCTTGGGCCCGCCGAGCTTGTGCGCCGAGAGCGAGAGCGCGTCGACGCCGAGGGCGCGCACGTCGAAGGCGAGCTTGCCGGCCGCCTGAACCGCGTCGGTGTGCACGATGGCGCCGGCCCGATGCGCGATCGCGGCGATCGCCGCTAGATCCTGCACGACGCCGATCTCGTGATTGGCGAGCTGCACGCTGACAAGCGTGTCGGCGGAGACCTTTCGCGCGAGGTCTTCGAGATCGACCCGTCCGTCGGCGTCGACCCGCAGAAGCTCGGCGCCATCGGCGTGCACCGACGGGTGCTCGATGGGCGAGAGGACGACGCGGCGGCCGCGCGCGAGGCCGCGGACGGCCAGGTTGTTGGCCTCCGTGCCGCCCGAGGTGAAGACGATCTCCTCGCGCCGAGCGCCCACGAGCTGGGCCACGCGGTCGCGCGCCTCCTCGACCAACTGACGTGCGCGCCGCCCCTCGTCGTGCAGAGAGGACGGATTGCCGAAGGTCTCGAGCGCCTCGATCATGGCCGCGCGCGCCGCGGGGTGAAGCGGCGCCGTGGCGTTGTGATCGAAATAAATCCGCGACACCACTGCACCTTGACATGACGCGCCCCGGCGTCAAACATGAAAGGGCTATGGCCGATATGCCCGGTGCGCTGCTCCTCCGGTCGGGGGTCCTGCGGCCGGGAGACCTGGCAGCGGCCGCGGCGTTGCGCGAGCGCGACGGCGGATCGTTCGGCGAGAGCGTGGTGCGCCTCGGCTACATGGAAGAGGACCAGCTCGCCGAGTTCTACACGCGCCGCCTCATGATCACGCGCGTGCCCGACCACGAGCTCGTCGATGTATCGAAGGCGGCGCTGGGGCTGGTGACGGCGGACATGGCGGCGGAGTTTCGCGTGGTGCCGCTCGAGATCGATCCCGAGAATCACCTGGTCCTGGTGATGTCGGATCCCACCGACAACCACGCCGTCGACGAGGTGGCCTTCTTCGCCGACCGCTTCGTGGTGCGCGTCGTGGCGACGGAGAGCGCGATTCGCGACGCCATCGAGCGGCACTACGGCGTGCGCTTCACGTCGCCGCGCGCGGCCGATCGGGTCGCGCGGGTGGCGCAGCCGCTGGCCGAGAGCCACCAGGCGGCAGCGCCGCGGTCGCCGGAACCGCGGCCGCCGGGACCGCCGCCGCCGAGCCCGACGCTCTTGCGTGCGCCGGTGGCGACGGTACAGGCGCGCGTCAAGAGCGGTCCGCGCAGCGAAGCGCCGCCGTCGCGCGAGCCCAATCGGTCGCCGCCGCCCGGCGACGCCAAGGCGCCGGCGGCCAAAGCGTCCAAGGAGGCCATCGAGGAGCAGATCGTGCTCCTGACGCGCGTCAAGTACGCCGACGCGACGCCGCTGCCGATGCCGGTGCCGCCACCCGACGACTATCAGCCCGACTATCTGCCGCAAGACTATCGGCCCGAGCATTTGCGGCCCAGCGACGAGCCGATCTTGTTGACGCACCCGAAGTCGCACGAGCCGCCGCGGCCCAAGCGCGACACGCTGCCCGGCTTCGCGCAGATGACGGTGCCCGATCCGCCGCTGGCGCGACTGCGCGCGGCGCATCACCGCGACGAGATCGCCGCCGCCACGCTCGACTACGTGGCGCTGCTCATGCGGCGCGCCCTCTTCTTCGTCATGAAGAAGTCGATCCTCATCGGCCACGACGTGCGCGGCGGCGACCTCGACACCGCGTCGGTGCGCAAGCTCGTCATCAACGTCGAGGCGCCGAGCCTGTTTCGCGACGTCATCGCGTCGCGGCTGCCCTACCGCGGCCCCTTGCCGGAGACGCCGGCCAACCGCGCGTTCGGCCATGCGCTCGGCGGCGTGACGGCGGAGGTGCTGTTCATGCCGATCGCGGTGCGCGACCGGGTCATCGCCGTGCTGTTCGCCGACGGCGCCGCTCAGCCGCTGCCTGACGCCGCGCTCCACGCGACCGTGCGCGAGGCGGGTCTGGCCTACGAGCGGCTGATCCTCGAGTCCAAGACAGGGCGCTAGTCTTTGCGGCCACTCTGTGGCTATCCTTCGCGCTGGGATGGAGCTGCTCGGCTGTATCGGGCGCGAACGCGAGCTGAGTCGCCTCTGCTCGCTGTATGACGGGGGCGGTGCTGCGCGTGCAGCGCTGATCGTCGGCGGCGCCGGCATGGGTAAAACGGCGCTCGTCGAGGCGCTGCTGTCGCGCCTGGCGACGGCGTCTGGGGCTTCGTCGTCGCCGCGCGGAGGTCGCACCTCGGCGCCGGTGCTGCGCGGCCGCTGCGCCGAGGGCCAGGCCGCGTACGGCCCGCTGCGCCAGATGGCGGCCGACGATGCGCCGCTGCTGGCGCGGCTCGATGCCGCCGGCGGCGACGGTCCATGGGACGCGCGCCGTGGCGCCTGCTTCGCCGACGTCGCGGCATGGCTGGCCGCCGTCAACGCCTCGATCGTCGTGATCGAGCGGCTCGATCTCGCCGACCAGGCGACGCGCGATCTGTGCGGCTGGCTCACGACGCTGCCGTCGCCGCCACGCCTCCTCTTCACGTCGCGGCAGGACGAGCCGCTGCTCGGCGCCGAGCGCATCACGCTCGCTCCGCTCGACGACGAGGGCGTGCGCGCCTTCCTGCAGTCGTCCTCCGTCGTCGCCTGGCTGAAGGCGGCCTCGGGCGGGACGCCGCGCGCGCTCGCCGAGCGGCTGGCCGGCTTGTCGACTTTGTCGCCCGATGCGCGCCTCGTCCGCGCCGCGGCGGCGGTTTACGGACGGCCCGCTGCGCCGGAGACTCTGGCGCAGCTCGCCGGTCTCGACGGCCTGGCGGCTGCGCGCGCGATCGACACGCTGGTGGCCGGCGCGGCCGCGCGGCGCGACGGCGAGCTGCTCGTGCTCCTCGGTGAC
>JAQBQH010000304.1 GCA_028287105.1 Myxococcales bacterium
GTGCGGCCCGCCGGAGAGCTGATCGCCTTGTATGGAGGATTTGCGGCGTCGATCGCTCTGGCGGTCTCAGGGCTCGCGTTGTGGGCGCTCTCCGAGGTTGCGGGCATGCCTGCGTCCGCCAGCGCGATCCGCGTGCTCCACTTGCTGTCATTCGCCGCCGGCGGTCCAGGCACCGTCGTGCCGCTCGGGCTCCTTGTTGCCGGCGTTTCGGTGCCGTCGGGCTTGACGCGCAAGCTCCCCCTTTGGCTGGTCTGGTTCGGCCTCGTCGTCGCGCTCCTCGCCGAGCTCTCCACGTTGGTCCTGGTTGTGCCCGGCGCGGCTGTGCTGCTGCCGATCGGCCGGTTCGGCGCCTTCGCATGGCTCCTCGGAACGGCGATCGCGATGCCGTCGACGCGCTCGCGCGCGGCGAGGACGTCGTAACGACCAACATGACCCTGCGCGTGGGCCGCCAGCCCTCGACGCCTCCTATTCGGATCGGCGCTTGTGAGCGTCAGCCCCGATTCAGTGTTCCGCTCGTCGTGACGGAGCCGGAACGAGGCAGGGGAGGAATTTGCGCTGCTATTGGAGCATCGGCTGGATGACGGCACCGTCTCCCAGCTCTGCGGGAACATCGTTCGCCACCAGGTCGCCGGGCTTCAGACCCTGCGTCACCTGGGTGCGGTTGCCGTCGCTAGCGCCGACCTCGATTGGAACGAAGTGGAGCTTGTTGCCTTCGACGACGGCGGCGCGAAGATGGCCGGCGCGAACGATGATCGCGGCGTTCGGTACCGTCGGGATCGCCGGCTCGGCGATGTCGAGGTCGACGTGCACGAACGTACCCGGCAGGATGCCCACCGCACGGTTGTCGAACCACAGCTCGGCGAGCATGGTGCGCGTGCGCGGCTCGATCTGACCCGAGGCGAGCGAGATGCGCGTCTCCATCCGGCGGGTCGGTTGGTCGTTGGTCCAGATGACCGCCTTGTCGCCGACGTGGACCGACGGCGCGGCGTCCTGCCCGAAATAGACGGTGATGCGCAGGCGGCCCGTATCCGCCAGGTCGACGATGGGCTGCGCCGCCTGGGTCGAGCCCGTCGCCGCCGGAATGAGCGCGCCCGGATCGGCATAGCGCGCCGTCACTTGGCCGGCAAACGGCGCGCGGATCACCTGATAGCCCTGAATGTCGCGCGTCCGCCGCAGCGTCGCCATCGACGTGCGCAGCTGCGCGTCGGCGACCTCGCGATCCTGGCGCGACATGACACCTACCTGCGCCAGCGAATTGGTGCGCGTGGCCACTTGACGGCGCAGGTTGAGATCGGTCTCGGCCGCGCGCACGTCCTGATTGCTCTCCGGGGAAAAGACGACCGCGAGCACCTCGTCCTTTTTCACGCGCTGACCCTTGTCGACGCGAATTTCGCGCAGGTAGCCCGGCAGCTTGGCGTAGACCGTCGTCGACAAGAAGGCCCGCGCCTCTCCCGGCAACGAGATGTGCCGCGAGCCGCCGCCTGGCAGCACCTTCTTCACCATCACCGTCGGGCCGCGGCTGATCGCATGCTTGCGCGCGGCGATCGCCGACATCTCGACCGACTTGCGATGCAGATACAGGAGCCCGACGACGACGACGGCGACGATGAGGAGACACGTGCCGAGGATGTGGAGCCACCGGCGGCTCACGAGATGGGCTCCATTTCCTTGGCGAGGCGAACGTCGAGCAGGTGCTTCGACGGCTCCTTGCGCCGCAAGAGCGTGTAGACGATCGGCACCACCAGCAGCGTCACGAACGTCGCAACGATGAGGCCGCCGATCACCGCCCGGCCGAGCGGCGCGTTCTGCTCGCCGCCCTCGCCGAGCGCCAGCGCCATTGGCACCATGCCGAGGATCATGGCCAGCGCCGTCATCAGCACCGGACGCAGTCGCGTCTGGCCGGCGACGACCGCCGCTTCGTGCGCATCGAGCTGCCGTTCGACGCGGATGTCATTGGCGAAGTTCACGAGCAGGTTCGAGTTGGACACGGCGATGCCGATCACCATGATCGCCCCCATCAGCGACTCTACATTGATCGTAGTGCCCGTGGCCGCGAGCATCCAGACCACGCCCATGAGCGCGCCCGGGATCGCGATCATGATGATGAACGGGTCGAGCCACGATTGGAGCAGCGTGGCGAGCAAGAGGTAGACGAGCGCAATGGCGACGATCATGCCGAGCGCCAGCGCGGAGAACGAGCTGAACATGGCCTGGCTCTGCCCGCGCAGCGCCATGGCGGCGCCGGGCGGCAGCTGCTTCTTCGCTTTTTCGATCACGCGACCCACGTCGCGCGCGACGCCGCCGAGATCGCGCCCTTCGACGCTGGCCTGAATCTCGAGCAGCGGCTGGATCGTGTACTGGTTGAGCTGCGCCGGATTGGTGGTCGGCGTCGCCGTCGCGATGCTCCCGAGCGTGGGCGCGATCTGGGCCGCACTCAGCGAGCCTGCAAACGTGCCGGCGTTGGTCGTCGCGGGCGTCGGCGTGACGAGCGTCGTCGGTGTCAGCGGCGTATTGGTGACGCCGTTGACGTCGTGGATGTCGAGCACCGGCGTCTGCGCCACCACCGGGTAGTTGACGTTGTTGGCGGGGTCGACGAAGAAGTTGGGATTGGTGAGGCTGGTGCCGGTCAGCGACGTGAGCAGGCTCGACGCGGCGCCCTGGATGGTGATGCCGACCTGCATGGCGCGCGCGCGGTCGACGTTGACGGCGATGGCCGGCTTGTCGAGCACCTGCGGGATGTGCACGTCGGCGATCCCCGGAATCGTGCGCAGGTCGTCGAGCATTCCGCGCGCGACGTTGAACAGCGGGTCGATCTTCGGCCCCTGGATCTGCACGTCGATGGTCGCCGCCGACCCGAAGTTGAGCACCTGCGTGATGACGTCGCCCGGTTGAAAGTAGAGCGTCGAGCCGGGGAACTTCGGCGCCACCTCGTCGCGAATGCGCTGCCGGTACATCGCGCTCGGGCGATGCTTCGGCGCCAGCTGGATGAGGATGTCGGCATCCTGCTCGCCGATGTTGTCGCTCTGCACGTAGGCGAGGTTGATCGAAATGGGTTGGCCGATGTTGTCGTTGATCGTCGTCAGCTCGTCGGCCGGGATGACCTTGCGAATCTCGCGATCGAGATCGCCCACGAAGCGTTCGGTGTCGTCGATGCGGCTGCCGATGGGCGCGCGGAAGTGCAGCTTGAGCTGACCGGTGTCCACCGACGGGAAGAAGTCGAGGCCCACCTGCGTGCCGAGCACCGCCGTCACCGCGAACAGCCCAAGGAAAATCACCAGGACGAACGCGGGCAGGCCCAGCAGCGTCCTCAACAGCGAAGCATAGCCGCGCTCGAGGCGCTCGAAGTTGCGGTTGCGCCAGGCGTTGAAGCGCTGCCAGCGCGAGTGATGCGTCGATGGATCGAGCTCTCCCGTTTCGATCGCCTCCTTACCGAGCAGGAGGTGCGACATCGACGGCACCAGCGTGCGCGACAGTAAATAAGAAGCGAGCATGGCGAACACGACCGCCAGCGCCAGCGGCACGAACAAGAAGCGTGCCGGGCCCGTCAGCAGCATGACCGGGAAGAAGACGATGCAGATGGTCAGGGTCGTCGCCAACGCCGGTGTCGCCACCTGATGGGCGCTGTCGAGCACGGCCACCGCGAGGCGCCGCTCGTGCACGCGGTTGCGGTTGATATTCTCGATCTCGACGGTGGCGTCGTCGACGAGCATACCGATGGAGAGGGCCAGGCCGCCCAGCGTCATGAGGTTGAACGTCTCGCCGGTGAGGTAGAGGCCGATGATGCTGCACACGATGGCCATCGGGATCGACGTGCAGACAATGAGCACGCTGCGCCACGAGCCGAGGAAGCCGAGCGTCATCAGCGCCACCAACCCGGCCGCGATCGCGGCTTCGCGCACGACGCCCCAGACGGCTGCGCGCACGAACACCGACTGGTCGAAGTCGAGTCGGATCTGCAGCCCTTGTGGGGCGGCCGCCTCCAGCACCGGGATCATCGAGCGCGCTGCATCGACCACCACCAGCGTCGACGCCGTGCTCTTCTTCAGGACCGCGAGGTAGGTCGCGCGCCGCCCATTGACGCGCACGATGTTCTCCTGCGGCGAGTAGCCCGAGTGCGCGTAGGCGACGTCTCCGAGATAGACGATGGCGCCGTTGACCAGCTTGATGGGGATGCGGTTGAAGTCGGCATAGCTCGCCGGGCTCGAGTTGATCAGCACGTCGAACTGTCGCCGTCCGATGCGGGCCGATCCGGCCGGCAGGATCACGTTCGAGGACAAGACGGCGTTGACCACATCCTGCGGCGCCAGCTGTTTGGCGGCGAGCTTGGCCAGATCGATGTCGATGCTCACCTGGCGCGTCGAGCCGCCGTAAGGCGGCGGCGTCATCAGGCCCGGGATCGTGAACAGCCTGAGCCGCAGGAAGTTCTGCGCGTAGTCGAAGATCTCCAGCTCCGATTGCTTCTGGCTCGACAGCGTCAGCTGCGCGACGGGAATGTTGGACGCGTTGAACTGCAAGATGTTCGGCGTCTGCATCCCCGGCGGCATGAAGCGCAGCTGCTGCTGCGTCTGCGCCGTGATCTGCGCGATCGCCCCGCCCACGTTCACGCCCGGCGCGAAGTAGACCTTGACGATGCCGATGCCGAGGATCGCCTGCGCCTCCATGTGGTCGACGCCGTCGACGGTGGTCGAGTAGCCGCGCTGGGCGACGAGCAGCACGCGGTTCTGCATGTCCGCCGCCGAGAGCCCCGGATAGTTGAAGACGACGATGACGACGGGGATGTCGATCGCCGGCAGCACGTCGGTGAGCATCGAGCGCATCGACAGGATGCCGAGCAGCACCATCGTGATGCAGAAGGTCGCCACCGAGTACGGGCGCTTGAGCGCCATCCTGACCAACCACATCTCAGGTCCTCCGCGGTCGGCTGGTCGTCATGGGAAGCGCCCCGTGGCGAGCAGCAGATCCAGCTGTGCTTGTCGTTCGTTGTTCGCCGCCAGCGCCGCGTTGACGTCGGCGTTGAGCGCCGCGAGCTGCGCGTCGATCACCTCGATGTTGGTCGACAGCCCCGCGCGATAGCTGATGGTTGTCAGGCGCACGACGTCGGCGTCGAGGCGCGCCGCCTCGCGGGCCGATCCGAGCGCCGTGCGCGCACGCTCCAGCTCCACCAGCGCCGTTCGTACACTGGAGCTCACGAGGCGCAGCTCGGCATCGACCCGGATGCCGGCCTCGTGTTCGAGCGCGCGCCGTTCCTTGAGCAGGCCATAGCGCAGCCCGCCGTCGTAGATGGGCAACGTGAGCGTGACCAGGAGCTGCCAGCCCCTGGTCGGCACCGTCTGCGTCGGCGGGGTCTGATAGAAGCCCTCGAAGCTCGCCGTCGCCCACGGCATGAAGTCGGCCCACGACTCGCGACGCACCTTGGTGGCGGCCGTCAGAAGCTCTTGCGATAGATGCAGGTCGATGCGCAGCCGCTGCGCATCGTCGAGCGCGACCTTGGGGTCGACGGGTGCGTCCGGCAGCTGCACGTCGGCGGTGGCATCGACCGCAGCGTTCTCGCCGAGCAGGATGCCGAGCTGCTCCTGCAGTTGCGCGAGCAGAAACTGCGCGCGATCGAGCAGGGCCCGGTCACTGTTGTAGAGCGCGTTGGCGCGTTGGAAGTCGAGCAGGGTGCCGTTGCCGCCTTCGAGCCGCAACCGCGTGTAATCGACGTGCGCAGTCGCGTTCTGCACGGCGAGCTGATCGGCTTGCACGATCTGCCGCTGCGCCAGCACCGAGAGATAGGTTTGACCCACGGCAAGCGCGAGCCGCCGTCGCACGTCGCCCGCGTTGAGCCGGGTGGTCCTCACGTTCTCGCGCGCCTGCGACCACTGGACCCAGCGCCGCGGATCGAGCGTCAGCGCGGCGGTGCCCGCGCCGTTGAACTGGGTCCCCGGCAGAAGGATGGCGCCCGGGCTCGTTATTGAAAGACGCGGGCTGTCGAGCTGCGTGAACGTCGCCACCGCCGACAGCGTCGGCAACGAGCCGGCGCGCACCTCTTCGACGATGGCGTGGGCGCGCGCGATCTCCTCCATCGCGATGAGCATGTCGGGATTGCGCGCAAATGCCCTGCGCATCGCCTCGGCGAACGAAAGAGTGGTCGGTTCGGCGCGCGCTGGGGTGACGAGCGCGAGGAGCGTTGCAGCGGTCGCCATATGCCGGAGGCAGCTCACCACGACACTTCACGTAGGCACCCCGATGGGTGATTCCAAGCAGGTCGCGGTCGATCGAACGAGGGCGTGCACGAGTGCGACGAAACTTCATGCAAGCGAGTGAGTGAAGCATCGCGCCGCGCCATATCCCGGAAAGAATCGGGTCCGCGTCTGCGCGTCTCGTGAGCTCATTGTGCAGAACTGTTCGTGGTCGGCGTGCGCGCACAGTTCGGCACACTCCCGTCGACTCCGCGAACAAATCGGCTCCTATGATTGCCAGCGTGAAACAGACGGAGTCGGAGGTGGCGCGCGCCGGGCCATCCTTCGATCAGGGGCACCGGCGCCAAGGAGACGTCATGCGATTGCGAATGTTGATGGGAGCGGCCGCGCTGGTGATGGGGGCCGGGTGTGGAAGCTCGGGTTTCGGTGAGACCCGGATGGAGCCGGCGGCCGACTATGGTGCCGCGGAGCGGGCGACCGTCTCGGCCGCGCCGGCATACACGGCCGGGCCGTCTACGGAGCGGACCACCTCGCCCGATGGCAGCACGACCTTCGTCTGCGCCGACGGCAGCACGCGACCGGCGCGTCTGGTGGTCCCCGGCAGCACACCGGCGTGTTGAGGAGCGGCGCGACCGGTCGGCGCGCACAATTCTGAACAATGGCTTAAAGTCGCCGAACATTTCGGCACTACAATGAGTCCATGGAGGCGCAGCCCGACGTCGGAGGCATCTCGTTATTGCTCGTCGAGGATGACGAGAAGCTCGCGCGCATTACCGCCCAGTATTTGGAGAGCCACGGGATCCACGTCGAGCTGGCGTTCGACGGCCCGCAGGCGCTGGCGTCGGCCAAGCGGCAGTCGTTCGACCTGGTCCTGCTCGACATCATGCTGCCCGGCCGCGACGGGCTCGAGGTGTGCCGCGCCATCCGCCAGCGCCAAGACGTACCGATCGTCATGCTGACGGCACGCGCCGAAGAGGCGGATCGGGTGCTTGGTCTCGAATCCGGCGCCGACGACTACGTCACCAAGCCGTTCTCTTCGCGCGAGCTGTTGGCGCGCATTCGCGCTCATGTTCGTCGTGCCCGTGGACGGACGGGCCCTGCCGAGAAGGTTTTACGCGCTGGACGCTTGACGCTGGATACCGGCGCGCTCACCGTGACCGTCGACGACAAGCCGATCGCGCTCACCGGCTACGAGTTCGCGCTCCTGCGCGCGTTCGTCGAGCGACCGGGCCGCGTGCTCAGCCGCGAGCAGCTGCTCGACATCGCCAAGGGCAGCGCCGAAGATGCGTTCGACCGCTCCATCGACGGACACATCTCGCGGCTGCGACACAAGCTGGGCGACGATCCGCGCCATCCGCGTCTGCTCAAGACGGTGCGCGGCGCCGGCTACGTCCTCGCCGACACCGACGACAACTGATGGCGGCGCGGCGGCCACGTCGGCAGCTGCTGCTCACGATCTATCTCGTGGGGCTGGCGCAGCTGGCGGTCGCAGGTACCGCGGTCTACGTCGACAAGCTCCTCGAGAAGGCGCCGTTTCAGCTCGAGCCTACGCGCGGCAAGGCGTTGGTCGAGGGGCTGGCGGAGTGCTTCGACACGCCCGCAGCGCTCGGACGAGCGCTGTCGAAGCTGAACGACTTCGACCTGTCCTATTACCGCCCCGATGGCCAGCTGGTCGCTTCGACCCAGCCGCCGCAGCCGCCGCTGAGCGCCGCCGACGTCGAGCGACTGCCACACGCGTCGCTGATCTCGCTGCCACAGACGGATCCGATGCCGATCATGGCGGTCCCGGTGATTCGCGACGGCAAGCTGGTCGGCTACGGCGTCGTGCATCGGCGGGTGCCGCGCGAGGCCAGGCATCTGGGCCCACAGCCGACCTCTGACCCCTCGCTCGTGCCGAGTCGATCGAAGCTGCCGTTCATGATCGCCTGCACGCTCATCGGCACTGCGCTCATCTCGTTGGTCTTTGCCCGCAGCCTGGCGCGGCCGCTGGCGCAGATGGAGGCGGCGGCGCAAGCGTTCGGCTCGGGCGATCTACAGGCGCGGACGCGCGTGCATCGCAACGACGAGCTCGGCGCCGTGGCGCAAACCTTCGATGAGATGGCCGAGCGGGTCAACGCGCTCCTGCGCGCGCAGCGCGAGTTCCTGGCCAACGTGTCGCACGAGCTGCGCACGCCGCTGGCGCGCATTCGCGTGGCGCTCGACATCGCCGCCGAGGGTGACCTCCAGTCGGCGCGCGAGTCTCTGCGCCTGATCGCCGACGATTGGGGCGATCTCGACCGGCTCGTCGAGACCGTGCTCACCGTCGCGCGCTTCGATCTGTCGCAAGATCCGAACCTCGCCGCCATGGAGCTCAGGTACCAGACCATCGACGCGCGCAGGCTGGGCGATCGCGCCGCCGCCGCCTTTCGCTCGATGCACAAGCAGACCCTCGAAGTGGCCAGCGACGAGCAGCTGATCGAGATCTGCGGAGATGCGTCGCTGCTGCGGCGCGTGATCGACAACCTGCTCAACAACGCCGGCAAATATTCCGATCCCGATACGACCATCCGCCTGGAGATGCATCGGCGCGGCGACGACGTCGAGATCCGCGTCCGCGATCGCGGCATCGGCATCGACGCGGCCGACCTGCCGCGCCTGTTCGAGCCGTTCTTTCGCACCGATCGCAGCCGCGCGCGCAAGACGGGCGGCGTAGGACTGGGGCTGGCGCTGGCCAAGCGCATCGTCGAGGCGCACCACGGTCGCATCACGGTCGAGAGCCAGGTCGGCGCCGGCACGACGGTCAGCTTCACCATTCCTGTCGAGCCCGATCGGGGCGGCGGGGCCGCGTAGCCGCCTATTTCACCGAGTCGAGCAGCAGCGAGACGATCGCCCGCAGCTCGAGGAACTCGAACGGCTTGGCCAGCACCGCGTCGGCGCCGGGCGGAGCCTTTTGCGCGATCCCGCTCAGCACGACAATCCGCACGTGCGAGAGTCGCTCATCGGCGCGGATGGCGCGGATCAGCGCGAAACCATCCATTCCGGGCATCTGCAGGTCTGTCACCACCACGCACGGCTGGCGCGGCATGTCGCGCAGGGTCTCGAGCGCGCTCAGTCCATCGACCGCCATCCTCAGCTGGTACCAGCAGCTCATGAGAACGTTGGCCACCGCATCGATAATGTCGGGATCATCGTCGACGATCAGGACTGCACATTGCTCTTTTGTTTTCATGAAGATGAGATAGCCGTTCACTGTTGCGTCACCATTGCCGCTGCGTGAAGAAACGTTCAGGCCGCGGCACGCGCACACTTCTTCATCGAAGCTGCGCAATCGCGTTACGCGGGCGCTCCACCTTGCCGTGAGGGTGCTCATGCGGACATTTCGGATTCGCCGGTTCTCGTTCGCCACCGAAACGGCCTTTCTCCTCACCGGCTGGGTCGTCGTGCTGACCGCGGTTCTCGGCGGTATCGGCCTGGCAGCCGCGAACCGGATGGCGCAACGAAGCACGCTGCGCGCCGTCGAAATCGCGGCCGACGATCGGCACGACACGCTGGTCTCACGCCTTCGCCATCAGCACGACCGGCAGGCGCTGTTCCTCGGTGACGTGCTGCGCGAGTGTCCCAGCGCGGCCGACGCACGCCAGTGCGCGGCCGAGCGGCTCGCCGACCTGCGCTTCGCGCAGCACGCGATCGGCGCCACGCTCGTGTTGCCGGGCCAGTCACCCATCCTCGCCGGCGCCGGTGCGCGCTCGGCCGCCGACGGGCCGCCCGAATCGCTGCCGACGCTGGCGCGCTTTCATCGCGGTGCCGAGCGGTCGTACGTGGTGCGCGTCGACGAGGCGGGAGCGTCTGTGGTGCTGCGCTACGATATGTTGGCCATCGACGATTTCCTCGTCGTCCGTCCCGGCCTCGGCTCGAGCGGCGAGACGTTCCTCGTCGACAGCCGCGGGTATCTGCTCTCGCCGCCGCGGTTCGCGCTGCCGGCCTGGCGGGAGCAACCGATCGCGACGCCCATGATCCAACGCTGCCTCGCGGGTGAACGCGGTGAGATGCGCGGCGTCAACTATCGCGGAGTCATGGTGCTGGCCGCGTTCCGTCCAGCGCCCGAGATTGGTGGTGGCTGCGTGATGGCGCAGGTCGACGAAGCGGAATCGGCCGCCCCGGTGGTGCACCTCGAGCGCAATACGGCGCTCGCGGGGGGGCTGTTCGTGCTGACCGCCATCGTGCTGTCGCTGGGGCTGGCGCGGCTCGCCGCCGGCGGGATGCAGAGGTTGGCCAAGCGCGTAGTGGCGCTCACGGGCGGCGACTTCGACGCCCCTTTTCCCGTCGCTGGGCCGACTGAGGTGCGGCTCTTGGGCCAGCGGTTCGAGGAGATGGCGCGCTCGCTCAAGCAGTCGCGCGCCCACGCCGAAGAGGCGATCCGCGCTCGCGACGACGTGCTGGCGATGGTCTCGCACGATCTCAAGAATCCGCTCGCCGTCGTCATCCTCGGTGTCAGCGCGTTGGAGCATGGGCTCACGGATCCCGGGCGCACGGTCGCCAGCATTCGGCGCGCCGCCACACGCATGCGGGTGCTCATCGACGATTTGCTCGATGCGCAGAAGATCGAAGCGGGCCAGCTGATCCTCGACCGCGAGCCGCTCGAGGTGGCGGCGCTCCTCGAGGAGGTGCGCGAGGCGCACGAGCCGCATGCGCGCGACAAGTCGGTGCAGCTCGAGGTCCTGGAGACGGACGACCGCCAGTTGCTCACGGATCGCTCGCGGCTGCTTCAGGTGCTGGCCAATCTGGTCGGCAACGCGATCAAATTCACGCCGGCCGGAGGGCGGGTGACGGTCGGCGGACGCATCGTCGACGGCGAGGCGCAATTCATCGTCCGCGACACCGGAGCCGGCATTCCGGCGAACCGACTGGCACACGTGTTCGACCGCTACTGGCAGGCCAAGGAGACGCGGCACGCCGGCAGCGGGCTCGGGCTCTACATCGCCAGCGAGATCGTGCGGGCGCATGGCGGCCGGCTGTGGGTCGAGAGCGAAGTCGGAGTCGGGAGCGTGTTCCGCTTCACCGTGCCGGTCGTCAGCGCCCCGCCTGCCCGTGACTGATGACGAGGCTAGCGGCCGAGATGGGCGCGGGCGCGTTTGACGAGAGCGACCATTTCGGCGCGGACTTCCTCGGTGGTGGCGAGCGCGCGCGGGAAGGCGACGCGGATGGGGCGGGGGCCGGCGGCGGTGATGGCCGACATCTCGAAGCCGTAGCGATCGACGGCGGTCATGGTGGCCGACGTCGCGTCGGTGGCGCGCGAGAACGCGTGGCAGTAGGCGATCAGCGCGGCCGCGTGGTCGTCGTTCATGTGGCGGATGATCTCCGCTGCGACCGGCGCCAACGGGTCGGGGCGCGCGGCCGACCAGTCGCTGCTCGTCACCCACGACATGCGGCCATAGCCGCCGATGTAACGCAGCGATTCGACCTGTAGCCGCCAGAAGTGGAAGTCGCCGAAGCCGGCGTAGTAGGCGGCGTTGGGGTGGGCGGCGAGGAACGCCGCCTTCACGCTTTCGTCGGTGGAGGGTTGGCAACGACCGAGCAGGGTGACGCGGCCGCGGGCGAGCGGGTCGCCGCCGGGCTCGCCCTCCTCCGCGATGAGGAGCGAGGCGCGCGCGTCGCCGCGCAGGTTCTTGGTGTGCTCGGCCAGCTCGCTGATGAGGAACACCGGATCGCCGCCGACGAGGCCGAAGGTGACGAAGGAGCCGTACGGATATCCGGCGGGCTCGACGGCCACCGAGGCGAGCGTGGCGGTGTTGATGCTGGCGGCGAGGGTGCGCGCGCGCTCGGCGTGGCTGGGTGTCGGAAGGTTGGGATCGTAGAGGAGCTCTTGCGATCGGCCGGAGCTGGCGTGCGGATCGTTGGAGGACATGGGTCCTCTGTAGCACGAGGACTGCGTCAGCTCGCTCAGCGACGATGAAGTCGCCGAGCGAAGCGGTCAGTGCGCGAGGTCGGTGATGTGCGCCAGGTCGGCCGGTGCCGAGGCGAGGTCGCTGCCGCCGTCGATGCGCGAAGGCGAGAGGTCGTTGGGTCCGCCGCCATCGATGTTGACGCCGCCGTCGCCATTGACGCCGCCGTCGATGTTGACGCCGCCGTCGGAGCTGAAGTCGATGCCGATGTTGGCGCCGCCCGTCGGCACCAACGTCAGCGTGAGCGAGGTGACTCCGCCTGGCGTGACCGGCGCGAAGAACGGCGCCGTCGACGACCAGGTCGGCTGCGCCATGCCGATGGCGTTGCAGGCGTTGCCGTAGGCGGACGCCGTGAAGGCGAGGCTGCCGACTGGAAGGTTGCTGACGTGAAGGAGCGCCGACTGCCCGGGCGTGACATCGAAGTTGTTGGTGACGGTGCGATTACCGGCCGCGGTAATCGACACGCAGCCGACCTGCGGCGGCACCTGCGTGATGCGCGCGACGGCGCTGCCTACGGGAAGGTCGCTCGAGTCGTTGGTCTGGCAAGCGGCGAAGGAGGTGGCGATGAGACTGGCGATCAGCACTATGCGCATGCCGCGCCATGAAGCACGCGCCGTGCCGGCCGAAACCTGAACGATTTCGTTGCGCGTGTGGCCTCCGTGGCCACGCGTGGCCACTGCAGCCGTCGCCTGCGCGTCTACGACGGTCGTGCGCGATGTCGTGCGCGACTGTCATGCGCGTTGAGAATCTGCGAGCATTCGTCGCGGAGGGCGCGATGTTGGTCGTCTGCACCGCGGTCACGATCGTGGGGGTCCTCGCGCTGCTCGTCGCCGAGCGGCGCGGATCACAAGCGGGCAAGTGGGCGTGCAAGCCGCTGGCCTCCGCCGGCTTCCTGGGCGCGGCGCTGGCGGCCGGCGTTCACGACGGCTTCGCAGCGGCCATCGTTGCCGGTCTCGCGCTCTCGCTCGTCGGCGACGTCTTCCTGATCTCGAAGGACAAGGCCGCGTTTCGCGCCGGGCTGGTCAGCTTTCTGCTTGGCCACTTGGCCTTCGCCGTCGCTTTTCTGTTTCGCGGCGTGCGGCCCGGCGCGACGGCGCTGGCGCTGGTCGCGCTCACTGGCGCGGCGCTGCCGATCGGGCGTTGGCTCCTGCCGTACGTCGACACGAAAATGCGCGTACCGGTCATCGCCTACGTCGTCGTCATCTCGACGATGGTGGCGCTCGCCGCCGGCACCGTCGCCGCGCACGGGCACGCCATCCTGCTCGCCGCCGCGGTCGGGTTCTTCCTGTCGGATCTCGCGGTCGCGCGCGACCGCTTCGTCGCGCACGGCTTCGTCAATCGGCTCTGGGGGCTGCCCCTCTACTATGGCGCCCAGCTGCTGTTCGCCTGGAGCCTGACCGGCGTCTGACGCGCTCGCCCGGCTATCTCGCTGAAATCATGTTACGCGTGGCGCCGGCATGTCCTCCTCTTACGGCGCAAGGCACACACCAGCGCGGGCCTGATCCGCGCGAGGTGCAGTCATGAAGCGGATACTGGTCGTCGCGGCGCTGATTCTCGGAGGCTGTACGAGCGACAATGGCCGTCATGGCAACGGCACGGCGCCAGGCGGCGGCGACGGCGGCACCGGTACCGGCGGCAACGGTGGGACCGGCGGCACGGGTGGCGGTGCTGGCGGCGGCGGTCAGCCGCAGAACTCGGGCTGCGGCAAGATGGACATCCTCTTCATCGTCGACGACTCGGGCTCGATGTCCGAGGAGCAGGCCAACCTCGGCAAGAACTTTCCCAAGTTCATCGACGTGCTCAACGCCTACAGCACCTCGGGCGGCACGCCGCTCGACTATCACGTCGGCCTCACCACCACCAGCCTCAGCGACGGCGCGCCGCCGATTCCGCTGCCGATTCCCATTCCGATCCCCATGGGCGACGACGGCGCGCTCCGCAACAAGTCGAATTGCGGCATGACGCGCCCGTGGATCGAGCGCACCGATTCGAATCCGGCGATGCAGTTCGCCTGCGTGGCCAACGTCGGCACGATGGGCTCCGGCCACGAGCAGCCGCTCAACGGCGCCAACCTCGCGCTCACCGATCGCGTCGCCGACGGCAAGAACGCCGGCTTCATGCGCACCGACGCGCTCCTCGCGGTCGTCATGCTCACCGACGAGGACGATCAGTCCGGCGATCCGAAGAACGCATCCTCGTCGCCGCAGCCCGTCGACAACTTCATCAAGAGCTTCGACACGGTCAAGGGCGGCCATGATCGTTGGGCGACGGCAGTCATCGCCGGCCCGACCAACTGCATGTCGGCGTTCGGCTCCGCGCAGGAGGCGGTACGGCTCAAGGATTTCGTGATGAAGAGCGGCCAGCAGGCGGTGTTCTCGTCGATCTGCGACGGCGATCTAGCCAAGTCACTCGACGATGCGTTGCATACGTTCAAGGCTGCTTGCGAGTCGTTCCCGCCGATCGGCAGGACGGTCCAGGATCACTAGCCGGGCGCCGTAGCGCCAGAACGCCTCGGCGCCGACCCGGTGCTAGTGCTTGTCGTGGTGCTTCTCCCACTTCCGCTCGGACTTCTCCTCGCGGCGATTGTCGTGGCGCTGCTCGCGATCTTCACGACGCTCCTCCTTGCGAACCTCATGATCCATTCGCTTCTCGGCGCGCCAGTGGCGATACTGGCCCGGCGGCAGGCGCACCAGGCGGGGCGGAGCCGAGCGCGCCGGGACGGCCACCCAGCCGCCGCGATAGCTGCGCGTGCGATACCACCAGCCGTTGGCGCCGGGATGCCAGTAATAGCCGTCGACGAAGAAGACCTCCTCGTCGGCATCCTCGACGACCTGCACGCCCGGCTCGACGACGACGAGCGGCGGCGGCGCCTCGTAGCGGATCACCGGCGGCGGCGGCACGAACACGGCGCGCGGCGGCGGCGGCGCGGGCGACGTGACGATCACGCGCGGCGGCGGCGGCGCACCTACGGTGACGCTCACGGACTGAGCGAGAGCGGGCGTGGTTGCGAGCAGTCCAGCTACGATGAGGATGCGCAAGATGACTACCTCCGGTGGCTCATAGTAAAGCAAACGCCCGGCCAGCGCGACCTCCGCGGCCGGCGCGGGTTTCGCGGTGCGTCATGCCCGACGCAGGGAGCATTTTCGCGCCACGCCCTCCGAAAATCCCCTAGGGGGTGTGGCAGAATGGCGCGCGTGAAGCGCAGCCTGATTCTCGCGGCGTGTTTGGCGTACACCGGCTGTGCCGGCGACGACGGCGCGCAGCTGGTGTTCGATCTCGATGCCGATTTGACCCAGAGCGCGCGGTTCTTCGACGCGCCCTGGCCTTCCGACGTGCGCGTCGACGGCAACGGCCATCCCATCGTCGACGGCTGGCCGACGCGCGACAGCATCCTCTTCGAGCAGCTGCGCGAGAGCGCCAAAGAGCGGCGCGGCTTCCCCGTGCTGCCGGTGGCGTGGTTCCAGTTCACCAAGCCGGTCGCGTCGCGCGCCCTCGAGACGATCATCCCCGCCGAGGTCGGCTCCGAGATCCTGCTGGTCGACATCGATCCGGCGTCGCCCGAGCGCGGGCGGCTGCTCCCGACGGTGGCGCGCACCATGGTCACCGACGACTACCTGCCGGCCAACGTGCTCGCGGTCGCGCCGCGGCCCGGCTTCATCCTGGCGCCGAAGCGCAGCTACGCGTTCGTGGTGATGCGCAAAGCCAACGACGTCGGCGGCCGGCCCCTGGCCGTCTCGTCGACGATGCGCGATCTCGCCGCCGGTCGCACGCCGTCCGGCAAGAGTGGCGCCGTCGCCAAGACGACGTATGCGCCGCTGTTCGCGACGATGCAGATGCTCGGCGTGCAGGCCGGCGACATCGCCGCCGCCACGCCGTTCACCACCGGCGACGTGGTGCAGGAGACGTTCGAGATCTCGAGCGGCATCCTGACGCGCAATCCGGCGACCATCCACGATCTCGTCATCGATCCCGACGACGGCGCGCAGCACGATCGCTTCTGCGAGCTCATCGGCAAGATCACGCTGCCGCAGTTTCAAAAGGGGCTGCCGCCGTTCGATCAGGACGGCAGCTTCGAGTTCGGCAGCGACGGTCTCCCGATCCTGCAGCGCATGGAGGAGGTGCCGATCACGGTGACCCTGCCGAAGCTGGCGACCATGCCGGCGGCCGGCTATCCGCTCGCCGTCTACTTCCACGGGTCGGGCGGCCTGTCGAGCCAGGTCGTCGATCGCGGCAAGCTCGAGATGGGTGCGGCCGGCCCGAAGAAGGGTGAAGGGCCGGCCTTCGTGCTGGCGCCGCACGGCTTCGCCGCCGCCGGCAGCGCCCATCCGGTCAATCCCGAGCGGGTCCCGGGCGCGACCGAGACGCAGTATCTCAACTTCAACAACCTGGCCTCGTTCCGCGACATCTTCCGCCAGGGCGTCGTCGAGCAGCGGCTCTACATGGAGGCGCTGCGCACGCTCGAGATTTCACCGTCGCTGGTGGCGGCCTGCAACATGCCCGCGCTGCCCGCCGGCGCGACCGCCTACAAGTTCGATCCCGATGCGCTCGTCGCCATGGGCCAGTCGATGGGCGGCATGTACACCAACCTCGTCGGCGCGGTCGAGCCGCGCGTACGCGCCGTCGTGCCGACCGGCGCCGGCGGCTTCTGGAACCTCTTCATCACGGTCACGTCGCTCATCCCCAACGGCACGCAGCTCCTGGCGGCGGTGCTGGCGATCGACCGCAGCGAGGTCAGCTTCGTGCATCCGGGGCTGGCGTTGCTCGAGACCGCGTGGGAGCCGGCCGAGCCGCTCGCCTACATGCCGCGGCTGGCGCATCGTCCGCTCGCCGGCCATCCGGTGCGGCCGGTCTACGAGCCGGTGGGCAAGGACGACAGCTATTTCCCGACGACGCTCTACGACGCCATCGCGCTCGCTTACGACCATCAAGAGGCTGGCGAGGTGGTGTGGCCGACGATGCAGGACGCGCTCGCCCTCGACGGTCGCAGCGGCCTCGTCGCCTATCCCGTCGTCGACAACCGCACGTCGCTGGCGGGCGGCAAGTTCACCGGCACGGTCGTGCAATACAACGGCGACGGCTACTCCGATCCGCACTCGATCTTCGCGCAGCTCGACGCCGTGAAGTATCAGTACGGCTGTTTCCTCGAGACCTTCATCAAGACGGGGACCGCGGTCGTCGCGGCGCCGATGCCGCTCGGAACGCCTTGTCCGCAGCCTTGACGCTCGCGGACCGGCTGCGCAAGGAGCGCTTCGAGCTGATCTTGTCGTCGGGGTTCTTCGGATTCTTCGCGCACGCGGGCGTCGTGTCGGCGCTCGAGGAGCTGGAGCTGACGCCGGCCCTCGTCGGTGGCTCGTCGGCGGGCGCGCTCGTCGCCGGCTTGTGGGGCGCGGGCGTGCCGGCGGCGGCCATCCGCGATCGGCTGTTCGCGCTCAAGCGCGCCGACTTCTGGGATCCCGATCCGCTGTTCGGCGTCGCCGGCAAGCGCGGCTTCGGCTTTCTGCGCGGCGATCGCTTCGAGGCGCTCCTGCGTCATGCGCTGGCGCTCGTCGGCGTGCGCCGCTTCGATCACTGCCGCATCCCGGTGCGCGTGGTCGCGTTCGACGTGTCGAGCCGCCGCACGGTGGCGCTCTCCGACGGCGATCTGGTGCCGGCCATCCGCGCGTCGTGCAGCGTGCCGGGGATGTTCCAGCCGGCGGTGATCGATCGCCGCCGCCTCCTCGACGGGGGCATCGCCGACCGCGCCGGCATGGCCGCCGCCTCGGACGGGGCGCGCGTGCTCTACCACCACCTGCCGACCCATTCGCCGTGGCGGCGCTTCACGCCGTCGCAGAATCGCGTGCCGGCGCGCGAGCAGCTCCATCTGCTGCACGAGCCGCTCTTGCCGCGCCTGTCGCCGTTTCACCTGGCGCGCGGGCCGCGTGCGTTCGACCTGGCGCGCGCCATGGTCCTGCGCACGCTGGGGGCGCCGGCGGCCGACTTCGGCTAGGCTCTGTCCGTGTCGTTAGCCACTCTCGCAGTCGGCGTCCAGAACGCCGACGATGTGCTCAGCCGCTTCGTCGCCCACGTCTCCGACAAGGGCCTGTCGCTCTATGCCGCGCAAGAGGAGGCGATCCTCGAGCTCTGCTCGGGCAAGCACGTCATCCTCAACACGCCGACCGGGTCGGGCAAGTCGCTCGTGGCCACCGCGCTGCACTTCAAGGCGCTCTCCGAGGGGAAGATTTCGTATTACACGTGCCCCATCAAGGCGCTGGTGAACGAGAAGTTCTTCGCGCTGTGCCAGGAGTTCGGCGCCGACAACGTCGGCATGCTCACCGGCGACGCGGCCATCAACCCGGGCGCGCCCATCGTCTGCTGCACGGCCGAGGTGCTGTCGAACTTCGCGCTGCGCGATCGCAACGCGCGCATCGACTACGTCGTCATGGACGAGTTCCACTACTACGCCGACAAGGAGCGCGGCGTCGCCTGGCAGATCCCGCTGCTCCTGTGCACGGACGCGGTTTTTTTGCTCATGTCGGCGACGCTCGGCGACGTCACGCCAATCGAAGAGAGCCTGAAGACGCTCACCAAACGCGAGGTCGCGGTGGTGCGCTCGACGGAGCGGCCGGTGCCGCTCGACTACGATTACCGCGAGACGCCGCTGCACGAGACGCTCGAGAAATTGATCGAGGCCAAGAAGCACCCCGTCTACCTGGTCAGCTTCACGCAGCGCGCCGCCGCCGAGCAGGCGCAGAACCTCACCAGCGTCAACATCTGCACCAAGGAAGAGAAGGCGGCCATCGCCGAGGCGATCACCGACACCAAGTTCGACACGCCCTACGCCAAGGAGTTTCAGCGCTTCGTGCGCGCCGGCATCGGCCTCCATCACGCCGGCCTCTTGCCGAAGTATCGTCTGCTCGTCGAGAAGCTGGCGCAGCAGGGCCTCCTCAAGGTCGTGAGCGGCACCGACACGCTCGGCATGGGGATCAACATTCCGATCCGCACCGTGCTCTTCACGCAGTTGTGCAAATACGACGGCGAGAAGAGCGCCATCCTGAGCGTGCGCGACTTTCATCAGATCGCGGGCCGCGCCGGCCGCAAGGGCTTCGACGTGCGCGGCAGCGTCGTCGTGCAGGCGCCCGAGCATGTGATCGAGAACCTGAAGCTCTCGGAGAAAAAGGCGACCGGCAAGAAGGTCGTCATGCAGAAACCGCCGCAGAAGGGCTACGTGCACTGGGACCGGCAGACCTTCGAGCGGCTGCTCGAGCGCGCGCCGGAGCCGCTCGAGTCGCGCTTCAATGTCACACACGGCATGCTGCTGTCGCTGTTGCAGGGCGATCCCAAGGGCTATCGGCGGCTGGTGCAGCTGATCGCGCGCGCGCACAGCAATGACTGGGGGCGGCGGCAGTATCGGCGCACGGCGGCGACGCTGTTCCGCACGCTCAGGCGGGCGGGGCTCATCGGCGTCGTCACCGACGAGCGGGCGCGCCATCCCATCGTCGAGGTGTCGAGCGAGCTGCAGCACGACTTCTCGCTCAACCACACGCTGTCGATCTTCCTCGTCGACACGGTCAAGCTGCTCGACCGCGAGAGCCCCACCTACGCGCTCGACGTCCTGTCGCTGGTGGAGTCGATCCTCGAGAACCCGAACGTGGTGCTGTGGGCGCAGGTCGATCGACTCAAGACCGAGAAGATGGCCGAGATGAAGGCCGCCGGGATGGAGTTCGCCGAGCGTATCGAGGAGCTCGACAAGGTCACCTGGCCGAAGCCGCTGGGCGAGTTCATCTACGACAGCTTCAACGCCTTCGCGGCCAAGCATCCGTGGGTGGCGCAGGAGAACATCCGTCCCAAGGCGGTGGCGCGCGATCTGCTCGAGCGCTTCTGCTCCTTCGACGACTACGTGCGCGACTACGGGCTGCTGCGCTCCGAGGGCGTGGTGCTGCGCTACCTGTCGCAGGCGTACAAGGCGCTGTTGCAGACGGTGCCCGAGCAGCTGCGCACCGAGGAGGTCGACGACGTCCTCGAGCAGCTGCGCGACATGTTGCGCACCGTCGACTCGAGCCTGCTCGACGAGTGGGAGAGCCTGCGCGGCGCGGGTCATGCCGTGGTGCTGTCGACGTCGGCGTCGGCGGCGCTGGGACAGCGCAGTGAAGCGGAGCGGCCGCTCGCCGACAATCCGCGCGCGCTCGGTGTGCGCGTGCGCGGGGAGCTGCATCGCCTGTTGAAGGCGCTGGCGCAGAAGCGTTGGGACGAGGCGCTCGCTGCCATCAAGCCTGGTGACTGGACGGCCGAGTCGCTGGCGGCAGAGCTGGCGACCTATTACGCGGAGCACGCCAGCATCGACGTCACGCCGGCGGCGCGGCGGCCGAGCCGCACGCTGTTGCAGCCGGCCGAGGAGGCGGGGACCTTCACTGCCCGCCACACCATCCTCGACCCCGCCGGCGACGAGGATTGGATGATCGACGCGTTCGTGGACGCGCGCCTACCGTCGGGTAACGACCCCATCGTCGAGCTGCGCGGCATCCGTCGCTAGGCGGCCTACCTTCCCGCGGCGGAGGGTGTCCATGAGTACGACGACGATGGATCGCTCGGCCGACTTTACGGCTCGGGCACCGGCAGTAGGCTCGTTCTTTTCGCGGCTGATCGCGACGACGCACAGCGCGGCACCGACGGTGTCGCGGCTCGGTCTCGGCGGCGTCATGTTCGCCCACGGCGCGCAGAAGGTGCTCGGGCTGTGGGGCGGGTTCGGCTTCTCGGGGACGATGGGCTTCATGACGAAGCTCGGCATTCCGGCGCCGCTGGCGGTGCTCGCCATCCTGGCCGAGTTCCTCGGCTCCATCGGCCTCATCACGGGGTTGCTGACGCGCGTGGCCGCGGCGGGGATCGCAGCGGTCATGATCGCCGCGATCGTGCTGGTCCACGCGCCCTTCGGCTTCTTCATGAACTGGAACGGCCACCAGAAGGCGGAGGGGTTCGAGTACCACCTCCTGGCGCTGACGCTGTGCTTCGCGCTCATGATCGCCGGCGGCGGGCGCGCCTCGATCGATCGCTGGCTCGAGCGCCGGCGTACCCGGAGCGGCGCGGCGCCGCGTCCTGGTCGCGCGGCGTAGTCGCGCTCAGCGCGCGCAGGTGATGCGCTGCGTGTCGACGTCGAGGTCGTCGAGCCAGATGCTGTGCGCGGGCGCGCCGGACGCGTGCAGCATCCCGAAGCCGATGGTGCCGAACGGCGGCGTCGGGTTGGTGTTCTGCATCGTCGCCAGATCGCCGTACTCCACGTCGTCGACCCAGACGCGCGTGCGTCCCGGCGCGCCGGCCAGCACCTCCCACTCGATGCAGACCCAGCGGCCGACGGCGAAGCCGGGCAGCTGCGACGAGGTGGTCATGCCGGTGACGCCGTTGAACGTCTCGGGCACGAAGCCGCTCGAGCGCGCCGCGACCGACAGCCCGACGCCGGTGAACGGCGCGTCGGTCTGAAATGGCGTCATCAGGCGGATCGCCGTCGGTGGCGTCGTCGACGGGAAATACCAGTAGCCGCGCATGAAGATGTCGGTCGCGGGCAGCGTGTCGCTCTCCAGGATCTCGCCCTGCACGTCGCCGCTCGTCGCCATCATGCCGTCGATGCGCAGGGAGTGCGTGCCGCGGAAGGCGAAGCTGTCGTCGACGGAGACGGTGACGTTGTGCCCGACCATCCTCCAGCGCGGATCGAGGACGCCGCTCTCGAAGCTCTCGCACAGCTGCACGCCGAGGTCGCCGCAGCGCGACCCGCCCGCGCCGGCGCGCAGGCCGCCGAGGTCGTAGCAGCCGGCCGAGGCTGTGCAGGCGACCCACAGCGCATGCGTGGCGAAGCGGCCCATCGTCGCCAGCGTAGCACCGTCATGTAGACTGAGCACATGGCCGAGGGCACCACGCAGGTCACGCGCGTCGTTCGCGATGGCGCGGGTACGCAGCTGGCGGTCCGGCGCGCGCGGCTGACGGTCGTGGCGGGACCCGACGCCGGCGCGGCGCTGGAGCTCGGCGACAAGACGGTCGCGCTGGTCGGCACCCACCCGCGCGCCGACCTCTGTCTGCACGACGACACCGTGTCGCGCCGCCACGCCGAGCTGCGCGCCGAGCCGGGCGGCTGGCGCGTGGTCGATCTCGACAGCACCAACGGCGTCCGCATCGGCGGCGCCCTCATCACGAGCGCGCTGGTCGACGGTGGCGGCGAGCTGCGCCTCGGTCAGACGACGCTGGCCCTGACGCTGCTCGACGGCGAAGCTCTGCACCCCTTGTGGGACGACGATCGCTTCGGCAGCCTGGTCGGCGCGTCGCCGGAGATGAAGAAGCTGTTCGCGCTGGCGGCGCGCGCCGCTCAGAGCGACGCCACCGTGCTCATCCACGGCGAGTCGGGCACCGGAAAGGAGCTCCTCGCCGAAGGGCTGCACCGCGCCTCCGCGCGCGCGGGCGGCCCGTTCGTCGTCGTCGACTGCGGCAACCTGGTCGCGGGCCTGGCCGATTCCGAGCTGTTCGGCCACGAGGCGGGTGCCTTCTCCGGCGCCGCCACCGCGCGCGCCGGGCTCGTCGAAGAGGCGGAGGGCGGCACGCTCTTCTTCGACGAGGTCGGCGAGCTGCCGGCGGCGCTGCAGCCCAAGCTCCTCCGGCTGTGCGAAGCGCGCGAGGTGCGCCGCGTCGGCGCCGACACGAGCCGCAAGGTCGACGTGCGCCTCGTCGCCGCCACCCATCGCGATCTGACCCGCGCCGTCGACGAGGGGCGCTTCCGCGCCGATCTCTACTTCCGGCTCGGCGGGGTCAAGCTGACGGTGCCGCCCTTGCGCCATCGTCCCGAGGACATCGCGATGCTGGCGCGCCACTTCGTGCGCCTGCTCGCGCCCGATCGCGACCCCGACAGCGTGTTGCGCGGCGCACTCCTCGGCGCGCTCGCCAGCTACGGCTGGCCGGGCAACGTGCGCGAGCTGCGCAACGTGGTCGAGCGGCTGTGCGCCGTCGGTGAGCTCGACAGCCGCGTGCGTGCCTCTGACGCTGGCGCCGCCGACTACCACGACGCGCGCCGCGCCGCGCTCGACCGCTTCGAACGCGCCTATTGCGCCACGCTGCTCGAGGAGGCGGGCGGCTCGGTCGGACGCGCCGCCGAGCGCGCCGGCATCTCGCGCCAGATGCTGCACCGGATCATGCGCCGCCACGGCCTCGTCGGCTGACGTGGTATCGTAGGCGGGTGACGCGGAGGCTCGGCAGATACGAGCGGCTCCGGCCCATCGGTAAGGGGGGAATGGCCGAGCTGCACCTGGCTCGCACCGAAGGCGCGGTCGCCGGCGCGCACAAGCTGTGCGTCGTGAAGCAGATGTTGCCGGCGCTGTCGGGCGATCCCGAGTTCGTCCAGATGTTCGTCGACGAGGCGCGGCTGGCGGTGGCGCTCGACCACCCCAACCTGGTGCACGTGCACGAGGTCGGCTGCGTCGACGGGCAGTACTTCTACGCCATGGAGTATCTGCACGGCGAGACCGTGGCGCGTCTCGGCGCGACGCCGCCGCGCTTGTCGCTCGGCGAGGCGCTGACCATCGTCGTCGGAGTCGCCGCCGGGCTCGAGTACGCGCACGACAAGTGTGGCAGCGACGGCAAGGCGCTGTGCATCGTGCATCGCGACGTGTCGCCGCAGAACGTCATCGTCACCTTCGACGGGGCGGTCAAGCTGCTCGACTTCGGCATCGCCAAGGCCGCCGATCGCCTGACCGAGACGCGGCGCGGGGTCATCAAGGGCAAGGTGCGCTACATGTCGCCCGAGCAGATTCGCGGAGAGCCGCTCGATCGGCGCGCCGATGTCTACTCGCTCGGCGTCATGCTGTGGGAGCTGACCACCGGGCAGACACTGTGGGACGGGCCGGGCGAGTTCGCCATCCAGCGCCGCATCGTCGACGAGGACGCGCCGCCGCCGTCGGCGCGGGTGGCCGACTATCCGCCGGAGCTGGAGCAGATCGTGCTGGCGGCGCTGGCGCGGTCGCGTGACGCGCGGCTGCCGTCGGCGGAGGCGCTGCAGCTGGCGCTCGAGGAGATGGCGCGCGAGCACAAGCTGTCGCTGTCGTCGGTGGGGCTGGCGCGCGCCGTGCGCGAGCGCTTCGGCGAGCGCGTCGCGGCGCTGCGGCTGGCGCAGGCGACGGGCGCCGCGGCGGTGACCGAGCATGTGCTGGCGGATCTCGCCTCGCGGCCGCGCGGCGCCGACGTCGATGACGCCTCGATGCCGTCGGTGAGCGAAGTCGGCGTGGCGACGCGGCCGGTGGGGCAGGGGGCCATCGACGCGCCACTCTCACCGGCGCCACTCTCGCCCGCGCCACTCTCGCCGGCGCCACTCTCGCCCGTGTCGCCATCACGGCGCCGGCGCCTCGCGCTGACCGCGCTGGCGATGTTGTCGATCGTCGGCGCCGCGCTCCTGGCGCGCCCGTATCTCGCTCCGCCCGTCGAGCTATCGCCTGCAGCCCGGGCGCCCCTGCCGCTTGCGACGGCGACGCCGGCGCCGGTCGCGGTCGACGTCCCGGCGC
>JAQBQH010000421.1 GCA_028287105.1 Myxococcales bacterium
TCAGGTCTGGTCGGGGTCTGGTCGGTCTAGTCGGACCCGAGCGTGATCGTGACGACCAGCGGCCGCCCGTCCCGCACCAGGTGCACGCCGACGGCTTCGCCGACCTTTCGCTCGCGTACCGCCACGATCAGCTCGTCTGCGCTGCCGATCCGCCGGTCGCCGAACTGGACGATGACGTCACCCTCGAGCACGCCCGCGGCCGCTGCGGGCCCGCCGGCGCGGACGTTCTGGACCTGAGCGCCGTCGGTGGTCCCGTCGGTGACCGCGCGAGCGTTGACGCCGATGTCCGAGTGCTTGACCGTCCCGGTGCGGATCAGCTCCTCGGCGATCCGGCGGGCGTCGTCGATCGGGATGGCGAACCCGAGGCCGATGGAACCGCCCTCGCCCTGGCCGAAGGTACGGATGGCGGTGTTGATCCCGACCACCGCACCTGTCGAGTCCACCAGCGGGCCGCCGGAGTTGCCGGGGTTGATCGCCGCGTCGGTCTGGATCGCGTCGATCACCGCGGTGGCGTCGTTGCCCCCACCGTCCAGGCGCACCGGTCTGTTCAGCGCGCTGACGATCCCGTCGGTCACCGTGCCGACGAGGCCGAGTGGCGAGCCGATCGCGATCACGCCGTCGCCGACGGCGAGCGTTCCGCTGGAGCCCAGCCGCGCCACCACCGGGTTGGCCAGCGGGACCTTGAGCACCGCCAGGTCGGTCTTCGGGTCACGGCCGACGATCGCGGCGGTGACGCGGGTGCCGTCGTGGAAGATGGCCTTCAGCTCGGCGTTCTTGTTCTCCGCCGCCATCGCCACCACGTGGTTGTTGGTGAGCACGTGGCCGTCGGTGTCGATCACGACGCCCGAGCCGGTGGCCCCCTGGTTTCCGACGCGGGTCTCGATGGACACCACTGCGGGCACCACCCGCGACGCGATGTCGGCCACCGAGCCAGGCGGGCGCTCCTTGCCCTCGGTGACCGGCGCGATGGTGGCCAGCGGATCTGTCAACGAGCCGGCGCCGCTCGCGGTGAGCCGCCCGACCAGACCACCGACCGCGCCGATGAGCAGGGCGATCGCCGCGAGTACCAGCAGCGCGTTGGGCGCCACCCTGCGCCCGAAGAGCACCTCCCGGACCGATAGCCGCGGCCCCTCGCCGGGTACCGGGGCGGCACCGTTGACGCCCGCCGCGGGCGGTGGGCCGAGCTGCGGGGTCGTCGCAGGGTCGCGCCACGGGTCGGCGGACCCGGCCGGATCCCAGAACGGATCGGGTTCGCCGTTGCCCTTCTCGCCGGCGGAGGGCGGCCGCTGGACGCCGTCCGGGGCGCCGTCTGGCCGGCCGAATGCGCTGGCCAGCGCGGTGGGCGGGGGCGCAGCGCCGGTGATGTCCAGGCTGGGGTCGTTCGCGTCGGCATCATCGGCGGAAGGGGCAAACGCCCCGCTCACACCGTCTGGGCGGCCGAAGACGGCGCCTTCCTGCTCGTCCACCTCCGGCCGGGTAAGCGGGCGAGGCCCGAGCCGCGGGGGCGTCTCGCTCATGGCCGGTCGGTCAGCGCCGCACCGGGGCGAGCGTGGATGCCGGCGCCGCGGACGGCGCGACGCGCTGGTCGTTCACGCCGCCGAGCTGCAGCTGCGCATCGACTGCCGAGCGGGCGGCGCCAGGCGAGCCGGTACCCGCCGAACCGTTGGGGCTGGGCGTCGCGCCGACCACCAACGCGCCGAGCGCCAGGCCGGAGACCATGACGCCCGCCCCGAACAGGACCCGCCGGCTGGTGGCGAAACGCCGTCCTGCCGGCGCGCCGGATGGTGCGGTCATGGGCGCCACCAGCTGGGCCGTGGTGGGGCCGTCCATCGGCAGGTTCATCCGGGCGGGGGGCTCGCGGAGCAGGGTGCCGAACTGGCCGTCGGCGCCGATCGACAGGCCGGCAGGCGGTGGCGGCAACTCGGCATCCTGCGGGATCGAGCGCAGCGCGAGCAGCAACGACGACGGAGCCGACGGGGTCGCAGCGGCGCGCACGGCCGTGCGGGCCTGGTACTGGGCAGCTACCTCGGCGCCGCAGTCGCGGCACCGGCTGAGGTGGTCCTGCGCCCGGCACCGAGCGCCCTGCGACAGCTCGTCGTCGACGTAGGCGACGATGGCGTCCAGCGCCAGGTGGGTCTCGCCCCAGTAGTGCGGTGCGCCGAACGGAGACCCCGACGGGGGCCCCGGCCAGACGCTGGACCAACTTCCGATCATGCAGTGGCCTCCCGCGCCCGCGGCAGTCCGCCGGACAGGGCCAGCTCGCCGCGGTGGCGTTCGAGGGACGCACGGAGTGCGGCTCGCCCACGGTGGATTCGGCTGCGCACAGTGCCGAGCTTAACCCCGAGTGTGGCGCCGATCTCCTCGTAGGACAGGCCTTCTACGTCGCACAGCACGACGGCGGCGCGGAAATCCGGCGCAAGCTCGTCGAGGCTGCGCTGCAGGTAAGGGTCGAGATGGGTGTCGTCGTAGACCCGCTCCGGTTCCGGTCCACCGCCGGGCAACCGCTCGGTGTCCTCGGGCAGGCCGTCCATCCGCAGCCGGCCGCGCCGGCGCACCATGTCCAGGAACAGGTTGGTGGTGATGCGGTGCAGCCAACCCTCGAACGTTCCGGGCTCGTAGGACGCCAGGGATCGGAAGACCCGGATGAACGTCTCCTGGGTGAGGTCCTCGGCATCGTGCGGGTTGCCGGAGAGCCGGTAAGCGAGCCGGTAGACCCGGTCTGCGTGCTCGCGTACCACCTCGTCCCAACTCGGAGGGGTCCAGCCGGCCGTGGACGCCGAGCTTTCCGGCAGCGCGGCGAGCGCGCTGGCCGGCTCGGGATCAGGCGAGCGGACGGCCATGGCGGGGAGCACACCTCCTGCGGGTCGTTCCCGACCCAACGTTCGGGGCCGTCGCGGTGTTCCCGCGCGGGTCTTCACCGGTCTGCACCAAGCCTCCCCGATCCGGGTAAGTGGGGCGTGAACTGCCGCTGAGAGTTCCCTGAGCCTGCCTTGGGCGACGGCTGTGCTCAGCGGGTGTTTTGCGGCCCTAACCGCTGGTCACGCGGGAGTAGCCTGCCCGGCATGACCGCCAGCCACTCCTACGTCGAGGAGTTCCTCGCCGAGGACGACGTGCTGCTCAGCGCCCGCGCCAAGGCCGCCGAGCTCGGGTGCGTCCCCATCGGATCGGGTGGCGGTGCGGCGCTGCGGTTCATCGCCGCGCTGCTCGGCGCGCGCTCGGTCGTGGAGATCGGCACCGGCACGGGGGTGAGCGGGCTGTGGCTGCTGCGTGGGATGGCGCCCGACGGCATCCTCACCTCCATCGACGTCGAGCCCGAGCACCAGCGGGCG
>JAQBQH010000341.1 GCA_028287105.1 Myxococcales bacterium
GTAGAGGGGCCGCGTCGCGCGAAGCGCGACCTGGGCGGCCCCGATGGAGGAGCACGCCGCGAAGCGGCGACTGCGACGGATTCCGACGCCGGGAGGTCGCCTCACTGCGTCCGCGAACCCAGCCGTCTCACTGCGGCCGGCTTTTCGGATTGGGTACGGCTAGTCGGTCGGGGCGCCGGCGAAGATCCAGTCTTGGATCATGACGAGGTCGGGGTCGGAGAGGGTTTCAGTGGCGGGTTGGGATTCGTCGAGGGGGATGGGCATGCGGCGGCCGTCGACGCGGGTGTTGGGGTAGGGCGGGTCGAGAGAGTCGGCGGTGGGGCTGCCGCCGAGGAGCTTGCGGAGGAGGACGCTGCGGGCGGGATCGCGCGGGGCGACGCGGGCGAGGACCGCGTCGGTGCCGCGCAGTCCTATCGATAGGACGTTCACGAGGCCGAGTTGGCGGTCGGTGGGATCGAGCAGGGTCAGATCGAGGAGGCGGGTCGGGGTGCGTGTCCGGCCCGAGGCGCCGACGGGCGAGTGGCAGAAGGGCGCGCAGGTGGCGAGCACGGGGCGGACGTCGGCGGTCCAGGTCGGGCGCGGACGGGGCGGGACGGGGTCGCCTTCGTCGAGGCCGGCGCGGAACGAGCCGATCGCGTCCTCGGATTGCACGCGATCGTCGAGGGTGGCGAGGCCGCTGACGAGGACGTCGTACTGCGCGCCGGGGATCAGGAGCGAGCGCGGGGTGACGAGGACCGAGCGGCCGACGAGGTCGATGTCGGTCCGGATGTCGAAGTTCGCGCGTCCGGAGCGCAGCGTGATGGGACCGAAGCCGACCGAATCAGGATCGGGATAGCCGTCGAGCTGCACGACGAAGCGGGCATTGCGCGGGACGGTGCCGTCGTCGCGTACCGCGGGAATGGTCGTGATCGTGACCTGCACCGGGGAGGGTGCGGGCGTGACGTAGAGATCGACGTTCGAGGGGTGGGTACAGGCTGAGAGAGCGCCGGCCAGGAGACCGACGACGGCTACGCCTTTGGCGGGCGCGGCGCCGCCCAACATCCTACGACTCGGCGTAGGTGCGGATCTGCTCGCGGAGCGTCTCGTCGTTGATGCCGCTCTTGAGGTAGTCCTGCAGGCAATCGGCGAGCGTGATCATCATGTCGGACACGCCGCGATCCTCGACCAGCTTCGCCAAGAGCGCGCGACCTTCGCGGCTGTCGTCGTCGCGCAGGAAATCGCGCACCATGTCGAGGGTCAGGTCGCCCTGGAAATCGAGAATCAGATTTTCGAGGAGGTACTGGATGAGTTGTTTCACGGGACGAGTCCTCCCTCGTGATGCGCGTTGGGTTTCGAACTGCTGCTAATATAATATTTTCCCAGGCGCGGCAAGCTTTGTCCTCGAAACTTTTGATCGTCAGCTTCAGTGTGTGCCCGGCGCCCGACCGGCACGGCGTGCAGCTATTGAACGTGCTCAAGGCGCTGGCGCCGCGCTACACCGTCGACGTCTTGACCCTGCGCGCGGGCACCATGCCGTTCCAGGAGCGCTTCATGAAGACGCGGATGCTGCGCGTCCCCGTCGTGGGTGCGCTCCCCGATCAGGTCGATATGTTCCGCCGCGCCATCCGCCGTCAGCTCGAGGGCGAGGAGTACGACGTCGTCCATCTGCGCTCGGCCTGGGGCGGAAAAGCGGTGCTGGACGGCACATCTGGACGACTGGTCTACGAGGTCGCCCGCTCGACCGAGGGCGAGCCGCGCGCCGCCGACGCCGCCCTCGCCCACGCGCTGTCCGTCGAGGAGCACAGCTGCCTCGACAAGGCGGACCTCATCCTGGCCCCGACGGAGACGGCGCGCGCCGCCCTGGCCCAGCGCGGCCTCGGCGCCCGCGTCGAGGTCGTCCCGCCCGGCGTCGACGTCGACCAGTTCGACTGGGAGCCGCCCGCCTCCACCGACGCGGTTCCGCGGGTGCTCTACGCCGGCCGCATCGCCGGCGGCCGCGGCATCCGCACGCTCATCCCGGCGCTGGCGATGGTGCGCCGCCGCCGCCCCGTCAAGCTGGTGCTCGCCGGCGCCATCGATGAGTCGTTCGCACCGGCGCTCGACGCCGCGCTGGCGGCGGCCGGCCTCGGCGACGCCGACGTCGAGCGGCTCGGCGCCATCGATCATGACGACATGCCGCGCGTCATCGCCCAGGCGACGGTCTGCGTGGCGCCGGCCGCGCCCGACTCCGAGCGGCCGCTGGCGTCGTTCCCCACCAAGCTCCTCGAGTATATGGCCTGCCGCCGCGCGGTCATCGCGCCGCGCCGCCCCGCCGTCGAGGAGGTCGTCTCCGACGGCGAAGACGGGCTCCTGTTCGCGCCCGGCGACGAGATGGATCTGGCGCGCGTCCTCGGGCGGCTGCTCGACGACGGGGTCCTTCGCGAGCGCATCGCCGAGACCGGCTACGAGCGGGTGCGCGTGCGCCATCCCGCGTCGGCCACCCGCCGCCGCCTGCTCGAGGCCTACGCGCGCCTGTTGCCGCCGTCGTCGTGGGCGCCGCCCGCCGCCGCCGTCTCGCCGATCGATGCGTTGCCGTCGCGGCCCGACACGACGACCGCGCGACGCCCCATGCCCGACACCGTGCCGCTCGACGGCCGCGCCGTCGGCGAGAAGTCGGGCGAGATCCGCATCGAGCATGTCGCCCCCGCCATCGCCGTCCTGCCGGGCGAGATCGTCATCGAGATCGACGCGCCGCCGTCCCACGGCGACGATCTTCTGCGCGACGCGCTCGAGGAGGCCTTTCGCGACGACGCCGGTCCCGATCAGCTCGTTGCCGTCGCCAAGCCGCTCGGTTTCGACGACGACGAGGTCGCCGACGAGAAAACCGAGCAGCGACCTTTGCATCCGAAGAACACCTCGCGGTAGAGTACATCCCGGAAGGGGGTGATTCCGACCGTCCCGTTCGACCTCATCTTCAGCGTCTTCGTCGGACTAGTCTTCGCGGCCTGCGCGCGCGTGCAATTCGCAAACGGCGGCTCGCCGTGGGGTCGCGAGTTGGCCGCGGTGCTCTCCTTCGAGGCGATCATCGTATGGCCGGTGGCGCTCTATTTCTTTCTGGTTCATCCCGCCTGGAGCTGGATGTACCTGATCGATCCGGCGCGCCTGCCCTGGGGCGTGAGCGGCCTGGTGCTGCTCGGCTATGCGGCGACGTTGTTGGCTGGCTATCTGGCCGGCTGGGCGATGGTGCGTGCGCACAAGGAGAAGATCCTGTACGCGGCGCTGGCTGCGCTTGGCCTGGCGCTCATCACCTTCCTCGTCGCCTGCCGCGGCCGGATCGCCCACGCCGGCACGTTCGACGAGTACCACGCCGGCCATGCGCTCAATCTCGGCGAGGGCAAGCTCGGCTGGGCCCTGGCGGCGACGTCGACGGGCGTGGCCATCGCCATCGTGCTGGTCGGATTCACGCTGTGGGAGCAGGGCAAACGTTCGCGATCGTGACGAGGCCATGGTAGGTTCGCGCTGATGCGCAGCGTTGCGCTCCTCATGGTCCTCGTAGCGACGGGGTGCGGGCCCATCGAGTACATCTCGATGGTGACGTTCCAGGCCTCGAAAGTGGTGCAGGAGGCGCGCTCGTCGCGGGCGCCGGAGCTGGCGCCGTACGAGTACACCTCCGCCGTCGAGTATCTGCACAAGGCGCGCGAAGTGGGCGGATACGCCCGCTATGAAGAGGCGATCGAGTTCGGTAAGAAGGCGCGCGACTTCGGGTTCGAGGCCATCAAGCTGTCGCGGGAGCGGGGCGCGAAATGAAAAAGGCTGTCAGCTATCCGCTGTCAGCTCTCAGCCTCGGATTGCTGCTCGTCGGGTGCGCCGGAAATGATCTCCGCGGCCGCGCCAACGGCGTCAAGGAAGTGATTCGGCAGGCGCGGGACAATGGCGCCTATCGGTGCGCGCCGCGCGAGCTGGCCATGGCCGAGTCGCACCTCGAGTTCGCCAACACGGAGCTCGACGACGGCAAATACTTCCCCGCCAAGCGCGAGGTCGGCGTCGCCGAGGAGAACGCCAGGGCCGCGCTGTCGCTGTCGCCGCGCGAAACGTGCAATCCGCCGCCCAAGCCCAAGGACACCGACGGCGACGGCATCCCCGACAAGACCGACAAGTGCCCGACCGAGCCGGAGGACAAGGACGGCTTCGAGGACGAAGACGGCTGTCCCGATCCGGACAACGACAAGGACGGCATCCTCGACAAGGCCGACAAGTGCCCGCTCGAGCCGGAGGACAAGGACGGCTTCGAGGACGAAGACGGCTGCCCCGACCCGGACAACGACAAGGACGGCATCCTCGACGCCGACGACAAGTGCCCCATCGAGGCGGGCCCCAAGGAGAACCAGGGCTGCCCCGACAAGGACAAGGACGGCGACACCGTCGTCGACCGGCTCGACAAGTGCCCCGACATCCCGGGGCCGCCCGACAACGAAGGCTGCCCGAAGCCGAAGTTCATCGTCGTCACGAAGGAGAAGATCGAGCTCAAGCAGAAGGTCCACTTCGCGACCAACAAGAGCACGATCTACCCCGATTCGTTCCCCATGCTCACGGAGGTGGCGGAGGTGCTAAAGTCGCGCCCCGAGATCAAGGTGCGCATCGAAGGACATACCGATTCGCGCGGAACGCTCAAGCGCAACATGAAGCTGTCGCAGGAGCGCGCGGATTCGGTGCGGCAATTCCTCGTCGACCACGGCGTCGATACGACGCGCATGGAGTCGCGCGGGTTCGGGCCGACCCAGCCGATCGACGACAACCGCACCTCCAAGGGGCGCGAGAACAACCGCCGCACCGAATTCATCATCACGTCACAGTAGTGTAGGGGGATCATGCGTCGTCGTTTGCCGTCAGTCGTTGCCGCCGTTGCGTTCGTCGCCCTGGCGATCGTGTCGGTGCGGGAGGCGGGAGCAGCGGAGGACGTCGACAAGCAGGTTCAGAAGATGAACAAGCGTGCGATGGACGACTACGACTCCCTCGAGTTCGAGTCGTCGCGCCGCACGCTCGTCGACGCGGTGGCGCTCCTGCGCGCCAATGGGCTCGACGAGACGCCGCTCGCCGCCAAGACCTACGCCAACCTCGGCATCGTCTACATCAACGGGTTCAAGGATCGCAATCGCGGGCAGCAGCAGTTCGTCAACGCGCTGAAGATCACGCCGGGCTACAAGCTCGATCCGGCGCTGGTGACCCCGGAGCTGGACGAGGCGTTCGGCGCGGCGCAGAAGCAGGTGGCGCGCATGTCGCCGGGCGGACCGAAGCCGACCACGCCGAAGCCGGTGACGCCGCCGACGCCGAAGCCGGTGACGCCGCCGACGCCGAAGCCGGTGACGCCGCCGCCGACGCCGGCGAAGCCGATCGAGAAGCCGCCCGAGAAGGGCCCGCCGCCGGTCTCACCCGACGACGTCAAGGGGCTGGTGCACAACCCCGTCGACGAGTCGCGCCCGTCGGCGCCGATTCCGGTGCGCGCCAAGCTCGGCAGCGACGTGGGGGCGACGCGCGTCTTCCTCTTCTTCCGCGGGTCGGGGCAAGAGGACTTCGTGTCGGTGCCGATGAAGAACAGCGGCGGCGCCGAGTGGGTGGGTGTCATTCCGGCCGACGCCGTGCAGGGCAAGTCGCTGCAGTATTACCTCGAGGCGCGTGACGCGCGCGGCCGTGCCGTGGTCAACGCCGGCTCCTCGCCGAACCCGTTCATCATCGTGCTGTCGGACTCGGCGGCGCCGCCGACCAACGTCCCCGAGGTCGACGTCGAAGATCCGCTGATGCGCGACCGGCTGGCCAAGAAGCGGGCGCAAGAAGAGAAGAAGTCGACGCGCGATCACCTGTTCGTATTCGTGATGCCCGGCTTCGGTTTTGGTGTCGAGCCGTCGGGCAATCACACCGAAGTCGCCTGGCAGCTGCAGACGATGGGCAAGAACGCCGGCACCTACGTGCAGCAGCCGGTCGGGACGACGGGCATCGCGATCTCGGCGTTCCACCTGGCGGCGGAGATTGGCTATCTCATCACGCCCAAGATCTCGATCTCGGTGCTGGGCCGCTTTCAGCTGGTGACCGGCGCCAACGCCGAGACGGTGCACACCGGGACGGAGCAGGGCGCGACCACCAAGGCGTTCGGCGCGGTGGCGGTGCTGGCGCGCGTGCGCTACCGCTTCTTCGAGGGGCGCTTTCATCCGTACGCGCATTTCAATCTGGGCGGCGGCGAGATTCGCCACGTCCTCGACATCGCAGGGGCGGCGACGCCGGACAAGCCGCTCGTCGACAAGTTCACCGCCGACACCTGGAACGGCGGCAACACCAACATCGACACCTACCAGCAGCTGGTGTGCAAGAACCAGAGCGACTGCAAAGACACCATCGCGCTCGGCTACTTCTTCATCGGCGGCGGCGGCGGCATCTGGTACGACTTCGCCAGCCACTTCGCCTTCATCCTCGACGTCAACCTGCTCGGCGCCATCCCGGTCGGCGGCAGGCAGGGCGGGCTGAACATCGACGTGCAGGCCGGGCTCGGCGCCCACTTCTTCTAGGCAACGCCGCTTCTAAGCGACACAGCTTCTAAGCGACAAAGCCGCTAGGGGCAGCCGGCGACTTTGCTGCCTTCGGATGCGTAGGTGATCTTGAGCGTGTAGTTCGAGCAGGCCTGCGCGCCGCCGACCCCGTACACCTGGAAGTAGAAGTCGCGGTCATCGCCCGACGAGCAGGTGCCCGACCACGACACGCAGATGGCGCGGCCGAGATCGTTCTTCCACGTGTTGTCGCAGCCGTTGACGTTGTAGTTCAGGTTCAGGTTCGCGTTCTCCGACGGCGTGACCTCGATGAGCGCGTTGTAGCTCTGCCCCGTGCCGGGGAAACAGACGTGGCTGCCTTCCGTCAGGTGCACGTGGAACGTGTCGACGTCGCCGGCGGGCAGGATGCGATTGGAGTTGATCGTCGTCGAGCCGCCCTCGCCGGTGCTGCTCGATTGACCGGCGCAGCTGTTGTCGCCCTCGCCCGGATCGGCCGTGCCGTTGGTCTCGCAGCCGTCGTCGGCCGACGGCGCGCCCGGATGCGAGCAGTCGCTGAACGGCGCGTTGCAGGTCGGGGCGCAGGCGCCGCCGCTGCAGGTGCGCGATCCCGCGTTGTTGGCCGAGCAGGGGCGCGAGCAGTCGCCGCAGTGGTCGGGATCGGTCCCGGTGTTGGTCGTGCAGCCCGAGGTCTTGTCGGCGCCGCACGCGCCCCAGCCGCTCTGGCAGGCCGGGTTGCAGAACCAGCTCGCGCCGCCCGACGTCGTGCAGACGGTCGTGCCGTGCGGATTGGCGCAGGCGTGGTTGCACATGCCGCAGTTGCCCGGGCCGGTCGTGTCGACCTCGCAGCCGTCGTTCGGCAGCAGGTTGCAGTCGGCGTGCGTCGCGTTGCAGGTCGGCTTGCAAACGTACTGCGTGCCGACGAGCATGCAGGCGTTGGTTCCGCCGGTCTGCTGGCAGACGATGCCGCAGCCGCCGCAGTTCGACGGCGTGTTGAGGTTGACCTCGCAGCCGTCGGCCATCGAGTGGTTGCAGTCGGCGAAGCCCATCGGACAGCCGGCGCAGCTGCCGCAGTCGGTGGGGCAGGTGTCGCACGCCTCGCCCGTCGACGCCGAGCAGACCCCGTCGCCGCAGCGCAGCTCCGAGAGGTCGGGTCCGACGCTGCCGTCGCCCGGCTCGCCGCCCGCCTGGTCGACGCTGCCGTTGCCACCGACGCCATTGCCGCTGCCGTCGCCCACGCCTGGCTTGGCACAGCCGGCTGCGAGCAACGCGCCGAGAAGGCAGACCCGGCCCAACTTCAACACGAGCGGACAATAGCATTTCGCACAGGTAAAGGAAATCGCGGCTCCTCCGCAGTAGCGCCGTCGGGCCGGCCCCGCTACTGTGCTTACGTGACCGGCGCCAAGCGCGAGCTGACGCTCATCGACTGCTTCGGGCTCGGCATCAACGGCATCATCGGGTCTGGCATCTTCTTGCTGCCGGCGGCCCTCCAGCGACGGGCGGGCGGACAATCGCCGCTGGCCTGGCTGGTCGTCGGCTCGCTGTGCACGCTGGTCGCGCTCTCGTTCGCCGAGGCCGCCGGGCGCACCGACCGCTCGGGCGGCCCCTATCGCTACGCCACCGACGCCTTCGGCCCGCTCATCGGCTTCGCGGTCGGCTGGATCACCATGGTCTCGTCGCTGCTCGGGTATGCCGCCGTCGCGCGCGGGTTCGCCGAGCATGCCGCCTTCCTCTTCGGCGGCGCCGACCGCTTCGGGGTCGAGGTCATCGGCGTCGTCGTCCTCGTCGCTGCGCTCGCCGGCGTCAACGTCATCGGCATCAAGCCGTCGGCTCGCACCGGCGACGTCCTCAGCGTCGTCAAGATCCTCGGTCTCGTCGCCTTCGTCGGCATCGGCCTCTTCCACGTCGACGCGCGCAACCTGCACGCCGCGCCGTCGCCGCTTCCGGGCGAGCGCGCCGGCCTCTTCGGCGCCGCCTTCGCCGGCCTCTTCGCCTGCACCGGCTTCGAGTACGTGCCGGTGCCCGCCGGCGAGACGGTCAATCCGCGCCGCTCGATCGGCCTCGCCATGGCCGTCAGCGTCGTCGGCGCCACGCTCCTCTACGCGCTCGTGCAGTACGTCGCCGCCGGGACCCTGCCGTCGCTGGGCAGCTCGTCGCGCCCGCTCGTCGACGCCGCGCGCGCCTTCGCCGGCCCCACCGGCGCCGGCGCCATCGCCGTGGTGGCCACGCTCTCGGCGCTCGGCTTCTGCTCCTCGTCGGCGATGGTGGTCCCGCGCTACGTCGAGAGCTTCGCGCAGGACTCGTTCCTGCCGCGCATCCTCGAGCGTCGCTCGGCCCGCTTCGGCACGCCCATCGTCGCCATCTTCGCGGTCTCGGTGCTGGTCTCGATCCTCGCCATCTTCCTCGATTTCACGTCGCTGGCCGACGTCAGCAACGTCGCCGTCGTGGTCCAGTACCAGTCGACCTGCGTCGCCATCCTCGTCTGGCGCTGGCGCGATCCCAAGGCCTCGGGCTTCCGCCTCCCGCTCGGACCGACCATCCCCATCCTGGCCGTCGCCGGAACGCTCTTCTTTTTGGTGCAGGTGTCGCGCGTCGAGCTCCTGTTCGGCGCGGCGCTCCTCGTGGCCGGCCTCGCCTTCGGCGTCCTGACCCGTCTATGGCGCCGACGAGGGATGAAGTAGACTCCGCCCATGTCGAGCGGCTCGTCGTACGGCGCTACCGTCTTCGCGCTGTACAAGACCCTGGCGATCTCGGTGCCGACCTTCGCCGACGCCATGCTCGGCCGCCTGACCATCGAGCGCGGCGACGAGCGGCTGCGCGACTGGTCCAACTCGATCGTGCGCCACGCCGACGTCGACCTCACCGTCGAGGGGCTGGCCAACGTCCCACGCGATCGCGCCTGCATCTACATGTCGAACCACCAGAGCCACCTCGACATCCCGATCCTGTTCAGCGTCTTTCCCGGCACCCTGCGCATGGTCGCCAAGGCCGAGCTCTTCAAGGTGCCGATCTGGGGGCGCGCCATGAAGGAGGCGGGCTTCGTGCGGGTCACGCGCTCGGGGAATCGCGTCGAGGCGATGGCGGCCATGCGCGAGTGCGCCGAGGCGTTGGGGCGCGGCATCAACGTCTGGCTCGCCCCCGAAGGCACCCGCTCCCTCGACGGCAAGCTCGGGAAATTCAAGAAGGGCGGCTTCATGTTGGCGCGCGACACCGGCGCCGACATCATCCCCATCGCCATCGACGGCAGCCGCGACATCCTGCCCAAGAACACCAAGATCATCCAGCGCGGCGCCCGGGTGAAGGTCAGCTTCGGCAAGCCCATCCCCGTCGCGGGCAAGGATTCCAACACGCTCTCCGCCGAAGTGCTCCGCTTCATGGCGGCGAACGTGACCGAGCCGTCGGCCTGATCTATACTGCCCGGCAGTGGATACCGACGCGCTGGCGGATCTAGCCGAGAAGACGACCCGCGAAGAGTTCGCGACCAAGCTTCCGCATTTCTTCCTGGTGCTCGAGATGGGCCTCTTCGAACAGGAGCAGGTCGGCTTCTCGACGCAGGTCGTAGACCCCGCCTCGCTCAGGCGCGCGCAAGCGAAAGCGCCGAAGAACTTCGAGGTCATCGAGGTCATCAAGGCGGCCGGCAATCCGTACCCCGACCGCGTCTCGGTCGGCCGCGCGCGCAACTGCGACGTGGTCATGCGCGACCCTTCGGTGTCGAAGCTGCACGCGCACTTTCGCGTCGGTGGCGGCAAGCTGGAGCTGGTCGACATCGACTCGCAGAACGGTACGCGCGTCAACGGCCGCCCGCTGCCGCCGCATCAGCCGCAGCTCATGGCCAACGAGGACACCATCCTCTTTGGCAGCGTCGCCGCCAAGCTCGTCGACGCCCCGACGCTCTACGATCTCCTGAAGTAGCGCTCGCCTCGCGCCCACGTCAGCGCGCGCGCGGCAGCCGGACCGTGATGGCCGTGCCGCCGCCCGTCGGACAGTCGATCTCGACCGAGCCCTTGTGCTCTTCGATGATGCGATGCACCGTCGCGAGTCCGAGCCCGGTGCCGCCTTCCTTCGTCGAGAAGAAGGGCTCGAAGAGCCGCGCGCGATGCTCCTCGGAGATCCCGGGGCCGCGGTCGCGCACGGTCAGCTTGACGAAGGCGCCGTTGCCGCGCACCTCGACGACGATCGGCTGATCGGGCGCCGCCTCGGCCGCGTTGCGCAGGAGGTTCCACACCACCTGACGCAGCTGCGCCGGATCGGCGTCGACCTCCACCGCGTCGTCGGCGAGCAGCTCCACGCGCGCGCCGCCGAGCCGCTTGTCGTTCTCGAAGACGCGCAGCATCTCGGCCATCGTCGCCGCCGCGTCGAGCCGTTGCGTCTCCATCGAGCGCGGCCGCGCGAACTCGAGCAGCTCGGTGATGAGCCCGTTGAGCCGCTCGACCTCACGAATGACGATGCTCATGAGCTCGCGGTTCTCGCGCGCGCCCTCGCCGGTCTGGGTCTGCGACAAGAGCTCGATCGATCCCGATATCGCCGCCAGCGGATTGCGAATCTCGTGCGCGATGCCGGCCGCCAGTCGCCCGACGGCGGCGAGCTGCTCGGCGCGCTGCACCGCCGCCTCCATGCGGCGCAGCTCGGTCAGATCCTGGAAGTTCACGATGCGCCCCAACACCTGGCCGCGCGAGTCGACCAGCGGCGAGAGCGACACGCCGAGCGTGCGCTGCTCTTTGACGCCGTCGCCACGTGCGACCAGCTGCGCGATCTCGCCGCGGCGGAGCGCGCCGTCGCCGATGGTCGCCTGCAGCGCCGACAGCCCCGGCATCACCTCGGCGATGGGCCGCCCCACGGCGTCACCGGGCCGGCGCCCGACGATCTCGGCGGCGGCGGTGTTGAAGGTGAGCACCCGCCCATCGGTGCCGATGGTGACGAGGCCCGAGGTCAACCCGCGAATCACGTCCTCGTGCAGCGCCGCCAGATCGCGCAGGATGACGCCCTGCGAGACCAGGTGCTCGCCCGCGCGCCGCAGCTCCGCCGCCAGCCGCGTCGCCAGGGCGCCGGTGGCGGCAAAGGCGACCGCGTTGACCGCCAGCGAGCGGACCAGCGCGCGCACCGGCACGCCCGAGCCAACCCCGACGATGCCGTCGACCAGATAGAGCGCGATCGCCAGCGACGCCGCGGCCAGGGCGATGCGCCCGAGCACGAACGCCGCGCCGACGATGACGATGATGTACATGAAGGCGAAGGCGCTCTCGCCGCGCCCGGTCAGGTGCACCAGCATCGTGGTGAGCACCAGATCGCTGCCGACCTGCAGCGCCGCCAGCACGCTCACGTTGCGCGCCCGCTTGAGCACGAGCGCAAAGGCGATGGTCAAGGCGTAGGTGGCGACGATGAGGCCGAGGAGGGTGCCGACGACCGGCGAGGTGGTCGTCTCGCTCGGCGCGCCCACCTCGGCGATGAGGGCCGACGCCAGCAGCAGCGTCACGAGCCCGACGCGGAACAGCATGACGTAGGTCAGCCGCGTGCGGCTCACCTCGGCGAACGGCTGCGTGCGATCGTTGGGACCGGAAGGAATCGGCGCCGGCACGCCGCTCGGGGTGCGCGCCAGCGTGGCCACCGTCAGCCCGACTTGATGTTACCGGCCATTTCGAAGATCGGCAGATACATGGCGATGATGAGGCCACCGACGATGCCGCCGAGGAACACCATCATGAGCGGCTCCATCAGCTTGGTGAGCGCGTCGACCGCGACGTCGACTTCGTCTTCGTAGAAGTCGGCGATCTTCTGCAACATGGTGTCCATGGCGCCGGTCTGCTCGCCGACGCCGATCATCTGCACGACCATCGGCGGGAAGACCTTGGTCTCGGCGAGCGGCTCGGCCATGTTCTTGCCCTCGGAGATCTTCTGCCGCGCGTACATGATGGCGTCGTGGATGACGACGTTGCCCGCCGTGCGCGCGACGATCTCCATGGCGTCGAGGATGGCGACGCCCGACGACAACAGCGTGCCCATGGTGCGCGTGAAGCGGGCGACCGCGACCTTGCGCAGCACGGGCCCGATGATGGGCGCCTTCAAGATGATCTTGTCGAACGCGGCTCGACCCTTGGGGGTTCGTATGATCGCGGGTATGCCGAAGAAGAGCGCGGCCAACGTGGTGAAGATGAGGCCCGCGTGGTCGGTAAAGGCGTTGGAGATGTTGATGACGATCTGCGTCGGCTTGGGCAGCGCGCCGCCGCCGAAGTCTTTGAACATGTTTTCGAAGACGGGGATGACCTTCCACAAGAGGACGACGACGACCATGATGGCGACGATCAAGATCGAGATGGGGTAGACCATCGCGCCCTTGACCTGCGACTTGAGCTTCATCGCCTTTTCGATGTAGAGCGCGAGGCGGCTCAAGATGGTGTCGAGGATGCCGCCCTTTTCGCCGGCGTCGACCAGGTTGGAGTAGAGGTCGTCGAACACCTTGGGGTGCTTCTTGAGCGCTTCGGTCAGGGTCGTGCCCTGCTCGACGCTGGCTTTGACGTCGAAGAGCGCCTTGTGAAAGTTCTTGTTGGGCGTCTGGTTGGCCAGGATGTCGAGGCACTGCACGATGGGTAGACCAGCGTCGATCATCGTGGCGAACTGACGCGTGAAGACGACGATGTCCTTCTCGGGGACGCCTTGTCCCCAGCCGAACGGCAGCTTGAGCGCGAGCTCCTTGGCCTTGCGTTTGGCCTTGGACAGCGTGATGCCTTGCGCGCGCAGGCGATTGGCGACCTCGGGCTCCGCCTCGGCCTCCATCGTGCCCTTGCGCACCTCGCCGGCGCGCGTCCGACCTTCCCAAGCAAATACGGCCATCGTCTACTCCATCCGTCGTGCTGCCATCGTGCGGCTATCGCCCCGGTGGGCGCTGCCCCGGCGGCGTGCCGGGCGTCCCACCACTGGCGAGCATGTTCTTGAGCTCTTCGGGATCCGAGCTGTACTCGACCGCGAGCTCCATCGTGATCTGCTTCTTCATGACCAGCGAGTGCAGCGCCTGATTGGCGGTCTGCATGCCGTGCTTGGTCTGGCCGAGCTGCATCTGCGAATAGATCTGGTGGATCTTGTCCTCGCGGACGAGGTTGCGGATTGCCGGCGTCGGGATCATGACCTCGAGCACCATCGCGCGTCCGCCGCCCGGCTTCGGCACCAGCGACTGCGACAAGACGCCTTCGAGCACCAGCGAGAGCTGCGCGCGGATCTGCGGCTGCTGATAGGCGGGGAAGGCGTCGATGATACGGTTGATGGTCGAGACGCAGCCGTTGGTGTGCAGCGTGCCGAAGCAGACGTGGCCGGTCTCGGCGATGGTGAGCGCGGCCTCGATGGTCTCCAGATCGCGGAGCTCGCCGACGAGGACGACGTCGGGATCCTGGCGCAAGATCGACTTGAGCGCCTTCTTGAACGACTGCGTATCGGCGCCGACCTCGCGCTGATTGACGATACAGTTCTTGTGCTCGTGAAGGAACTCGACCGGGTCCTCGATGGTGACGATGTGGCCGTGGTCGTCGGTGTTGATCTTGTCGATCATCGCCGCCAGCGTCGTCGACTTGCCCGAGCCGGTCGGTCCGGTGACCAGGATGAGGCCGCGCGGCTTTTTGCAGAGCTCGGTGACGATGGGCGGCAGCCCCAGCTCCTGGGCCGTGCGGATCTTGAACGGGATCAGTCGGAAGGCGCCGGCCACCGCGCTCTGCTGGACGTAGATGTTGGCGCGGAAGCGCGCCAGCCCCTTGATGCCGAACGACATGTCCAGCTCGGAGTTCTCTTCGAAGTGCGCCTTCTGCGAGTCGGTGAGCACGGAGTAGCAGATCTGCTTGGTCTCGTCGGGCGTGAGCGGCTCGGTCTTGAGCTTGACCAGGTTGCCGTCGAGCCGGATCTGCGGCGGCGAGTTCTTGGTGATGTGAAGGTCCGATGCCCCGTTGTCGACCATCGTCTTCAGGAGCTGTTGCAGCGACGGGGGCATCAGCTCACTCCGTTGTTCGACATCAATCCGCCACTGAAACGCGAAGGACTTCTTCCACGGTGGTGATCCCGTCCAGCAGCTTTTCGATGCCGCTCATGCGCAACGACTTCATGCCGTTGCGAATTGCTTCCGCTTTGACTTCCGCGGTCGAGGCGCCCTGGAGCACCAGCTCCTTGAGCGGCTCCATGAACGGCATGACCTCGTAGATGGCGATGCGGCCCTTGTAGCCGGTGTTCGAGCAGGTGCGGCAGCCGGCGCCCTTGAACATCTGCAGCTTCTGCGCGACGTCGAGCTTGACCCCGAGATCGGTGAGCGCCTTGACGTTGGTCTCGATGGGCTGCTTGCACTCGCTGCAGATCTTGCGCGCGAGACGCTGCGCCAGGATCAGGTTGACCGACGCGGTGACGAGGAACGGCTCGACGCCCATGTTGAGGAGTCGCGAGATGGTCGATGGCGCGTCATTGGTGTGCAGCGTCGAGAGCTCGAGGTGGCCGGTGAGCGCCGCCTTGACCGCGATTTCCGCCGTCTCGAAGTCTCGAATCTCGCCGACCATGATGATGTTCGGGTCCTGTCGCAAGAACGAGCGCAGGGCGGTGGCGAAGTTGAGCCCGACGTCCTCGTGCATCTGCACCTGGTTGATGCCCATCAAGTTGTACTCGACGGGATCCTCGGCGGTGGAGATGTTGCGGGTGGTCTTGTTGAGCTCCTGGAGCGCGGAGTAGAGCGACGTCGTCTTGCCGGAGCCGGTGGGGCCGGTGACGAGCACCATGCCGTACGGCTGATGGATCGCCTTCATGAAGTCGGCGAGCTGCTTGTCCTCGAAGCCGAGCTTGGTCATGTCGAGCTGCAGGTTCGACTTGTCGAGGAGGCGGAGGACGATCTTTTCGCCGAACAGCGTCGGCAGGACCGAGACGCGGAAGTCCATCTCCTTGTCCTTGCCGAGCTTGAGCTTGATGCGGCCGTCCTGCGGCAGGCGGCGCTCGGAGATGTCGAGCGACGACATGATCTTGATGCGCGAGGTGACCGCGTTCTTGAGCTTGAGCGGCAGGGGCGGGTTCTCTTCGTAGAGCACGCCGTCGATGCGGTAGCGGACGCGGAAGGCCTTCTCGTAGGGCTCGATGTGGATATCGCTCGCGCGCTTCTTGATCGCGTTGAGCAGGATGACGTTGCACAGCTTGATGACCGGCGCTTCGCCCGAGGCCTTCTCGAGGTCGACGACGTTGACGTCGTCGTCGTCGCTGCCGATCTCGACCGAATCGGCGTCGATGTCGCCGAGGACGTCGTCGTAGGTGACCTGCTTCTCGTAGTAGCGGGTGATCGCCTCGTCGATTGCGACTTCGGAGGCGACCACGACCTCGATGTTGAGGCCGGTGCGGAATTTCAGATCGTCGATGGCGTAGATGTTCGACGGATCCGACATGGCGACGATGAGCGTCGCGCCGGCGCGGTTGACCGGCAGGAGCTGATGGCGCTTGGCCAGCTCGCTCGGAACGAGCTGCAGGACGTCGGGCGAAATTTCGAAGTCGCCCAGGTTGATCGAGGGAACGCCGTACTGCTTCGAGAGAAAGTTGGTGAGCTCCTGCTCGTCGAGGATCCCGAGCCTGGTGAGGCTGTAACCCAACCGTGCACCGGTTTTACGCTGTTCTTCCTGGGCTTTCTGTAGCTGCGCGAGCGAAATCAGATTCTCGCGAACGAGCAGCTCTCCCAATCGACTCATCTACACTCCCCTGGGGGCGGATACGTACACAGATCAGAGCGTTACCGAGGATAACAGGCGACACCAGAGCGGTCAAGGTCGGCGCCGACGGTGAGCGTGGCGAAGAAGACAGAAGCAGGTAAGATGCGCGGCCACATGCGCGGCGATCGATTTGGAACACACAGGGTCATGGAGGGCGACGACGTCAAGCGTAGCAGCGGCGCGGGCGGGACGCTGCCGCAGGCGGCGTGGCGGCTAAATAACGACTTCGATAGCGTCTATGACGACGAGCTGCTCCTCGAGGTCGAGCGGCTCAACATCGACAGCGCCAGCTTCGTGCAGATGGAGCAGGCCGGCGACGTGGCGGCGCAGATCCTCGAGACGGTGAAGGCGCGCGGCAAGCAACACAACCGCGTGACCGGATCGGGCGGGATGCTCCTCGGACGGGTGGCGCGGGTCGGGTCGGCGCTGGCGGAGCTCGGCTCGCCGCTGGCGGCGCTGACCAAGGGCGATCGCGTGGCGACGCTCGTCTCGCTGACGCTGACGCCGCTGCGCATCGACCGCATCGTCAGCGTCGATGAAAAGCGCCATCAGGTGGTGTGCGCGGGGCAGGCGGTGCTGTTCGCGTCGGGCATGGCGGCCAAGATGCCGGCGGATCTGCCCGAGTCGGTGGCGCTGGCGGCGTTCGACGTCGCGGGCGCGGCGCCGCAGGTGGCGCGGATGACGACGCCGGGGGCGCGCGTCTTGATCCTCGGCTGCGGCGGGAAGTCGGGCCTCCTGTGCAGCGCGGCGGCAAAGCGCGCCGGGGCGGGGCGCATCGTCGGTGTCGAGCGTGACGAGGCGTCGGCGGCCGGAGCGCGGCGGCTGGGTGCGTGCGACGACATCGTCCTCGGCAACGCTGCCGACGCGATCGGCGTGGCGACCGCCGCCATGAAGGCGGCCGGCGGCGAGTTCGACCTGGCGGTCAGCTGCGTCAACGTCCCCGACGCCGAGATGGCGGCCATCCTCGCCACGCGCGACGGCGGCACCATCTACTTCTTCTCGATGTCGACCTCGTTCACCAAGGCCGCGCTCGGCGCCGAAGGCATCTCGCGCGACGTCACGATGGTCGTCGGCAACGGCTACGCGCCCAACCACGCCGCCCAGACGCTGGAGCTCCTCGGCAGCGACGCGACGCTCAAGCAGATCTTCCTCGAGCGCTTCACGACCTGAGCGGTCAGTCGTGCGCGACGGCCATGTCGGCGACCGACGTCATGCACGCGGTGGGCTTACTGAGCGTCCTGACGCGCACATCGTACCGATTGACGTCGACGTCCCCGGCGCCCACGACCACGACGTAGTAGGTCCCCGACGCCTTGACGTTGGCCACCGCGCACGCGTCCGTCGTCGCCGTCCCGTCGCTCGCCAGCGTCGAGCCGCCCGCGTCGAGGATCGCGACGTCGAGATCGCCGTACGTGATGTCGTAGAACAGCTCGGCCATGACCGCCGCTGCGCCCGCCGGGACCTCGACGCGGAAATAGTCCACGTCATGCCGCCGCGTCGTCGCGTTCGCTCCCTTGGGGCAGATCGACATCTTGGTCGTCTTCGGCGTCACCTGGTCGAGCGTCGTCATCACCACGATCGGTTTACCGTCGGGCGGCACCGGTCCGTCGTTCGGCTCGAGGCTCGAGTCGGGACAATCGGCGGCCGTGCTCAGCCCCGGATCGGTGTGCTGCCCCATCCACGACTCGCCGGTCTTCGCGACCCGCACCGGCACGACGCCGTTGATGCAGCGATTGTCGATGCAGATGAAGCCTTCCGGGCACGCCGGGTTCGCATCCGGGGCGCATGCGAAGCCGCCGTTGGTGACCGCTGGTTTGAAACAGCCGCTCGCGAGCGTCGTCGCGAGGACGAGCGCGATCTTCATCAGAACGTGAAGCCGCCTGCCATGCTGGCGGTCATGCCGCCGCCCGATCCCGGTGCCACCGACGGGGCCAGCCACGCCGACGAGCTCCGCTTCGGCTTCTCCGAACGATTCTTCAACACCGTCTGGTCGAGCGCGATCATGGTCACGCCGGCCGCCAGCAGCACCGCGCCCGACACCGTCAGGGCGATCCCGAGCGTGTCGAAGAACTTGCCGCGCTGCTCGATGTACTTGTCGTCGTAGGGCATCGCCGACGGATCGGTGAAGCGATACGGGTTGCCGTTTTGATCGCGGAAGTTCGAGTCCGCCGTCAGCACGTCGGAGTAGCTCTTGGCCTGATAGAGCCCGTACGCGCCGCCGCCGACCGCGCCGGCGCCAGCCACCGCCGCCGCGAGCCCGACGTAGAACAGCGTGCCGAACCGGGCGGTCCGCTCGCCGCCGCTCGACGTCGAATGCTTGCGCGCCCTGTTCTGCTTCTCCTCGAGCTCACCGGTGATCGGCGCCGCCTCGTCGTCGAGGTCGTCGCGAACCGCGCCCTTGGCCTTCTCGGGCTTGTCGTCGCCCGCCGACGCCACCATCTGCGGCGCGGCCTTGGGATCGACCATGATGACGTTGGGGTCCGACGGTGAGCCGAACGTCTTGACGACGTTGCCCTTGTCGTCCTTGCCCTCGACGTAATACTGCACCGACTTGCCGCTGATGGCCGACCCGGGGATGCGGCCGACCTTCTCGTTGCCGTGGCGGCGCATGAGGACCTTGTTGAACTCGGGGTCACCCGCGCTGCGATAGTAGACGTAGACCTTGACGCCCTTGGTCACCGGCATGCTGACGCGCACGTCGATCGGCTGATCCGGCGGCGCGGCGTCGACGGGCGTGTGCTTCCACTCCTGGGCGGGCGGCGCGGCCTCTGCGGCGCCCTCCGACGGCGCGGGATTGGGCACCGGCGTAGAGCCCGCGGGACGCTCCTTCTCGACTTCGGCCAGCGTCTTCTCGACCTCGCCGCGATCGCGTGCGTCGGGCGCCTCCGCCAGGTACTTCTTGTAGTAGTACACGGCGTTGTCGAGGTCGTGCATCTTGCGATAGGTCGCGCCGATGTTGAGCAGCAGCGCCGGCAGTCGCTTGAGCAGATAAGCCTTCTTCAGCTCTTTGATCGCCTCGGGGTACTTCGCCGCCTTGTAGGCGTCGAGGCCGAGCTTGTAATGCTCCTTGGCCATCGCGGTGATCTCCGCCTCGTCACCCGACTCGGCGCGGGCCACGGCGGTGGTGCACAACAACACGGCGGCAAGCGCCGTCAAAACGCAGCACTTCATGGTGAACCTCACTGCGTGACGTCTACGAATCACTGCGCGAACGGATCGACCCAATCGCCGCCCTTCGCTGGTTTGCCTTCCTTCTTCGCCGTCGCTGCCGCCGCCTTGTGCTTGGCGGGTGCCGCCGGCGCCGAGTCGTCGTCGTCATCGTCCGACGCGCTCGCCGCTGTCGACTTCTTCGAAGCGGCCCTGGCGGGCGCCTCGGCCCTGGCGGGCTTCTCGGCCGGCGCCTTCGCCACCGCTGCCGGCTCCTTCGTCGTCGCGGCCTTGGCGGCGTGCTTGGCCGCGTGGTGCGCCGGCCTGTCGGCCTTCGCCGCTACCGCTGGCTCGGCCTGGGCCGCCGCCGGCTCTGCGGCGCCTGCCTTCGGCGCGTCGAGCGGCGTCACGACCGGCCTGCCGGCCTGCGAAGCGCCGAGCGGCGTGACCACCGGTCCGCCTGCCGCCGTCGCTGCCGCGGGCGCCGCTGCCGCCGGGGCGGGGATCACCACCGGCGCCGGCGTCTGCACCACCACCGGCTGCGTCGGCATCATCGTCCGCACCATCACGAACACGAGCACGGCGCCCATCACGAACGCCGCGAACACGCCGGCGACCCAGACGAGCGGGTTGGCCGTCCACGGCACCGACGAGCGCGGCGACGAAATCACCTCGGTGCGCTCCGAGCGACGGCGCGGGCCCGTCGGCGGCGGATCGAGCGGTGCCGGCTCGGCCTCCTCGATCACCACGGGCGCCTCGAACGGATTGGCGGCGCGGCGCTTGGGATACTGCGTCACGACCGTCGCCGCGTTGGGATCGTCGAGCATCGCGGCCGAGATCTTGCGCACCCGCGCCGACTGATCGGCCTTCTTGATCAGGTGCGCCGCGGTCTCCGCCTTGCGGGTGGCCGGTTTGACCACGATTGGCGCCGAGACATGCTCCATCTCTTCGAGACGGCCCTCATCCGCATCGTCGACGAGCTCCACGTCGCCGGTATGCAGGTCCCAGCCGTCGCTCGTCGGAAACGAAGCGTTGGCCTGGCTGATGAAGTCCTCGAGCGAGGCCTCCACCGACTCGGACGAATTCGGGTTCTCTTCCTTACGCGTCGTCGTGTTCATTGCATCCTTCCCCTGGCCGTTCCCGTTGCGTTTGTTGCTCGGCTCCAGCTGCTGGCGCGTCGCTTCCACCAGCTCGGCTGCGTCGATTTTGTTCATGGGTACAGTTGCATCTGGTGTTGTGAGTGCCGCGTGCTTGATTTTTCGGGCCTCGGCCGCCCGCGCGATCACCTGCGAGGCTGCCGCGTCGTGCAGCGTCCCCGCGTCGTTCGCCCACTTCTTGACGGTCGCGCGTAGCGACGCAACCGAGGAGTAGCGGTCGGCCGGCGCTTTCGAAAGCGCCTTCAAGATGACGCGGCCAAGGAGCGCGTCGACGCCCGGAGGCGGCTGCGGCGGCTCGGCCAGATGACGCATCATGACTTGCCCGTGCGTCGGCCCGTTGAACGGCAGCGTGCCCGAGAACAGCTCGTACATGAGCACGCCGAGCGAGTAGACATCGGTGCGCTCGTCGGCGGCGCCGCCGAACTGCTCGGGGGCCATGTAGAACGGGTTGCCGACGATGACGCCCTTGTCGACGCCGCCCGCCAGGCGCGAGGCGCCGAAGTCGAGGACCTTGACCTGGAGCGTGCCGCCCGCCGGAGACAAGAAGACGTTTCGCGGCTTGAGCCCGCCGTGGATGATTTGCTGACCGTGCGCCCGCTCGAGCGCCGCGGCGATGCCGTCGACGATCTCGATCGCGCGCCGCGGAGCGAACGCGCCCGATTCCTCGAGCGCCGCTTCGAGATCGACGCCGAGGAGCTCGTCCTGGGTGAAGTAGAACTCACCCGCGTCGCCAAAGCCGCAGTCGTAGACGCGCACGAAGTGCTCGTCGCCCGTCGCGGCCAGCCGCTTGAGCTCGCTCCAGAGCTGCTCGGCCTCGGCCTTCTGGGACAGCTCGCGATGCATGACCTTGACGGCCATCTTCGCGCCCACCAGATCTTCGGCGCGATAGACGGCGCCCGTCGGCCCTTCGCCGATGTAGCTCGTGACCTCGTACCCGCCGAACGTGCGACCTACCAGAGGCCCGAGCTCACCCGCTGCCGGAATCGCCGCGGGTAACGGCGTTTCGGCCGTATTGGGGACGTTCTTTGACATCGATCACGCCCTCGGTTGAACAGGGCGCAGCATAGACCTACTTGTGGCAGTGAGAAAAGCGAAAAAAGTGAAAGAGATTACTAAACGTACACCGTAGACAGGCTCTCGAACTCATTGAGTCTCGAGCGCAGCTCGGTCGTGGACAGGTAACCCCGCCGCACGACGGCCTCGCCGATGCGGCAGCCCGACATCCAATGGTCGGCCAACGCATCGAGCAACTGCCCCTCGTCGATGACCTTCTTCTCGACGAGAAAATCGCCAAACCGGACCGGTTCCAGCTTCAGGCCCGCCATGATGTTCCCCCTGCATCCCGAAGGACGCACACCTACGTCTACACACCTTCACATACGCTGTCAAGCACGGATGACAGCTACCGCGACGACCTTCGGGAGGCGCTTCAAGCGACTGGCGAAGGGAACTATTAATGAGTACCCTCCGCCACCTCATGCCGCTCAAACCGCCCCCACGTCGCCCTTCTCGTCGCGGCCCGACCAGGATGACGAGCGAGCCGCGCGTCCGCCGCGGCACCGTCCGCATCGCCGGCGACGTCGCGACCCGCCTGCGCGCCGGCCATCCCTACCTGTTTCGCGACGCGCTCGGCGGCCGCCCCATGCGCGAGGCCGCCGGCGACGTCCTCGAGCTGGTCGATCCCGCCGGCGAGTTCGTCGCCAAGGGCCTCTATGATCCGACGGGCAACATCGCCGTGCGCATCATCTCGCGCAGCCCCGAGGGCGTCTTCGACGCCGACACCATCCGCCGCCGCGTCGAGACCGCCAAGCGCCTGCGCGAGCAGCTCCTGCCCGCCGACGGCTCGACGACCTATCGCATCGTCCACTCCGAGGGTGACGGCATTCCCGGCGTCACCGTCGATCGCTACGGCGACTTTCTCGTCTCGCATCTCTACACCGCCGCGGTCGAGCCGCTGCGCGACGCCATCTACGACGCGCTCGAGGCGGTCTACAAGCCGCGCGCGATCTACGAGCAGAAGCGCTATCGCCCGCAGACCGGCGAAGGGCCGCGCGAGCCAGCGCAGCTCGTCCGCGGCGAGGTCGCGCCCGTCGAGATGGAGGTCGACGAGGGCGGCGTCAAGTTCATCGTCGACGTGACCGCGCCGCTCGGCACCGGCCTCTTCCTCGATCTGCGCGAAGGGCGCAAGGCGGTCGCGCAGTTCGCCGCCGGCAAGCGGCTCCTCAATCTGTTCTCGTATACCGGCGCGTTCTCGGTCTACGCCGCCAAAGCCGGCGCCACCGAGGTGGTCTCGGTCGACGTATCGGCCAAGGCGCACGCGCGCGCGCGCCGCAACCTGACCGCCAACGGGCTCGACGAGACCAGGCACGAGTTCATCGCCGGCGACGCCTTCAAGGTGCTGTCGAAGATGGCGGAGCGGCAGCGTCAGTTCGACCTGATCGTCCTCGATCCGCCGTCGTTCGGGCAGTCCAAGGATCGCGGCGTCTTCAGCGTGCAAAAGGATTATCGCGAGCTGGTCGAAGGCTGCCTCGCCGTTGCTGCGCCCGGGGCGCTGCTCGCCGCGGTGTCGAACACGCTGAAGATCTCCGCCGAGGAGATCGACCGCGCCATCGGGGACGCCGCCGTGCGCGCGCGCCGTCAGGTGCGCCTCGTCGAGCGTCGCGGCCTGCCGCGCGACTTCCCGGTTCCGGCCGGGTTCCTCGAGGGCCAGTACCTCAAGTTCTTCCTCTGCGCGATCGCCTGACATCGGCCCATCGGGTCTCGTTCCTGCGCGCGCTGTAGCGCATCGGCCTAGCGCATCGGGCGCGCGAACAGCGAGGGCGACGAGGCGAAGCATTCGATCACCTCGGCCACGGCCGGGTCGCGCACCGACGCGGCGCTCGCCTCCGACATGGTCAAGAGGCCGAGCAAGTCTCCTGCGTCGCCGACAACCGGAATCTTCCGAAGATGGCAGGCGAACATCGTCCGCACCGCATCCACCAGCACGCTGTAAGGCGCACAGGTGGGGATCTGCGTCGTGAGCACTGCTGCCACGTTCGGGACTTTCCGATCGCCGGCGACGCTAAACAGTACGGCGTCGACGGTGACGACTCCGAGGAGCTTGTCGTCCTCGTCGCACACCGGCATGAAGTCGCTCTCGTCCTGCAACATGCATTGGGCCGCCGCGGCGAGGGACGCCCAGGGAGCGAGCGCATGAGCGGGCTCGAGGCCGACCTCGGCGACGGTGATGAGACCCTGTCCCCAGCCGAGCCGCGCCAGCGGATGGAGCGCGATGGCCTGGCGCGTGAGCGAGCAATAGGGGAGGGCACCGGCGGGCCTGGAGAGCGGCTCGGGGGCACCCCGTCCACTCTCGGTGAACTCGTCCAACCAGCTGTCGATGCTTCCGTTCACGCGCGCATTTACTTCACGAGGCATGCCACCCGTGCAGCCCGAAGGCGCGCCTGCTATCGCCGCGGGGCGCGAATGGGGTCTAGGCGGTACGCACGGCGTCGGCGAGCGCGTCGAGCGGCACCACGCGATCGGCGCAGCCCGCGTCGACGCACGCGCGCGGCATGCCCCAGATGACGCTGGTCGCCTCGTCCTGCACGAGCGTGGCGCCGCCGGCCTGCTTGATGCTCCGCATTCCCTCGGCGCCGTCCTTGCCCATGCCGGTCATCACGACCCCGACGACACGACGCCCGAACACCAGAGCGGCCGACCGCATGGTCACATCGGCCGAGGGGCGCACGCCGTTGACCTCGGGATCTTCGTTCGTGCGCAGCGTGCCATCCGGCAGCACCTCGAGGTGACGATCGCCGGGCGCTATCAGCGCCAGGCCCGCTTCGGGGCGATCTCCGTCGGCGGCTTCGCGCACGCGGATGGCCGACATCGAGTCGAGCCGCTCGGCGAGGGGCGCAGTGAAGCCGGCCGGCAGGTGCTGCACGATGAGGAGGGCCAACGAGGTGTCGGCGGGAAAGCGCGGCAAGAAGCGGCCGAGCGCGGCCGGCCCACCCGTCGACACGCCGACGACGACGATGCGCGGGCCGACGAGACCGACGGCACGCGGCTGCGTGATGCGCGGCGCGGCGGCGGGCCTCGGTGCCGACGCCATCGGCATGGGGCGCGACTGCGCGGCCGCCGCCAGCTTGGCGACCAGCTGCTTGCCGACGATCATGAGCTCGGCCGACACCTCGCCCGACGGCTTGGCTAAGAAGTCGACCGCCCCTGCCGCCAGCGCCTCGAAGGTCTCGCGCGCGCCCTCGCGCGTGTGCGCCGACAGCATCACGACCGGCGTCGGGCGCGTGCGCATGATCTCGCGCACCGCGGCGGCGCCGTCGAGGTTCGGCATGTTGAAGTCCATGGTGCAGACGTCGGGTTTGAGCGCGAGGACCTTGTCGACCGCCTCGCGACCATCCCTCGCCTCGCCCACGATCTCGAAGCGCGCATCGGCGGACAGGATCTTCTTGATCGCGGCGCGCATGAACAAGGAATCGTCGGTCACGAGGACGCGGATCTTCACGGCTTCTCCTTCAGTCGCAGAGCGACCCAGGCGTCGACCGGCTCGGCCACGCCCTTCAACATCATGCCGAGCCGGGGCTCGTAGTCGACGTAGTCGCGCGTCGCCAGATAGGTCTTCTCACCGACGAGGATTCCGCCCTTGGGCGCGTTGGCCTCGAAGCGCTGTGCGCGATTGACGACGTCGCCGATGACGGTGTAGTCGCGCCGCACGTGGCGCGAGCCGATGTCGCCGCGCACGACTGGGCCCATGTTGACGCCGATGCGGATCTGCAGCGTGTGGCCGGCCTTGTGGTTCCATTCGCGCAGCGACGCCTGCATGGCCAGGGCGGCGCGGACCGCGCGCAGCGGCGCCGGATCGCCGTCGGGCAGCTCGTCGAAGAGCGCCATGATGGCGTCGCCGATGAACTTGTCGATGTCGGCGGCCTCGCTCTTGAGCACCGGGCACATGACGTCGAAGAACGAGTTGAGCAGCTCCACCACTTCCATCGGCTGCATGGTGCCGCTCATGGCGGTGAAGCCGCAGATGTCGCTGAACAGGACGGCCATCTCGCGCGAGTCGGCGCGCACGCTCTCGCGGTCGAGCTGCCCCGAGCGGGCCGCTTCCTCCGCGGCGCGCACCGCACCGTCGGAGATGTAGAGGCGCGAGGCCTCTTTGTAGGCGATGAGGCGGCGCTCGGCCAGGACACGCTCGACGATGGCGACGCACTTGTCGACGGAGAACGGCTTGACCAGATATGACGTGAGGCCGGCGGCGCGCATCTGCGCCTGGTCGCGGCGGGTGTCGCGCGCGGTCAGCATGAGGGTCGGGATCTCGCGCAGCCGCGGATCGCGCTTGAGCGTGTGCACCAGCTCGAAGCCGGTCATGCGCGGCATGTCGTAGTCGGTGACGATCATGTCGAAGCGGTCGTCGCGCGCGCGCTCCAGCGCCGCCTGGCCGTCGTCGGCGACGGTGACGGCGAAGCCCTGGCGCGAGAGCGCGTCGGCGATGAGGTGGCGGATGGCGGGCGAGTCGTCGACGACGAGGATCTTCTCGCGCTGTCCCGGGTCGAGGCCGAACGTCGACAGGAGCGAGCGGATGCGCGAGGTGAGGTCGTCGGGCGCGGCCGGTTTGACCAGGTAGTCGTCGGCGCCGGCGTCGAAGCCGCGCTCGAGGTCGGCCGCTTCGCCGAGCGCGGAGCAGATGATGACCGGCATCGGCGGTAGCTCGCCGCGCGCGCAGCGCTCCTTGATCGCCTTGCACACGGCGTAGCCGTCGAGCTTGGGCATCTCGACGTCGGTGATGACGAGGTCCGGCTTGCGCTCTTCGATGACGTCGAGCGCTTCGGCACCGTCGAAGGCGCTGATGACGTCGTAGCCCGCCTCCTCGAGGATGGGCAAGGTGTGGCGATGAATGAGCGCGGAGTCGTCGGCGACCAGGATGAGCTTGCGGCCGCGGGTGGCGGCGCCGACGGCGTCGAGGAGATCGCCGGCGGAGAAGGGCACGCGCAGAAAGGTGGCGCCGACGCGGCGGGCGTCGCCGCGATCGTCCTCGTCGGGCGAGAGCAGGACGGCGGCGACCTCGACGGGAGCCGCCATCGGCCCGCCGCGGCGCAGGCGATGGATGATGGCGTGCCCCTCGTCGGCGCCGACGCGCGCGGCCACCACCACCGCCTCGGGCGGGTCGGCGTGGCAGGCGGCGAGGAAATCGTCGAGCGCGGCGAAGGCGCTGACGGTGTGACCGGCGCCGGCCAGCGGGCGGCGCACGAACTCGGGCAGGACGGCGCCCTCGGCCAGCACGAAGACGTTCACGACGGCCTCGTGCGCGCGGCGCCGAGGTGGCGCTCGACGGCGCGGATGAGCTCGCCCGCGTCGAGCGGCTTGGTCAGATAGTCGTCGACGCCGGCGTCGAAGCCGCGCACGCGGTCGAGGTGCTCGCCCTTGGAGGTCACCATGATCATCGGCACCTCGCGGTGGCGCGGCTGGGCCCTGAGCGCGCGCGTCAGCTCGTAGCCGTCGAGGTTCGGCATCATCACGTCGGTCGACACGAGATCGAAGCCCGCGGTGTCGCGACTGGCGATCTCGAGCGCCTCCGCCCCGTCCCGCGCCGTCACCACCTCGTACCCATGCGCCTCCAATACGCGCCTGAGCTGCTCCCGCACCACGTCCGAATCCTCCGCCAACAAGATGCGCGCCCGCCGCGTCTGCGCGGTGCTGATGGCTGAGAGCTGAGAGCTGACAGCCTTTTTCCCACGCCCCGCCGCGCCCCGCTGCACCACTTGCACGACGTCGAGGATCACCGCGACACGGTCGCCGATGAGCGTGGCGCCCGCCGCGCAGGGGACCTGCTCGAGCAGCGCGCCCAGCGACTTCAGCACGATCTCGCGCTTGCCGACGAGGCGCTCGACCGCGAGCGCATAGGTCTGACCGCCGGCGTCGACGAGGACGACCGGCCAGTCGCCGCCGCCGCCGCCAAAGTCGACCCGCGGCCCGCCCGCGCCGAGCTCCAGCGCTTCGGCCGCCCACACCAGCGGCACCTGCTCGTCGCCGACGAAGATGATCTCGCGGTCGTGGACGCGGTGCACGTCTGCCGGCGTGACCGCCAGCGTGCGCTGAACGACGTCGAGCGGCAGGGCGTAGTCTTCGCCGCCGATGCGCACCAGCAGCACCTGCACGATGGCGAGCGTGAGCGGCAGCTTGAGCGTGAAGGTCGTGCCGCTGCCCGGCCTCGACGACAGCTCGATCGTGCCCGAGAGCCGCTGCAGCGTGTCGCGCACCACGTCCATGCCGACGCCGCGGCCGCTGACGTCGGTGACCCGCGCCGCCGTCGAGAAGCCGGGGCGGAAGATGAGCTCGAGGAGCAGCGCGTCGTCCATCGCCGCCAGCTCCTCGTCGCTGCAGAGCTGCTTCTCCCGCGCCTTGGCGCGCAGGCGTGCCGGATCGATCCCCGCGCCGTCGTCGCTCACCTCGACGACGATCTGGTTGCCGCGGTGGCGCGCCGAGAGCGTGATGGTGCCCTCGTCCGGTTTGCCGGCGGCGCGACGCGTGGCCGGCGATTCGATGCCGTGGTCGACGCAGTTGCGCACCAGGTGCATGAGCGGATCGTCGAGCTGCTCGAGGAGCACCTTGTCGAGCTCCGTCTCGGCGCCGATCAGCTCCAGCGTGACGCGCTTGCCGAGCGTGTTGGCCAGCTCGCGCACGGTGCGGTGATACTTGGTGAAGACCCGCGCCACCGGCAGCATGCGCAGCTTCATGACCTGCTGGCGCAGATCGGCGGAGACATGATCGAGCGCGCCGGCGCCGCCGCCGAGGTCGGCCGCCAGCTCGACGAGGATGCGCTGAAAGCGATCGACGTCGTCGAGGTCGAGGCGGCCGCGCTGCAGGCGCGCGCGCCGGACCAGGGCGTCGAGCTCCCGCCCGAGGACGGCGACCGAGGCGATGGTGCCGTGCAGCCGCGCCCGCGCGAGCACCAGCTCACCGACGAGGTTGAGCAGGGTGTCGAGCTTGTCGAAGTCGACGCGCACGGTCTGGCGCGCTTCGCTGGGGGCCGTCGGCGTCGCTGCCGTCGCGGATGCGGGCGAACCGGTCGCGGCGGGCAGCCCGGGCACGCGCAGGCGCGCCACCACGTGGTCGATCGGCACGTCGATGCGCGCACCGGCGGCGGGATCGACCTGCGCCGCCGCTTGCAAGATGGCGCGCAACCCGTCGAGCGCGCCGAGGAGCGCGTCGATGACGCCGCGATCGGCCGCGCGCGCGCCGTCGCGCAGCTGCCCGACCAGATCCTCGGCAGCGTGCGCCAGGAGCTGCATGCGCTTGAGGCCCACGAAGGCGGAGGAGCCTTTGACGGTGTGCAGATCGCGGAAGATCTCGCGCACCAGCTCTGCCGTCGGCGCCGACTCGAGACGCAGGAGCTTCTGCGACAGCGCTTCGATGCGCTCGGCCGCCTCCTCGAGGAAGGGCTCGATCATGTCGGCGTCGACCTGCGGAACCCACACGGTGTCGTCGCTCGACGGTGGTGGGGCAGGGCTGCTCGACGCCGCCGGCGCCGCCGGCGACACGACCCGACGGAGGCCGAGCGCCTCGGCGGCGGCGTCGAGCGCGCTGGTGTCATCGAGGCGCGCGCCCGAGGAATCGGGGCGCGCCAGGAGCTCGACCGCCTCGGCGATCGCGCGGGCGCAGGCGAGGAGCGGGGCGCGCAGATCGAGCCAGGTCTGGGCCGATTGCTCGGCGACCGCGATCTCGGCGGCGGTCGCGGCGCGCGCGATCGCCTCGACGCCGAGCAGCGCCGCCGACGTGCGCAGCGCGAACATGGCGCCGACGAGGCGATGCTGCTCCGCCGTCGAGAGCGCCGCCAGCGCCGCCGCCGCCGAGAGCGACGCCGCGTGGGCGCGCGTCTCGTCGAGGAACTGGTACCAGACCGGATCGCTCACGCGCGCACGCTCACTTGACGCGGATCCCATGGCGGGCGAGCCAGCGACGGACGGGTGCCCGCGTGGCGCGCACCTCGAGGCCGGGCGCCGCTTCGACCGCGCGCCGCAACACCCGCGCCGCGTCATCGCCGAGGAAGGAGACGCCGTCGAGGTCGACGAGCGCGCGCGATTCGCCGACGACGCTGCGCAGCTCGGCCGCCAGCCGCTTGCCGTCGAGGTAGTCGCCACGCAGCAGCACCCGCCGAATCGCCGCGCTCGCCGCGCCGCCCGCGTACGCCGCGCTCCCCGCCGCCATCGTGCGGTGCAGCGACGATGGATGTGCCGCCGCCGTCGCTGCCGCCATGCGCTTCGTCGCCGGCCCCGGCGTCGCCATTGCCGCCGGCGCGCGCTTGCGAAACAGCGCGTGCCCCTCGGCCGTCAGCTCGCCGCAGTCGCGCAGCGTCTCCGAGTAGCCGACGAGCAGCCAGCCGCCCGGCTTGAGCACGCGCACGAGGCCGGCCACCGCCTCCGCGCGCGCCGCTTCGTCGAAGTAGATGAGCACGTTGCGGCACAGCACCAGATCGAACTCGCGCCCCTGCACCGACGCCAAAAGGTTGTGCGCGTCGAAGCGGACGTGCGGCCGCAGCCGATCGTTGAGCACGCGTTCTTCACCGATGGGTCGGAAGTAGCGCGGCACCAGCGGCGCCGGCACTTCGGCCTCGACGCGCGCCGCCGGATAGCGCCCCTCGCGCGCCCGCGCCAGCGCCACCGTCGACAAGTCGGTCGCCCAAAGCGAAAACGGCAGCCCGCGCTCGGCCAGGAGGATGGCCAGGGTCCATGCTTCTTCGCCGCTCGAGCAGCCGGCGCTCCACGCCGCCACCGGTCCGCGCAGCGACGGCAGCACGCGCTCGCCGAGCGCCTGTAGCTGCGCGCGATGGCGGAAGAAGCGGGTCTCGCCGACGCGCAAGAGCTCGACCAGGCGCGCCAGCTCGCCCGCGTCACCCGCCGCGCGCCCGGCATACTCGTCCTCGGCGAGGCCGAGCGCCGCCGCACGCTCGCGCTCGCGCGCCTCGAGCGCCCAGGCCGGCGGATCGAGACCGGCCGCCTCGCGCACGAGGAGTGCCAGCTCGGCGCGGGTCCGCTGCAATCGCTAGCCTCGCGCCGACTTGCGCCGCTCGCTCGACCGCTCCGGTAACGCCGCCGCCGCGCCGGTCGACAGGATCCGCGCGCCATTTTCGCCGCCGTGGCCGTCGCCGTCGATGCGGAAGCCGCGCACCAGCTCCTCGAGCTTGAGCGCCAGCGCGTGCAGCTGATCGCCTTGCACGACCGCCTCCTCCGACGAGCCGAGCACCTCTTGCGCGATCTTCTGCACGGCGTCCATGTTGCGGGCGATCTCGTCCGACACCAGCGCCTGCTCCTGCACCGAGCGGGCGGTGTCGTCGATGACGGCGGCGATCTGCTTGAGCGACGCCAGCGTGCGCGTCACGCCGGTGACGCCCAGCTCGACCTCGCGCATGTTCGACTGCATCGACTGCACCGCCTGCTGGGTCTGATCGCTGATGGTGCCGATGAGCCCTTCGATGTCCTTGGCCGACTGCCCGACGCGCTTGGCCAGCGACGAGACCTCGTCGGCGACGACGGCGAAGCCGCGCCCCTGCTCGCCGGCGTGCGCCGCCTCGATCGACGCGTTGAGCGCCAGGAGCGACGTCTGCTCCGAGATCTGCCGGATGACGTCGACGATGTTGCCGATGCGCTTGGACGACTCGCCGAGCTGATTGATGCGATCGGCCGTCTCCTCGAACGAAGCGTGCAGCTTGCCCATCGACGCGATGCCGCTCTCGGCGTTGTCGCCCGCCTCCTTGGCCACCTTGGTGGCCTGGATGGCGTTGTCGGCGACGGTCTGGATCGACGACGACAGCTCGGTCACCGCCGCCGTCGACGACTCGATGCGCGCCGCCTGATCCTTGGCGCCGCCGAGCATCTGCTTCGACGCCGCCGAGATCTCGGCCGACGACGCGCCCACCTGGAACGACGCGCCCTGCACCTCGCCGGCCAGGTTCTGCAGCTTGGCGAAGAGGTTGTTCAAGTTCTCGGCCAGCTCGTGCATCTCGGCGCCGGCGTGCGGCGCGACGCGCAGCCGCTTGGTCAGATCGCCGGTGCCGTGCGACAGCTCTCCCGTCGCTGCGATGAACTGCCGGATGGGCAAGGTCACGATCATCGAGATGGCAAAGGCGATGATCGCCGCCAGCCCGAGCGCCACCGCCGCCACGGCCAGGTTGTCGCGAATCATGTTGTTGATGCGCTGCGTGCGCTCGATGCGGTTGCGGAGGATGTAGATGCTGCCGATGAACCCCTGGGCCGAGCCGTCGTAGCCGTTGAGCTGCCCCTGGAAGAAGTCGTGCTGCGTGTCCTTGACGCTGACCACGCTGGCCTTCTCTTCACCGTCGGTGACGGTGTCACGTGCCTCGGGCCGGGTGACGCGCGCCAGCTCGTCCCACTCCTTGGCCTCGGCCGACGACGCGGTGGTGCGCATGTTGTGCACCAGCACGAGATCGATCTGATGTGTGCTGTCGTCGCCGGACGCGCGCTTGAAGTCGCTGAACACCTTCTCCAGGCCCTTGCCGATGAGCAGCGCGCCGACGACCTCGCCATCGCGTCGCACCGGCTCGCCCGCGATCAGATAGGCGTGGCCGTTGTGCTCGAGCAGGCCATCGGCGATGGTCATGCCCTGACGCAGATCGCCGAGCGCGCGCATGGCTCGCGCCGCGCCGGCGTCGACGGCGCCGAGGGTGGTCGCGTCACCGTGCCGGTCGACGAGGATGACGAAGTCGGGCGCGATGGTGTTGCGCAGCGAGTCTTGTACCTGCGCGACCACGGGGCGGGCCGCCTCGTCGTTGCCGGCAGCGAACGCCGCGCGCAGCTGCGGCGATCCGGCCCACACATCGACGGCCGCCGACATCCCCTGCGCGATGGCGCGCTCGAACGCCTGGTAGCGCGTGAAGTAGCCCTGCAGCTCCGAGGCGGTGTGTCCCGCCGACCGCCGCACCAGCTTCGTCGTGTACCAGTAGTTGAAGGCGAGGATCATGAGCGCGAGCGCGAAGCACCAATGGAAGATCTTCCATTTGATGCTGATCTTCGGCCATTCCATCAGCGCATCTCCCGTCGGTAGGGGGCAAGCTGCGGCGAGCCGAGGAGCCGCTCGGGCGCGAGCAAAAGTAGGGGGCGCGGCGGGTCGCCACAGGCGATGACGCCGTCGAGATAGCTGGCCGGCTCGGCGGCCAGCGTCGGCGGCGGCGGCTTGAGATCGCCGTCGGCGACGTCGCGCACGCCGCTCAGGCCGTCGACGAGCAGCCCGGCCCCGGGCCGATTGGCGGCGTTGCGCGGGTCGCGCGCACCGACGAGCAGGTTGGCGCGCAGGATGACGATGTTTCGCGATTTACGTCTGTCGTCGCGCCCGAGCCCCAGCATGGCGCCGACGTCGAGCACCGCGACCACCTCGCCGCGCAGGTTGATGAGACCGGCGACGAACGGAGGCACCAGCCCGAGCCGCGTCAGCGGCCGCTCGGGGATCGTCTCCTTGACCGCGGCGATGGGCACACCGAAGTCCTGGCCTGCGACGTGGAAGCAAAGCAGCTTCACGGCGTTGAAAGCTTACACCAATCTCTTGTAGGCGGCGCTGACGGCGGCGAAGCGGCGCTCGAGCTCACGCTGCTCGTCGGGCGAGGCGTGCGGATGAACGTCGGGGTGGAGCGTGCGCGCCAGACGGCGATAGGCGCGCTTGATCTCCTCGGCGTTGGCGCCGTCGGCCAGCTCGAGCACCTTGTAGGCCGAGGCCAGCGAGAGCTCGTTCTCGACGGTGAGCGCGCCCACCGCCTCGAGGAACGCGCACAGCCGCGCCGCGCGTCCCGGCTGCGCCAGCTGCGTCCGCTCGAGCTCCTCGAGCGTGCGCGGCGTGGCCAGCATCGCGACCAGCGCGCGCTCGTCGAGGCCGATGCAGCTCGGGTGCGGCGCGCCGACGATCTGCAGGCGCGCCGTTCCGGCCCGCGCGCGAAAGGCGTCGCCGTCGGGCTGCACGACGTTGCGGATCACCGCCGCGGGATGAAACGGCGCGACGGGGCCGCGCTTTTGCAGCGCCAGCTTCTCGTCGAAGCGCCAGTCGACGTCGTCGCGCTTGAGGATGACGCGGAGCTGCTCCTCGCCGCGTGCCGGCGCCGGGCCCAACGTCCATTTGAGCGGAAACCAATCGAGGGCGTGGACCCAACCGCGAAACAGCTCGATGCGGATCGGGGACGCGCGCAGACCACGCACCTCGGCCAGGGCCACGCCGGAACGGGCGCGGTGGCTGAGCTCCCAGAGCAGGATGGCGGGCTGCACGCCCCTAGGATAACTGAGGTGCTACTTCTGACGCTTGTTTGCGTCGTCGACGATGCCGCGAGCGCGCGTTTCCTTGAGGTGGATGTCCACCATCTCGTGGACGACCTCGATGAACTTCACCTTGCCGTCGGCGATTTCGCGCAGCGCGGTGACGGCTGGTTTGTTGTCGCAGCGGACCAGCGGGCGAGCGCCCTTCGACAACTGACGAGCGCGCTCGGCCGCGAGGATCACGAGCGCAAACCGGTTGCCGACCTTCTCCAAACAATCTTCTACAGTGACGCGAGCCATGGGTTGGTCAATCTAGCCCAATGCCGCGAAGTGTCAAGCGTCTTTCGTCTTGAAAGGGGGGGAGTCACGTCGTATCGTAAAGTTGAGATCTTTCGCGCCAACTGGAGAAGGCCCCATGCGTGTCACCCCCATCAACTGGACCGACCTCGAGACCGCATTCGAGCGCAATGCGCCCGATACCGAGAGCTTCCTCGACACGCGGTCCGGCGAAGTCGTCACCGTCAGCGAGGGGGCCATCGACTACGCCGAGCAGCGCGCCAAAGTGCAGGTGGGTGGCGATTCGTTCGTACGCATCGAGCCGGCCGCAAGTCGCGAGCAATACAAGTGGATGGAGCGCTTCGTGATCGGAGTCACGGACGAAGCCCTCCGCGAGCGCCTCGTCATCGCCATCGACGGCAAGGGCGCCTTCCGCCGCTTCAAAGACGTGCTGATCAACTACCCGACCGAACGCGAGCGCTGGTTCAGCTACCGCTCCGAGCTCCTCCACTGGTCCATGCACAAGTGGCTGGAAAAAGAGCAACTTACCCCGAAAGAGCCCGCCCCCTGGGGCGAGCCGACCCCCCCGCCCGAGGACAACGTCCAGCTCGAGCGCCCCACCACCACCGGCGAAGGCCCCGGCGAGCTCCTCCGCCGCCAGGCCAAAGAGCTCATCGACCTCGTCCCCGCCGTCGAGCTCCCGGCGGCCATCGCCTTCCTCGACTTCCTCCGCGAACGCGGCGTCGCCGAGCTAGGCCGCGTCCGCAGCATCCCGGTCAAACGCACCGCCGCCTAAAGCGGCACCCCCGGCACCAGGGCCTGTCCGCGCCAAACCCCGTCCCGCGCGGACCCCGTCCGCGCCAAACCCGTCCGCTACACCACCTGCCGCATCAACCACGTCCGCGGCTCGCTCACCGCCAGCTTCGACGCGAACGGGTCGGGTCCCACGATTCGATAGTGCTTGAACGCGTTCGTGAGCAGATACCGCCGCGCGCTCTTCACCATCGTCGGGTTCAACAAGAACTTCGCGTGATAGCGATCGCTGACGACGTTCCCCGACCGTCGCATCAGTTATTGACTGCCTTTGCGACCCGCACTCCCAGCCCTTGCATCCCCCTCGACAACGCGACCCTATCCACCGCCTCGACGATCAAATGAATGTGATCTTTCAAGAAGGCATAGTGCACGACGCGAAATCCCTTCTTCTCGCCCGCGTACATCACGTCCTTCAAGACCTTCGGAAACCGTCCCGAGCGCAAGCTCCACACCTGACGATTGATCCGCCACGTGACATGCACCGGAAACTGCTTCGCCAATAGCGGCCGTCGATCGTGCCGCATCCCCACCTTCAGCGGCTTCTCGCCATCCTTGCGCGGCCGTCCGGCCCCCTTACGCGCGCCTCCCCACCCCAATTTGGGCTGACGGCCGCAGGCACAACCCACGCGCCGTCCGCCCACCGCCCGACGGTCCGCAAGGCCCGCCCTCGTCCGCCTCCCGAAAGCCCCTCTCCGCCCACGGTCATACTCCGCATCCACACCACCGCCCCCGTGCTACCGTCCCCCCGTGCTCGCCCGCCTCTTCCTCGGCGTCCTCCTCAGCTCGCTCATCGCCTTCTTCGCCTGGCGCCGCCGCTCCCTCTCCGCCTCCGGC